>CAYYSY010000438.1:0-3252 GCA_964474355.1 uncultured Spirochaetaceae bacterium | reverse complement strand
CGGGTACTTGCGGGCGAGCGCCGCTGGCAGCTTGACGCCCGAGCGCCCATCGCGGCGGTCCATCTCATAGAGCGTGCGTGCCCGAAGGAGCTGCGCGGCGAGCGGCTCCTCGAGCGAACGCGGAAACAGGGTCGCGCGATCGCGGTCGCCCTTCCCCGAGCGCACGACGATCTGGCGACGCGGGGCATCGACGTCCTTCACGCGAAGGCGCAGGCACTCGAAAATGCGGAGACCTGATCCATAGAGCAGCCGCGCGACGAGCTCGTGCTGCCGATCGAGGTGCGCGATCAGCGCCCGCACCTCGTCGCGCGTGAGCACCACCGGCAAGTGCACCGGCGTCCGCGCCCGAACGGCAGCGTCGAGGCCCCCGAGCTCCCGACCCAGCACCTCCTCATATAGAAAGACGAGCGCCGCACGCGCCTGGTTCTGCGTCGAGGCAGCGACCTCGCGATGCACCGCGAGATCCGACAAGAACGCCACGACCTCGGTCGCACCCATCTCGTCGGGATGGGTCAGGTCGTGGAAGCGCACGTAGCGCCGCGCCCAGCCGACATACGCCTGCTCGGTTCGAAGGCTGTAGTGCCGCAGCCGGCACGCCGCGCGAACCCGATCGAGCAAGCGGGGAGACGTGGGCTCTACGACCCACCGGGTCGGGTCGCGCGGGTCTCGCTTCGACACGGGCATCGCGTCCTGCCGGCGAGCACCGGCACTTCGGGGGCGCACCCGAGCATCGCGGCGGCGCGCCCTCCGCGGAACCGTCACGCGGCGTTCACGCGTGAGCGATACCGCCGGGGCGTGTCCCGCGACGAGGGGGCCTCGCTCGAGACCGTCTCGCCGCGGCCACCTCCGTGCGCGCCCGCCGGCTCGCCCCCCGCTCCACACCGCTCGCACCCGACCCCTCGATTTTGCTGGACATCGGTCCCGGCTCGTCCGACGCTCCTCGGTGTACTCGCCACGGCGGACCCTCCGCAGGATCGATCGCCGAGCGAGCGAGCGAGCCAGTGAACGAACGACGAGGAGGACCGAGATGCCCGTCTCCACACGTCTTGCCCACTTCACCGCCTGTATCGCCGCCCTCGGCGTGCTGCTCACGAGCGCCACGGCCTTCGCGCAGGTCGCGTCGATCACGCGCGGCGGGCTCGGCAACAGCCCCTCGTGGAACTGGCCCGCCGGCACCTGGAACGTCGCGGCGATGCTCGTCGATGCGAACGGCGCGCCCATCGGCGGCCTCTCCGCCGGCTACAGCTACACGCACTCGGGCACGACGTACCCGGCGTTCGTCACCGTCGACATGGTCGCCTCGGCGCCCGATGCCTCGCACTTCATCCGCGTGTATCGAAGCCAGGACCCGCTGGTACCCGGCACGTTCGGCGCCGACTACGCCGAGTACGCGTGTGATGCGGGCGGCGGCGTACTCGAGGACTTCTGCAACGCCGACAGCGCGGGCTCCTACATCGGAGGCGGCAGCGGCTACCTGATTGATCCCGACTTCACTGCGTCGGGCACCGTCCCGGGTGGCGGCGACGGCGTGGGCGCGCTCACGCGCGGCGGCCTCGGCAACAGCCCCTCGTGGAACTGGCCCGCCGGTACCTGGGAGGTCGCCGCGCTGCTACTCGACGCCGAGGGCGAGCTCGTGGGCGGGCTCTCCCAGGGCTATGCCTACACACACTCGGGCACGACGTATCCCGCGTTCGTGGGCGTCGACATGCTCGCCTCGGCACCGGATGCATCGCACTGGATTCGGGTGTATCGCAAGCAGGGGACGCTCGCGCCCGGCACGTTCGGCGCCGACTACGCCGAGTACTCGTGCGATGCGGGCAGCGGCGTGCTCGAAGACTTCTGTGACGCCGACAGCGCCGGCTCCAACATCGATGGGGGCAGCGGCTTGCTACCCGAACCCGACTTCGCGGCCACGGGCACCGTCCTCGGCGGCGGCGAGGGCGTGGGCGCGCTCACGCGCACCGGCCTCGGCAACAGCCCGTCGTGGAACTGGCCGGCCGGTACCTGGGAGGTCGTCGCCTATCTCGTCGACGGTGCGGGCCAGCCGATCGGCGGACTCTCGCAGGGCTACAGCTACACGCACTCGGGCACGACGTACCCGGCGTTCGTCAGGGTCGACATGCTCTCGAGCGCGCCGAGCGGTGCCTGGGCGATTCGGGTGCTCCGCAAGCAGGGCCCGATCACCGACCCGTTCGACTACGACGCCGAGTTCGCCGACTACGGCTGCAGCGACGGCCTCGGCGGCGTCGCCGAAGCCTGCGACGCCGACACCGCGGCGTCACTCGTCAACGACTTCAACGGGCACTTGAGGGAGCCCGACTTCAGGCCGCTGACACCGACGCTCGTGCCGCTGCTCGGTCCGGTCGAGCGCGCGCTGCTCGTCGGACTCGTGCTCGCGAGCGCGGCCGCCGCGCTCGCATCGAGGCGCGCAGAGGAGCGGCGACGAGCCTGAGGCGGGCGGGCCAGGCGGCTGGGCGCGCGTCGGTGCCGGGGCGATGCGAGGGGAGCGAGGGAAGGCGTAGTAGAGAGAAGAGAGAAGCGAAGTGCCGCGCCCGGCACGATTCGAACGTGCGCCCCCCGGCTCCGCAAGCCGGTGCTCTATCCAGCTGAGCTACGGGCGCCCAATTCTTCGCTTTCGTCACCGCTTTCGCGGCCGCGGCTGCGAGCCCGGGAGGGCTCACGGGCGGGCGGGGCATGGCCACCACCCGCTGCGGGGCGCGCACCATAGCGCACCCTGCCGGGGAGCGGGAGGAGGCGGGAGGCGGTCCCGAACAGCCCTGCGGCAGGAAGCCGGCGGGGGCCGATCGCGAGCTCGCCACGGGGGCGAATTCCTTGAATCGACGGGGAGGTACGGGGAGAGAGCACCAGCCCCTGCGGTCCCGGCGATCTCGGGCCCTCGTCGACTGGCACACGGACTCGGCTTCCCGTCGCTCTCATCCGGGTGAACCGTCCCGATCGAAGATGGAGACCCCCAGGAGATCGACTCACCGAGAGAGACGAGGCCCAGAGCTCGGCCCTCACTCCCGTCACTCCGAGAAGACTCTCCGTAGATCAACGCAGCCCGAGCCGCGCCAGGTGATACTGCACGGTCGAGCGGTCGACATCGAGATGGCGGGCGATGTGGGGTAGTCGGTGACGGTCTATGCAGTCGGGGAGCACCGGCGCGGGCCGACTGGCCCGTGGCTGCATGGCCCTCGTGAAGCCGACTTCTGTCCCGGACCTGTCTGCCTGAGGGGCAGCTAGCGCAATGGG
>CAYYSY010000437.1:0-11128 GCA_964474355.1 uncultured Spirochaetaceae bacterium | reverse complement strand
TCTACGTCGGCGGCGCACCCGTCTTCGACCGGCTCGGCCAGGGCTTCAGCCTGCTCTGCCTGGCCGATGGGCTCGACAATTCGGGCTTCGAGAAGGCGGCCGCGGAGCGCTCGGTGCCACTCACCGTCGTGCAGCTGCGCGACGACAACGCGCGCAAGGTCTACGAGCGCGACCTGATTCTGGTACGCCCCGACCAGCACGTGTGCTGGCGCGACAACGACGTACCGTGGGATGCGGACACGATCCTCGACCGCGTCCGCGGCGTTTGAACAGAAGGAGGACACCATGTCCCGCAGAAGCATCCGCTTCAGCCACGTCGGCTTCCACGTGCGCAACCTCGACACGATGGTCGACTTCTACACGAAGCACCTCGGCCTGCAGACCACCGATCGCGGGGTGCTCGAAGCGCTCCCCGACAAGCCCAACATCTGCTTCCTCAGCGCCGACCCGAACGAGCATCACCAGATCGCCCTCGTCGAAGGCCGCGGCGACGAGAAGGGCATGCTCAATCAGGTGTCCTTCCACGTGGACACTCTGCAGGATCTGCGCGACCTCGACGCCGAGCTCGCCGAGGCCGGCGTCGCCGTCAAGTTCGGCCTGAATCACGGCAACGCCTGGTCGCTCTACTTCGCCGATCCCGAGGGCAACCTCGTCGAGTGCTTTGTCGAGAGCCCGTGGTACACGCAGCAGCCGGTGACCGACCCGCTCGACCTCTCGCTCTCGGACGGCGAGATCGCGGAGCGGACGAAGGAGGTCTACGCCAGCGACCCGGAGTTCAAGCCGATCGAGGAGTGGCGCGCGGCGTTCGCGAAGCGGCTCGAAGAGGATTCGTGACGATCTCGACCCGATGCGATGCGCCCAACTACACCGCTGGCAGTTGAATCTTGGAGTCCAGTCGTAATCGGCGGCGCGTCCGCCGGCGAAGGTGTCGGGCGGCCGACTCGCCTACAGAAATGAGATCGACTGGCCGAGCACCGGCGTTATGATTGCCACCATGGTCACCGGTACACGTCCGAAGCGGCGCGGAAGGCTCGAAGCGGCGACACTGCTCACGATCGCCGGGCTCTGCGTGATGCCCAGCGCCGTGCTCGCCGCCCCGCAGACCTGGTACTTCCAGGGCACGGTCAGTGCGGTGAACGACGTGTACGGCAACGGTGCCGACGACCCGACGTTCGCGGCGGGTGGCTACGCGATCGGGAGCCCGATCGAGGGCTACGTCACGATCGACCCCGCGGCGGCCTCACCCGACTACGACGATCCCGCCGCCTTGAATCTGTCAGGCCCCGACGATCCCGACCGCGGTCACTACCTCGACGCCGTCACCGATTTCGAGCTGTGGATCGGCTCGAACCATCAGGTGGTCGATCCGTTCACCTGGTGGTCGACCACGAGCTCCGACCCGCCCGTCGAGGGCACGGTCCAGACGATCGACGACGAGGACATGGGCAGCAGCCTGTGGCGCGACCTCTACCTGATCCGGCTCCCGGCGATCGGCGACGAGTACGAGTTCGTCCCGCCCTCTTCGAGCAACTATATCGACCAGAACGGATTCGATCCGAACCCGGGTGAGGGCGACGTGATCATCTCCAGCCTGGGCGTCACCGAGTGGATCTGGAACGGAACGTCGACCCTCGTCGAGAGCGACGACCTGCTGCTCGACCTCGAGGGCCGAGACGACATCGCGACGTTCTATCTGCGCCTCATCAAGGGGAGCGGCCTGCAGAACTACGACATTCAGGTCACCTACGACGTCACCTATCTCAGCGCGACTCATTTCTCGCAGCCGCCTCCCGTCCCGCTGTTGGGCCCCGGCTTCGCGAGTGCGCTGGCATCGGGACTCGTCGCGACCGGCGCGCTGGCTGCGCTTCGCGCGAGCCGTCGTCGAGATCTCGACTCGACCGGGTGCGGATGAGGGCCAGGCCCGTCTGAGCTGCGGACCAACGGGAGCTCGGGTCGGGTGCAGCCCTGTTGACCACGGGGCTATAATCGTGACTCAGCGGCAGCAAGCTCCAATCGAGTCAGGGCTGCTGCCGTGCGGATTCGCCCACCAGCGAATGCCGGCAACGGTGGATCCAGACGGCATGCGCCCAGACCTGATGCGCGTCAGGCACCGGGTGGGCGATGCGATCGTCACAATCGACTCGTGAGGGACACTCGATGGCGCATCGCATCGTGATCCTCGGCGGCGGAACGGCCGGCACGCTCAGCGCCAACCGCCTCGACAAGCACTATGGCGACGAAGCCGAGATCACCGTCGTCGACCAGAATGACCAGCACGTCTACCAGCCGGGGCTCCTGTTCGTGCCATTCGGCCTCGCCGATCCCGATCGCCTCGTCCGGTCTCGCGGGCGCCAGCTCCGCAGGGGCATCGCGTTTCACGAGACCGCGGTGGATCACGTCGACCTCGAGCGCGATCAGGTCCATCTGAGCGACGACACCGTTCTCGACTATGACGTGCTGCTCGTCGCCACGGGCGCTCGCCTCGTTCCAGAGGAGACCGAGGGACTCACGGGGCCGGGCTGGAACGAGAGCGTCTTCAGCTTCTACGATCTGGCAGGAGCGAGCGCTCTTCATCACGCCCTGGAGGCATTCGACGGTGGCCGCCTCGTCGTCAACGTCGTCGACATGCCGATCAAGTGCCCGGTGGCGCCGCTCGAGTTCGCCTTCCTGGCCGACTGGTACTTCGGTGAGCGCGGCATCCGCGACGCCGTCGAGCTCACGTACGTCACCCCCCTCGACGGCGCCTTCACCAAGCCCACCGCATCGAAGGCCCTCTCGGGCATGCTGGGTGAGAAGCGCGTGGAGCTGGTGACCGAGTTCAACACGGGCGAGGTCGACGGCAAGGGCGGCCGGCTGGTCAGCTTCGATGAACGCGAGGTGCCGTTCGACCTGGCGGTCGTGATCCCCGTGCACGGAGGCGCCGAGTACGTCGATCGTTCGCCCGGGCTCGGCGACGCTCTCGGCTTCGTCCCGACCGACCCACACACCCTGCAATCCAAGCAGCACGCCAACGTCTTCGCCATCGGCGACGCGACCGACGTCCCCACATCGAAGGCCGGGTCGGTCAGCCACTTCGAAGGCGAGGTCGTGGTCGAGAACATCACCCGTTTCCTCGCCGGGCAGACGCTGGACGCGTCCTACGACGGTCACACCAACTGCTTCATCGAGACGGGCTTCCACAAGGCGATGCTCATCGACTTCAACTACGACACCGAGCCCGTGGGCGGACACTTCCCGACCTCCATCGGCGTGCCGCTGCTCAAGGAGTCGCGCCTCAACCACCTCGGCAAGCTCATGTTCGAGTGGTTCTACTGGCACGCCCTCCTGCCGGGGCGCGACATACCGGGGATCGGCCCCGACATGCCCACGGCCGGCAAGAACCTCGGTGATGACTGACCCCACCCCACGGGTCCATCCGACCCTCAGGAGACACACCCCATGACGACTCGAACCCTCGCCGGCAAGCCCGTCGACGTGAACGAAGAGGGCTTCTTCGAAGCACCCGATCAGTGGGAGCGCGAGATGGCCGAGGAGCTCGCGCGCGAGGAGGGGATCGACCCCCTCACCGACCAGCACTGGCAGGTGATCGACTTCATGCGCAAGGAGTACTTCGAGAAGGGCACAGGTCCGACGGTGCGCGCGCTCGGCAAGACCTCCGGCGTCACCGTGAAGGAGCTCTACAAGCTCTTTCCGAAGGGCCCGGCCAAGGTGGCCGCCCGCATCGCCGGTATCCCCAAGCCTCGCGGCTGCATTTGACCCACAAGCCGGCGGCTCCTCCGCCGTTCGAAAGGAACGTTCATGTCCGACAAGATCGAGAAGGTTTCGATCATCATCTCGAAGGGCTCCCTCGATGGAATCTACCCGGGGCTCATCATGGCCAACGGGGCTCGGGCCGAGGGGATCGAAGCCAACCTCTTCTTCACCTTCTTCGGCCTCGATGCGATCCACAAGCAGCGCATGGAGCACATCAAGATCGCCACCGTGGGCAATCCCGGCATGCACATGGCCACACTGGTCGGCCTGCTGCCCGGCATGTCGGGCCTGGCGACCCACATGCTCAACAAGAAGATGGAGGAGTTCGACATCCCATCGATCCCGGAGTTCGTTCAGCTCATCTCCGACACTGGCGCGGGCATGTACGGCTGCCTGGCATCCGTAGACCTGTTCGGCCTGACTGAAGACGACTTCATGGACGACCTCACCGGCATCATCACCGTCGGCGAGTTCTACGACATGGCGGCGGGCGGCGAGATCATCTTCACCTGATGCAGAGCCTGGCACCGAGGGCGAACATGCCTGCCCGACCGCCTGCAAGGCCTCCACCAGAGAGGGATCCGCTGATGCGTGCGCTCGTCTATCACGGCAAGGGGGACATCCGCTGTGAGCAGGTGCCCGATCCCTCGCCCGAGGGCATCGACGGCGCCGTCGTGAAGGTCGAACGCACCGCGATCTGCGGGTCGGACCTCCATATCTATCACGGCGAGATGGGCGAAGGCAGCTATGGCATCGGTCACGAGGCAATCGGCGAGGTCGTCGAGACGGGCTCCGGTGTGCGCGGTTTCCGCGCGGGTGACCGCGTGCTGGTCTCGGGCGTGATCGGGTGCGGTCATTGCTCGCCGTGTCGCGGCGGCACCGTGACGTCGTGCGAGGAGGGCATCGGGCGCGTCTTCGGCACCAACCAGGGCCTCGCCGGCGGACAGGCCGAGGCGCTTGCCGTGCCCACGGCCGACGCGACCCTGCATCGCATTCCCGACGGCCTGTCGACGAAGAGCGCGGTGCTGCTCACCGACATCCTGCCCACCGGCTACTTCGGCGCCGAGAACGCCGAGATCGAGCCGGGGCACGACGTCGCGGTGATCGGCTGCGGCCCCGTCGGCTTGATGGCGATCCAGAGCGCCCTGCTCTTCGGGCCTCGCCGCGTGTTCGCGCTCGACAGCGTGCCGGGCCGACTCGACGCGGCGAAGCAGCTCGGCGCGATCCCCCTGGACGTCACGGGCGACGCGAACACCGAGATCCTCGAAGCGACGGGCGGGCTCGGACCGCACAGCGTCATCGAGGCCGTCGGTGCGGACGACACCATCCGCAACGCGCTCGCACTCGTGCGGCGCGGTGGCCACGTGAGCGTGATCGGCGTCAACACGAACATGGCCTTCGAGTTCCCGATGGCGCTGGCCCTGGTCAAGAACGTCACGTTCCGTATCGGGGTCTGCCCGGTGCCGCGCTTCTGGCAGCATCTCGTGCCGCTGCTCGCCGAGGGGCGGCTGCAGCCCGACTTCGTGTTCACGCACGAGATGGGGCTTGGTGAAGGCTCCGCCGCCTACGAGCTCTTCGACAGTCGCCGCGAAGGCGTGCTCAAGGTGCTGCTCGACCCGTCGGCGTGAGCGCGCCACCAGCCCCCTCCACCGGAGCCCATCGATGTACGAGCACCTGACCTCCCCCGTCACCATCGGGGGCATGACGCTTCGCAACCGCATCGCCATGAGCGCAATGGGCGTCGAGATCGCCGAGCAGGACGGCAGCGCGAGCGAGCCGATTGCCGCCTACTACGAGGCACGCGCGCGTGGGGGTGCCGGGCTCATCATCACCGAGGCCTGCGCGGTGGCCTACCCGCGCGGCGCCCACGCCGAAGGCCAGCTCGCGATGTCGAGCGACGACTATCTGCCCGGGCTCCAGGCGCTCACCGACGGCGTCCATCGCCACGGCGCGAAGATCGCCGTCCAGCTCACGCACCACGGCAAGCAGTCCCGGGTCGACACGAAGGCGGGGCGCCCGATCATCATGCCCTCGAAGCCGCGCTTCCACGGCGCGATGGACATGGCGCACGATCTCTCCTTCGAAGAGATGGGCCTCATGGCGAAGGCCTTCGGCGGCGGTCCGCCGACGATCAAGGAGGCCGATGCCGAGGACATCGCCTGGGTCGTCGACGCGTTCGCGAGCGCCGCCGAGCGGGCGCGGCGCGCAGGGTTCGACGCGGTCGAGCTGCACGGGGCCCACGGCTACCTGATCTCGGAGTTCCTCTCGCAGGCCTGGAACTTCCGGGAGGACGAGTATGGCGGCAGCGCCGAGAACCGCGCGCGCCTGCTCTGCGAGGTGATCGCTGCGTGCAAGCAGCGAGCAGGCGAGGACTTTCCGGTCTGGGTCCGGCTCGACTCGCGCGAGTTCCGCACACCGAATGGCATCACGCCCGAGCAGTGCGCGCGGAACGCCGAGCTCGCAGCCGAGGCCGGCGCCGACGCCATCCACGTGACCGCCTATGCGGACGCGACGTCGGCCATCGCGTTCACCGAGGGGCCACTGACGCACACAGAGGCCGCGTACGTCGACGCCACGGCGCTCGTGAAGTCGAAGGTCGACGTGCCGGTGATCGCGGTCGGTCGCATCGAGCCCGAGATCGCCGACGGACTCATCCGCGACGGCAAGGCCGACGTCGTCGCGATGGCGCGCAAGCTGCTCGCCGATCCCGAGCTGCCGCAGAAGATCACAGAGGGCCGCCCCGGCGACGTCCGGCCCTGCATCTACTGCTACACCTGCGTCGCCCAGCCCTTCTTCAACCTGCCCGTCCGGTGCGCGGTGAACCCACTGACGGGGCACGAAGCCACCATGAGCGCCCCGGAGCTCGAGCGGGCGGCGACGCCGCGCCGCGTGCTGATCGTCGGCGGCGGCACGTCAGGCCTCGAAGCAGCTCGCGTGGCGAGCCTCCGCGGCCACGAGGTCGTGCTCTGCGAGAAGTCGAAGCAGCTCGGCGGCTCGCTGCGTTTCGCCGCCCTCATGTACGAGCCCAACGAGCGACTGCTCGACTGGCTCACAGGCCAGATGCACGCACTGGGCGTCGACGTGCGGCTCGAGACGGAGGTGAGCGCCGAGACGATCCGCGAGATCGCACCCGATCAGGTGCTGGTGGCTGCGGGCGCAGGACGCTCGAATCCCGAGATCCCGGGCATCGACCGCGATCACGTCTTCGACGGCGACGATCTGCGCGAGCTCCTCACCGGCGACGGCAGCGGCGAGGCAGCCAAGAAGCTCTCGCTCGCCGGTCGCCTCGCCGTGCGCGCCGGCCGCGCGACCGGCGTCACGAGCTCGATCGCGCAGCTGAGAGCCGCATCGAAGGCGTGGATGCCGCTCGGCAAGCGCGTGGTCGTGATCGGCGGCGGACTGGTCGGCGTCGAGCTCGCCGAGTTCCTGGTGGAGCGCGGACGAAGCGTGACCGTCCTCGAGGAGGGCCCCAAGTTCGGCCTCGAGCTGGCCCATCCCCGACGCTGGCGGGTGCTGCACGAGCTCCGCGAGCACGGCGTCGAGCTCGTACCCCACGCTCGCGTGCGATCCATCGGCGAAGAGGTCGTGCAATACGAGATCGAAGCAGGCGACGGCGAGGCAACGCCGGCCGAGATCGAGGCCGATGCGGTCATCCTGGCCGTCGGTCTCGAGGCGAACGACGAGATCGTGAACGGGCTCGAGAAGGCGGGCGTCCCGGTCCGCGCGATCGGCGATGTCACGGGCGTCGGCTACATCGAGGGCGCGATCCGCGACGGGTTCCAGGCGGCGCTCGATCTCTAGAGGGTCGCCGGCAACGTAATGGCTCGCCTCGACATCTCGAAGCGAGACGTCGAGACAACGTGAATCTTGGAGGAGCACTGATTTGAGCGACCACATCCAGGGCAAGGTCATCGTCATCACCGGCGCCGGAGGCGGCTTCGGCCGGCTCGTGGCCCAGAAGTGCGCCGCCCGAGGTGGTCGAGTCGTGGCTGCGGACATCGACGAGGCCGCGCTCGAAGAAACGGTGGCGTCCACCACCGACGCGCCGGGCAAGGTGATCGCGGTGCGGGCCGACGTGACGCAGCTCGGCGAGATGCGTGCGCTCGCAGCCCGGGCCGTCGACGAGTTCGGCGCGCTCGAGGTGATGGTGAACAACGCCGGCACCATGCCGCTCGCGCTCTACTCCGATCACGAGCAGGCCGCTGAGGCCTGGGACCGCTGCATCGACATCAACATCAAGGGCGTGCTGCACGGCATCATGGCCGTGCACGACCAGATGATCGCGCAGGGGCGCGGGCAGGTGATCAACCTGTCGTCGATCTACGGCAACTACCCCGTAGCCGGCGCGGCGGTCTACGGCGCAACCAAGGCGGCGGTCAACGTCCTCTCCGAGTCGCTGCGCCAGGAATCACAGGGGCGGATCAAGGTGACGACGATCCGGCCGACGGGGGTACCGGGTACCGGGCTGGGCGCCGGCGTCATCAACCCGGCCGCCCTCGGCGGCGTCCTCGGCAAGAACGAGGCGGGCTTCATGGAGACGTTCGGCAAGATCATGACCGGCGATGCACCCGCCGAGCTCGAAGATGCCGACAGCATCCAGTACTTCGCGCTGGCCCCCGAGCTTCTCGCCGATCAGATCGTCTACGTCATCGATCAGCCATGGGGCGTCTCGATCGGAGACATCACTGTGCGCGCATCGGGCGACAGCTACATGATCTGACGCCGCCACCGCACGGCACTGAGGCTCCAGGCTTTGCTGACCATCCACCACTCCCCCCGTTCGCGCTCGATGCGCGTCGTCTGGCTCTGCGAAGAGATCGGCCTCGACTACCGGCTCGAGACGGTCGAGATGTTCAGTGACGCGATGAAGCGGCCCGAGTACCTCGCGATCCATCCGCTCGGCAAGGTGCCCGCCATCGAAGACGACGGCTTCGTGCTGTGGGAGACGAGCGCGATCCTGCAATACCTCGATGCGAAGTACGGCGGCGGCGCGCTGATCCCGCCGCGCGACACCGAGGCCGGGGCCATCACGATCCAGTGGATGGAGTACGGCGAGAACCCGCTGACGGTCATCATGGGCGAGATCGCGGCGCACAGCGGCCCGATGCCCGACGAGTGGCGCGTGCCCGCACTCGTCGATCGCGGCCGGGAGATCGCGCCCTCGCTCGTCGGCGTCGTGGAGCGCGCTCTCGGCGAGCAGACGTGGATCGCCGGCGACGCGTTCAGCGCCGCCGACATCATGGTCACCTACGGCCTCAGCATCGCCGCCTACCTCGAGTACGTGAACGACGCGACGCCACGCGTGCGGGCCTACTGCGAGCGCGCGATGGCCCGCCCCGCGTTCCAGCGGGCGGCATCAGCCTGAGGGCGAACGCTCGCCCCCCTTGCCGAATCAGCTGGACGCGACGCAGTACCGCATCGGCAGGTGCTTCAGCCCCACGACGAAGCTCGAGTGGATCCACTCCGGATCACCGGCCGGCTCCACCGACTCGATGCGGCGGGCCAGCTCGAGCCACAGCGCGCGCTGCGAGCGGCGCGCCAGATTGGCACCGAGGCAGAAGTGCTCGCCGATGCCGAAGCCGAGGTGGCGGTTCGGCTGGCGGTCGATCCGAAGCGAGTAGGGATCGTCGAAGACGTCTGCGTCCCGGTTGGCCGAGGCATAGAACATCACGAGGCGCTCGCCCTCGCGCAGCTTCTCACCGCGCAGCTCGGTATCGCGCGTGACCGTGCGGACCATGTAGTTCACCGGCGTCGTCCAGCGCACCAGCTCTTCGACGGTCGATTCGACGAGCGTCGGGTCTGCCTTCAGCTTCGCGAGCTGGTCCGGGTTGTCGAGCAGGGCGCTCATGCCGCCGACCAACGCGTTCTTCGTGGTGTCGTGGCCCGCGGTGAACGAGATCAGGAAGTAGCCGAACGTCTCCATCGCCCCCATCGGCTCACCGTCGATCGTGCCGTTCGCGAGCACGCTGGCGAGGTCGTCGGTCGGGTTCGCACGCCGATCCTGGATGACGCGGTCGAACATCTGATAGAGCTCCATGCCGAGCTCCATCATCGCCTGGTTTCGATCCTCACCGGGGCGCTGCAGATCGGGATCGTCGCCCCCGAAGAGCTGATTCGTCAGCTCGAGGATCTTCGGCTCCTCCTCCCGGGGCAGACCGAGGACGGTCGAGAGGACGCGGAGCGGATGCCGAACCGCGACGTCGGTGGCGAAGTCGCACACGCCCACACCATCCGATCCGGCCTTGGCCTCGAGCTCGTCGACGAGCTCGCGCGCGCTGCGATCGACCACCTCGTCGAGCGAGCGCACGGCGCGCGGCGTGAACGATGCGCTCGTCACCTTGCGGTACGCGCGGTGCTCGGGCGGATCCATCTCGATGATGACCCGCATCGCGCCGAGCCCCTGGTTGTCGTTCTCGCGCTGCAGCCGCTGCTCGTCGCTCATGATCACGATGCCCGGCTCGTTCGAGAAGAGATCGGGCTGCTTCGAGATCGTGCAGATGTCTTCGTGCTTCGTGACGGCCCAGAAGCTCTGGAAGCCCTCCGGCTCGAAGAACTTCACCGGACTCTCCGCGCGCAGGCGCTTCCACAGCTCGTGGGGCGGGCCGTTCCCGGCGTAGGCGTGGGGGTCGATCATGGCGAGGGCGTCGCGGTTGCTCATGGACGGCTTCCTTGTGGGCGCTGCGTGGGACTGGCCGAGGGAGCAGGACGGGTCGCTCCACCCCTCTCCCGATCGGCTCGAATATCGTCCGAAATTACCAGATTGACTTTCCAGAAACAACTTCCGACTAACCTGCTACGGTCCGTTCGTGTCCGCCGAGCCCATCCAGCCCACCACGCGCGGGCGTCCCCCGAGAGTGACAGCCGAGCGGCTGCGCAGCGCGCTCCTCGCGATCGAGGGCGAGGTGCCCACGATGGCGAGCCTGGCGGCCGAGCTCGGGGTCGGCGTCGCGACGCTCTACACCCACGTCCGCGGCCAGGACGAGCTGCGACGGCTCGCGGGCGACGTCGCCTTCGACGCCTGGGAGCTGCCCCCGGTCGAGCCCGGCATGCACTGGTCGGCGTGGGCCTACGGATACGCGATGGACGCGCGCTCGATGGCGACCCGCTACCCGTCGGTCATCGCTGCGAGGGCGCTCGCCGGCGGGCAGCTTCGCTACGCGGACCGCGTGCTCGCCCGCTTCGTCGACTTCGGCTTCTCGCCCGACGAGGCGCTCGCGACGTTCAATGCCATCGTGCTGATCGTGCTCGGGGTCGGCGCGCAGCTCGCGGCCATGCGGGGCGAGGAGATCGAGGCCGGGAAGTCGGGCTGGGATCTGTTCGAGGACGCGTTGACCACGCAGCCCGACACCCTGCCGGTGCTCGGAAGCCTGACGCC
>CAYYSY010000436.1:0-24626 GCA_964474355.1 uncultured Spirochaetaceae bacterium | reverse complement strand
CGATGATGCTGCTCGAGATGGCGGCCTCGGGCTTCGGGGATCGCCGCGCCGTCCAGAACGAGGGCGACGCGTTCAGCTATCAGCAGCTCTTCGACGCCGCCGGCACCGCCGCCGAGCGGGTGAAGGCTTCGGGCGCAGCACACCTCGCGATGCTCGATGTCAGCACGCCCGCGCTTCCGGTGGCGCTCTTCGCGTCGGGGTGGGCGGGCGTCCCCTTCGTGCCGCTCAACTACCGCCTCACCAGCGAGGAGCTCGACGAGCTCTTCGAGCGCATCACCCCGGCGCTGCTCGTCGTGTCGCCCGAGCGCGTCGACGAGCTCTCGGGACGCGCGGGCATCGAGGTGATCTCGCGCGACGACTTCCTCGCGCAGGCGCGCGGGTTCGAGACCCCCCCCGAGCCCGACACCTGGGGGATGGATCCCGAAGACATCGCGATCCTGCTCTTCACGAGCGGCACCACCGGCCCGCCCAAGGCGGCGGTGCTCCGGCACAAGCATCTGGTGTCGTACATCCTGACGACCGTCGAGTACGGCGCGGCCGACGAGAGCCAGGCGACGCTCATGAGCGTGCCGCCTTATCACATCGCAGCCATGGCGGCGTTGGCGAGCTCGATCTACTCGGGCCGACGCATCGTGCAGCTCGCGAACTTCGAGGCCGAGCGCTGGGTCGATCTCGCGCGCAGCGAGCAGATCACCAACGCGTTCGTGGTGCCGACCATGCTCTCGCGCATCGTCGAGGCGCTCGGTGATGCGTCGCCCGGTGAAGGCCCGCCCGTCGGCGCCATCGCGTACGGCGGCGGCAAGATGCCCCAGGCGGTGATCGAGCGCGCGATGGCGCTCTTCCCCGACACGAGCTTCACCAACGCGTACGGCCTCACCGAGACGAGCTCGACGATCTCGCTGCTCGGCCCCGACGATCATCGCGCCGCCATGGCGAGCGACGACCCCGCGGTGCGGCGGCGCCTCGTCTCGGTCGGGCAGCCGCTGCCGACCGTCGAGGTGCAGATCCGCGACGACGAGGGCAACGCGGTCGGCCCGAACGAGCGCGGCGAGATCTTCGTGCGTGGCGAGCAGGTCTCGGGCGAGTACCTCGGGCGCGGCAGCCTGGTCGATGAAGAGGGCTGGTTCCCGACGCGCGACGGCGGCTCGCTCGATGCCGACGGCTATCTCTTCCTCGAAGGGCGCGTCGACGACATCATCGTGCGCGGCGGCGAGAACATGTCGCCCGGCGAGATCGAGGACGTGCTGCTCGAGCACCCGGCCATCGGTGACGCCGCGGTGGTGGGCGTTCCCGACGAGCAGTGGGGCGAGGCGGTGGCCGCGCGGGTGGTGCACGTGGGCCACGAGCCGCTGCCGAAGGTCTCCGACCTGCAGCAGTGGGTGAAGGATCGGCTGCGCTCGTCGCGGGTGCCCGAGCGCATCGAGTTCGTCGACGAGCTCCCCTACAACGAGACCGGCAAGCTGCTGCGCCGCAAGGTGCGCGCCGATCTCATCGCCTCATCCGGCTGAGAGTTGAGCGCGGCGCCCGAGATCCTCTCGCTCGGCGAGGCGCTCGACGCGCTCGCCTCTCCCGACTCGAACGAACGGTTCTCGACCGCGAACGACGCGCCGCTGCTGGTAGTCGACTGGCCGGAGGCCGGGGAGGGCGGCGTCGACGCGCGGCTGGACGTCGCGGTCGAGCGACTCGGGTCCCTGGCCTGCGTGACGGCCGTGGTGGCGAACGGCGCCGGACCGGTCGAGCTCGGGCCCCTTCGCGACGCCTTCGACGTGTGCGTGAGCGACGGCACCGAGCTCGCGCGGGTCCGGGGCACGGTGGCGACCCATCCCATGGCGTCGACAACGCTCGTGCAGCTGCTGCGGGGGAGTCAGCGCCGGACGCTCGAGGAGGGGCTCGTCGCGGAGTCGCTCGCGTACTCGGCGTTGCAGGGTGGCCCCGAGTTCCTGCGCTGGCGAGCGGCCCGCGCCCGCAAGGCCGTGACGCCCGACCCCGATGAAGGGCCGGTGGTGGCGTCACGCACCGATGAGACGCTGCGGATCGAGCTGAATCGCCCCGCCCGGCACAACGCGCTCTCGAGGTCGCTGCGCGACGCCCTGTGCGAGGCGCTCGACGTCGCGCTCCACGACCCATCGGTCGAGGTGGTCGAGGTCATGGGCCGGGGGCCGTCGTTCTGCAGCGGCGGCGACCTCGACGAGTTCGGCGACTCTCCCGACCCGGCGACGGCGCATCTCGTTCGCACGACGCGCAGCCCCGCCCGCGGCTTCGCGCGGCTCGCCGAGCGGCTGCGCGTCCGAGTGCACGGTGCGTGTCTCGGCGCCGGGGTCGAGCTGCCCGCGTTCGCGGCCCGGGTGACGGCGGCGCCCGACGCGCGCTTCGGTCTGCCCGAGCTGCTGCTCGGGCTCGTGCCGGGCGCCGGGGGCACGGTGAGCCTGCCGCGGCGCATCGGCCGGCAGGCGACCGCGAAGCTCGCGCTGATGGGTGGGACGATCGACGCGGCCGAGGCCCTCGACCTCGGCCTGATCGACGCCATCGAAGACTGACTACACTCGCTCGCGCGTTGCGATCGAAGAGGAGCACGACATGGCGGGACCGCTCGGCGGGATCAAGGTGGTGGAGATGGGCGTCTGGGTCGCGGCGCCCGCGGCGGGCGGCATCCTCGCCGACTGGGGCGCGGACGTCGTCAAGATCGAGCCGCCGGGGCTCGGCGACCCCGCGCGCTCGTTCAGCAAGATGTACGGCGCCGACCTCCCGTTCAATCCCCCCTTCGAGATGGACAACCGCAACAAGCGCAGCATCGTCGTCGACGCGCGCACCGAGGCGGGGCTCGAGGTCGTGCACGCGCTGCTCGCCGAGGCCGACGTGTTCGTGACCAACGTGCGGCCTGCCGGGCTCGCGCGGCTGGGCCTCGATCACGCCTCGCTGCTCGAGCGGTATCCGAAGCTCGTATACGGCGTCATCACCGGCTACGGGCTCGACGGGCCCGAGGCCGATCGCGCGGCCTACGACATCGCGGCGTTCTGGGCGCGTGCGGGCGTGGCCGAGGCGCTCCGGTATCCCGACCAGCCGCCGCCGTTCCAGCGCGGCGGCATGGGCGATCACAACACGGGGCTCGCACTCGCGGGCGCGGTGTCGGCGGCGCTCGTCGAGCGCGCGCGCACGGGCAAGGGGCAGCTCGTGTCGACGTCGCTGCTTCGCGAGGGGCTGTACACGTTGAGCTTCGATCTCGCGTTCGGCCTGCGGCTGGGTGTGCCGATCCAGAAGGCCAACCGCGCAGCGATGCCGAACCCCGCAATCAACTCCTACCAGGACCAGGACGGTGCCTGGTTCTGGATCGTGGGGCTCGAGGGCGAGCGCCACTGGCCGCCGCTGTGTCGCGCCATCGGACGCCCGGAGTGGATCGAGAGCGAGAGGTACGGCACACCGGCGGCGCGTGCCGCGAACGCCGCGGAGCTCATCGCCGAGATCGATGCGATCTTCGCGACGAAGACCCGCGCCGAGTGGGGCGCCCTCTTCGACGCCGAGGAGGATCTCTGGTGGGCGCCGGTCCAGACGTCAGACGAGATCTTCGCCGACGAGCAGGTGATGGCGGCCGGCGGCTTCGCGGAGATTCCCGATGGCCCGACGACGACGATGCTCCCCGCGACTCCGGTCGACTTCGGGACCTCGGTGATCGAGCACCGCCACATGGCCCCCGAGCACGGCGAGCACACCGACGAGGTGCTGGCAGAGGTGGGGCGCTCGGCGGATGAGATCGCGAAGCTGCGGGAGAGCGGGGCGGTGGGATAGGGCAAATCCGACACGTCGCGGGAGCTGTCGGAGCGTTCTCAGACCGCGCGATCGTGTGAGGGGATCGCGTCATGCCATCCCGCCGATCGACCGCATGTGCGCTCGCGATGTTGCTCGCCGTGACCCTCCCCATGGCGTCCCGCGCCGCCTTCGAGGACTTCGCGGACGGCGATGCCTGCGACAACTGCCCTCGGGTTCCGAACGCCGATCGGGCGGACGCGGATGAAGACGAGGTGGGCGACGCCTGCGAGGTCGTCGCCCGCGCCGATGCTGCAGCCGGGCGGCATCGGTCTGCTCGTTCTGAGCCTGGCGTCGATTGCGTCGATCGCGTTGATCCGCGGATCCGCGCTGGCTCGATCTCGCCCCTGAGGCTCGATCCGGGCGGGCAGGCGGAGCGCACGACCTCGGCGGGTCCCAGGCCACTCGCAGGCGACGAGCAGTTCGAGCGCGGATGCAGCTGCAGGTGGCCTGAGGATGCCCTGAGAGGCCCCTCCAGCTGATCTGCCGATCGCAGACCTCATGGAAGCGCATTTGGTAACCGATGGTTACCTATGGTATCCAAAGGTTCTCTGCTCACTCCAGGAGGCAGCTCGGATGGCTTCGAAGGCCGTGAAGATCTCCGTCGAGTTCGTCGAGGAGGCGCGCGTCGAGGGCGGTGTCATGCACCGGTCGACCGGTGCGCAGATCGAGTACTGGGCGCGGATCGGCCAGCAGGTCGAGGCCACCGGCGTGCTCGATCGCACCGATGTGCGGCGCCTGCTCGAGGGGCAGGGCAGCGTGCAGGACCTCACCGAGGAGGGCGATGCGGCCTACCTCGAGTCGCTCACCGAGAAGCTCGAGGGCATCGACGGCTCCGACCAGCGCGTGCTCGACGAGCTTCGAGCGGGCGGTCACGCCGTGGCTTCGACCGACCGCGACGGAAAACTCGTGATCGAGCGTGCCGACGACCGGGCCGGCTCCTGACCGTGCGACTCATTCGTTTCGAGTGCGGTGGGCCGCCAGGCTCTGGCGGTACGCCTCCTCCACCCAGCCCGGCACGTCGTTCGAGACTCTCGTGACCTCGCCGCGTGCCAGGGTCATGACGTGGCGATGCGTCGCAGTGCCGCCGCGGCCCGAGTTGTCGAACACGAACGTTAGGTCGGCCATCGCGGCCCCCAGCGGAATCAGGTGCTGCGTGCGCGCATAGCGCGCGGTCACCTTCTCGTCGGGCACGTCGTGGCCGCCCGTCTCGACGCGGGTGGCGACACGGGCCCGGGCGAGCTCTTCGCCGTCGAGCCCGATGTGGTAGAGGATCACGCGGTAGCCCTCGGCGCGAGCTCTGCGCATCAGCTCGAGCTTCGACCCGTGCGAGAAGACCGTCTCCGTCACGAACGTCACGCGCTGCGCGAGCAGCTCGTCGCGCTGCTGCGCTGCGAGGATCGCGCCGTCCCGGGCGTGCTCGGCTTCGCGTCCCGGCCAGCGGGCCTTTGCGATCTCGTCCGCGTTGACGAACTCGGCGCCGGGCGTCATCGACGACAGCTGGAGCCGGAAGAAGGTCGTCTTGCCCGAGCCGTTCACACCGGCGATCAGATGCAGCGTGGGATGCTCGGGCATGTCGTGCTCCCGACATTGCGGCTCTTCGGATGAGATCGACCCAGTCGACTGTCGGGCTGGCTCGCCGGATCGTCGACCAGATCGCCCGGCCTGTCATCGCGGATTCGGGGGGGGCGCGCGCAGGCTTCGCTTCGACTGGCCTCGCCCGCTCGCTGGAGCCCCCGTTTGGACCCATCGTCACGAGCACGCAGCTTGCGCCGGACAGACGAGCGACTCATCCTTGTGCGCCTCCGGTCGTTCGAGCGGAGTACGGGCGGCACGGGACGCTCTCGAGCGTGATCGTCTCGCTGGGGACACCGAAGAGCGGCCGAAGGCCCGCTCGATGCAGTGACAGGAGAGTGAATTGACGACGTTCGGCATCGTAGTGGGCGGTGGTCCCGCGCCTGGCATCAACGGCGTGATCGGCGCAGCGACCCTCATGGCGCGCGCGCAGGGCTGCAATGTCATCGGCATCCGTGAGGGCTTCCGCTGGCTCATGGAGGGCGACGTCGGGCACGCGGCCGAGCTCCACACGACCGACGTCTCGCGCATCCATCAGCGGGGCGGCTCGATCCTCCACACCTCCCGCGCCAACCCGACGAAAGATCCGGCGAACCTCGAGCGGGTCGTTCAGTCGCTCGGCGAGCTCGGCATCGATCACCTGATCTCGATCGGCGGCGACGACACCTGCTACAGCGCGAAGTGCGTGGGCGAAGCCGCCGCGGGGCGCGTGAAGGTCGCTCACGTGCCGAAGACGATCGACAACGACCTGCCGCTGCCGAACGACATCCCGACCTTCGGCTACGAAACTGCGAGGGCGACGGCATCGACCCTGCTCTCGACCCTGCTCGAGGACGCGCGCACGACCGGGCGCTGGTATCTCACGGTGCTGATGGGCCGCCACGCGGGGCACCTCGCGCTGGGCTCGGGCAAGGCCGCGGGCGCCACCGTCACGCTGGTCCGGGAGGAGTTCGGCAGCGGGACGATCAAGCTCGCCGACCTCGCGCGGATCATCGAGGGCGCGGTCGTGAAGCGTGCAGCCACGGGCCGGCCGCACGGGCTCGTCGTGCTCGCCGAGGGCATCGGCGAGCTGCTCGACGAGGACGACCTCGCGGACTTCCCCGATCTGCCGCGCGACGACCACGGCCACATCCGCCTCGCGGAGCTGCCGCTCGGCAAGCTGGTGCGCGACCAGGTGCAGGCGGGTCTCGCCGAGGTAGGCCTGAAGACGACGATGGTCGCGAAGGACATCGGCTACGAGCTGCGCTGCGCCTCGCCCAACGCCTTCGACCAGGAGTACACGCGCGATCTCGGCGCAGGCGCCGTGCGTGCGATGCTCGACGGCGCGAGCAACGTGATGATCACGCGGCAGGGGCAGAGCATCGTGCCGATCGCGTTCGAGGACATCCTCGATCCCGCGACAGGGAAGACGCGCGTGCGCATGCTCGACACGGCGACGCAGTCGTATGCCACCGCCCGGGCGCTGCAGGTGCGGCTCGAGCCCGATGACCTCGAAGATCCCTACACCGTGAAGTCGCTCCGCGAGACGACCGGGCTCGAGGCGGAGGCGCTGCGCGCGCGCTACGCCTAGGCGACTGGGCTCACCACTGGGTTCTCACCATTGAAGGTAGAGCGAGGCGGCGATCGCGTGCGAGGACTGCTTGTCGCCGACGCGTGCGTCGTAGTCGAGTGCGAGCGCCATGCCGCGTGATACGCGCATCGTGTAGCCGGCGCCGATCAGGATCTCGTGGCGCGAGGGCTGCGCGCCGATCGACGTGAGCTCGCCGCCGAGGGTCGCGCCGGTGAGGCGCGCGTCGATGATGCGGTCGACGTCCCCGAACTCGTAGCTGTAGCCGACGCGGAGCTCCGGCTCGATGCCGAAGCGACCTTGCAGGGTCATCTGCGCGGCGAGGTTGGCGCCGATGAAGGCGCGCAGGCTGTCGATGGACGCCGAGTCGACGTCGAGGTCGAGCGCCGGGGCACCCGTCTCGACGAAGTCGGACTGCGAGAGCCGCGTCCACTCGAAGCCGGCACGCGGCTGCACGAGCATGCGCTCGCCGAAGCCGATGCGGGCGCCAGCCTCGGTGTAGATGCCCCCCTCGTGACCGTCGAACTCGCCGACCGCGGTGTCGTCGATGTCGCCGAAGACGATGCGCCGGCTGCTCTCCGCGTCCATGTAGCCGTAGCGGCCCACGACGCCTGCGTAGATCACGTCCCAGGTCCACGAAGTGTGGCCGCCGACGAGGACGAGGTTGGCCTCCGACTCGGTCTTGCCGTTGTCGCCGAAGGGCACTGCGCGGCCATAGTCGACCGCGCCGCCGAAGCGCAGGCCGTGGCCCTCAGGCAGCAGGCGGCCCTCGGGCAGCCGGTAGTCGAGGCCGAGGGTGAAGCCGAAGAGCCGGTTCTTCACGTCGTCGGCCTCTTCGCCGCCGTCGACCCGCCCGAACACGCCGAACACGTCGCCCCAGATGCCGACTCCGCCCTCGGCCGAGACGGGATCGCGATAGCTGCCCCGGCGTGGGTCGACCCGCTCGGCCGGGCCCGCGTCCACGGGCGACGTCTCTTCTGCGGGCGGCGGGGTGGGCTCGTCGGCGGCTTCCGGTGTCGCCTCGGCTGGTGCGGGGGTAGGCGGGGGGGTAGGCGCGGGCGGCATCGTCTGGGCGCCCGGGCCGTGCAGCCGGTCCACGGGCTTCTCGGCGCGCATCGGCTTCGGGGCGCGTTGTCGCGGCTTCGGCGGCGAGTCCTCGTAGCGGCCCGCGGTGAAGCGCCGAGCGATGGCGCGCGAGAAGCGATGCCCGTGCTCGATGCGCTGCGTGAAGAGCACGGACAGAGACTGCGCGCTCAGGTCGTCGAGCAGTGGCGGCAGCTCTTCGGCCGTCACCGAGACGAGGCTTCGACGCACGGGGATCGTCTCTGGGGTGCCGTTGGCGAGCAGGTCGTCGAGGGCGAGCGCGGTCTCGAGCTGGTTCTGCGTCTGGGCGTACGCCGCCGCGTTGGCTCCGTTCT
The DNA here is from genome assembly GCA_964474355.1 of uncultured Spirochaetaceae bacterium. Taxonomy (GTDB): domain Bacteria; phylum Myxococcota_A; class UBA9160; order UBA9160; family UBA4427; genus CAYYSY01. The sequence continues at coordinate 16,265 of CAYYSY010000436.1, read as the reverse complement.
CGACGACGCCGACCTCGAGGTTCGCACCGTTCACCTGCGCGGTGACGTCGACGAAGGCGTAGAGCGGCACGACGGTGAGGGGGACGTTCTCGACGATCGAGCCGGAGAGGATCACCGGGAAGATCTGCCCGGCTCCTGCATAGCTGCCCGGCTCGACCGTCACGTCGATCGTGCCGCCGTCGAGGGTCGTCTGTCCGCCGGCCACGAGCCGCGACTCGACGGGCAGCGCCCCACCGATGTCCTGCTGCAAGATCACGTCGAACGTCGAGCCGGCGGCGAGCGTCACGTCGCCGCCTGCATCGAGCTGGGTCCCCAGCCCGTCGCCGGGGCGAAGCGTCCCCTGTACGTCGATCGGTCCCGCGACGCTGCCCTCGCCTGTGAGGGTGGCGCCCGATGCGACCGTCACGGTGCCGGCACCCGAGAGGGCCGAGCCCGACGTCAGCTCGAGCGTCCCCGACTCGACGGCTGCTCCCCCGGTGAAGGGATGGACCTGCGTGAGGCCGAGGCGGCCGCTCCCCGACTTCACGAAGGCGCCCGAGCCGCTCACCACGCCGTCGTAGGTCCCCGTGCCATCGACGACGTACTCGAGGCTGCTCGTCGGGGTGAACACGATGATCGAGCTGCTGGGGATCGCTGCGAGTGAGCCGCGCAGCCGGCCGTCGACGATCGTCGTGTCGCCGACCCAGCTGTTGCTGCCCGTGAGCGTGAGCGTGCCGGCGCCGTCCTTCCTCACCATGCCGTCGCCGGTGATCTCGCCGGCATAGGTGTCATCGGTCGCCTGATTCACCTCGAGCTCGCTGCTGCCGCCGGTGGCGAGCTCGATCCGCGGAGGAAGATTCGCGGCCGCGCCCAGGATCGTGCCTTCGCCGACGAAGATCCCGCCGGCGTTCGTATGCGTGCCCGTCAGCTCGAGCGTGCCAGCGCCGTTCTTTGCGATCGCGCCGTCGCCGCTGGCGCTGCCCGCCCAGGTCTCGATCCCGGCGGCGAAGTCCATCACGAGGTTGGCGTCGTTCGCGATGACGACGTCGCCCGTGAACGTGGCGGGGGTCGCCGTGATCGATCCTTCGAAGATCTCGGTGCCGCCGGTGTGCAGGAGCCCTCCGCCGGCGAGCGAGAGATCGTGCAGCCCCTGCTTCTGGACGGCGCCCTCACCGGTCACCGTGCCGAGGTAGAGCTCCGCCTCGTCCTCGGGCTCGTCGTCGATGCCCGCATCGAGCTTTGCGAAGAGGAGGAGGGCGTCGGCCTCGACTTCGACATCGCCGTGGATCGACTCTTCGTCGCCGACGACCCGGCCCTCCCTCACGAGCAGGCCCGAGTCGAAGCTGTTCACGCCGCTCAGGATCAGATCGCCGGCGCCTTCCTTGATGACACCTCCGAGCCCGGTGATGTCTTCGTCGAACTCGACGATCACGCCTTCCGCGTAGCGGAAGCCGAGCCTCGCGTCGGCGCCCTCGGCCGCATCGATGCCCACGGTGATCGGGCCGTCCCGAAAGATCACGCCGTCGATCATCGTCGTGCCCTTCGAGACGCGAAGGATGTCGTAGATCTCCTCGTCGTCGGTCTTCGCGACCAGGCCGCCGAAGAGCGGATCGGCGACGATCTCGACGTCCTTCTCGATGTCGGCCAGCACGCCCTCGAGCAGAATGGGCGCGCGGGTCGGCAGGTCGAAGCGGAGGAAGTTGACGGGATCCGCGTCTTCGTCGTCGGGCGGCGGAAGCCCCAGGACGTTCAATCGATCGATGCCCTGGCGCAGGGAGCCGTCGGGCGCGAAGTCGACGTCGTCCAGCGGGTTGAAGACGATGTACTCGTAGGTGGCCTGAGCATGTGCGGCGGGGGCTGCGAGGAGGAGCCCCGCTGCGCCGAGGCAGGCGGCGAGCCACCCGAAGACCGCGCTGCGGCGGCGCCCCGGCGCGATGCGCCGACCACCGGCCCCGCTCCGGGTGCCCGAGTCGGCGAGCCGGCGGCGGCAGCGGGACGGGTACAGCATCGATCCTCCGGGCGAACCCGGCGGGGTTCGGCGCGCGAAGGGGGGATGATACCCCAACCCGGTGGTCGACTGGCTCAGCTCGGCTCGGGCTCGTTGCCCTGCGGCTTTTCCTTCGCCCGGTTCTTCTTGAGCCGAATGCGGTAGCGCCGCTCGCGCACTGTGTCGCCGACCGCTCCGTAGATCTCGACCAGGAACTCGTAGAGCGTCGTGAGCTGCGGGTCGCCGGGCTCGAGGCGCTTCTCGAGGATCGGGACGCCGTAGTCGAGCAGGTCGAGCCCGTCGTCCCACTCGCCGGCCTCGAGGGCGCCACGCGCGAGCTTCACGCTGACGAGGCCGACGGGCAGGCTGTCGGCACCGCGCGCCTGCTTGTAGAGCTTCATTGCTTGCAGGCCGTAGCGGCGTGAGCGGGGATACGAGCCCGCCTCCTCTGCGAGGTCCTGGAGCTGTGCGTAGATGCCGGCGAGCTCGGCGGTGGGATCGCCGTCGGCGTTCTTTGCGCGCTCGATCAGGTCGAGGAAGGTGCGCTCGGCGGTCTCGTGACGACCGAGCTGCCAGTTCGCCTCGGCGATCCTTCGCTGCGTCGTGCGCGACTTCGGAGACGACGCCCCGCGCTGGTGGTCGTAGAGCTCACGCGCGTGGGTCAGCGGGCGCAGCGCGTCGAGGGGCCGGCCGAGCTCGAGGAGCAGCCATCCGAGCGACGCCGCGGTTCTGGCCAGCGCCTCGTCATCGACGCCTAGATCCTGCTGGGCGTAGTCGTAGGCGCGCTTGGCGGGCCCGAGGGCATCGGCGAGCTGGCCCGCCTCGACCCGGCCGAGGTACTCCTGGTAGGCCGCCGTGACCCGGTCGTCGGGAGCGGCCCCGGCGGCTGCATCAGCGCTCGAAGTCGCCGGCCACGAGGCCGCGGCCAGCGCCATGATCAGCGTGAGCCGAAGCGAGTGCAGGCTTGCACGTGCTCCGCGGCGGGCGGTCTGTACCGAGCAGGTCGTCGTCATCGGGTGGGAGCGTAGCGCCACGGCGCCGGGCCCTGGCGCTCGCACGCCTTCAGCTGCCTTCGGCCGGCCAGGGGAGGAGCCGCCCCTCGGCGTCGCGGATCTCGGGGCCACGCACGCGCACTCGGCCATCGCCGAACTTCGCGTCGCGCTCGGCGAAGGCGCCCTTCAGGCCCTTCTCGGCGACCGCCTTGAAGTACTCCTTCGTACCCGGGGCGCGGTGACCGCGCGCGTCGTTCTCGGCGGCGAGGCGCTGCAGCACGGTCGCTCCCATGAGGTCGACGCCGGCGTTGACGATGCGCTTGTTGGCCGAGAGCAGATCGGGATCGATCAGGGTCATGCGATCGGCCAGACCGTTGACCTCGGCCTCGAGCATGTCGCCGGGCACCGATTTCAGGACGAGACCGATCTCCGCGGCGTCCTTGCCGCTGATCGTGTCGCCGGTGAGCAGCAGCCGCTTGGCCCACTGCGGTCCACAGTTGTAGACCCACATCTGGTTGGGCAGCGCGCCGAGGTTGCGGGCCGGCGGGAAGCCGATGTTCGCGTCATCGGACGCGATCACGACGTCGCAGTAGAAGGCGAGGTCGGTGCCCCCGGCCAGGCAGTGGCCGTGCACCTGCGCGATGACGGGCTTGTGCATCTCCCAGATCGCGCGCATGCGCCGCTGCCTGCGCTCGAGCATCCACATGTCGTCGTCGATGGTCGCGCCGGTGCGGCGCTTCACGCCGTCGTCGGGGCGCTGATAGTTGCTGGGGTGCAGGTCATACCCGGCGCAGAACGCCTTGCCTGCGCCCTTCAGGATGACGCAGTGCACGTCGAGGTCGTCGTCCGCCTCCCAGAGCGCGTGCTCGAGCTCGTCGAGCAGCTTGTCGGAGAGGGCGTTGCGCTTCTCGGGGCGGTTCAGGGTGAGGCGTGCGCGGCCGTCTTCGACGACGTACGTGATCTGCTCGTAGGACATCGCGATCTCCAGGATTCGTCGGGGGGATTCGCGCCCGCCCGGCGTGAGAGGCGCATCATAGCGGGGTGACGTCGGGACGCGCCGTGTCGTTCCGCGCGCGGGCTGGGTCGATTCCGGGCGCGGGCCGGGTGGTGTAGCCTCGTTGGCATGATCGAGCGCATGCCCTTCGGCCGGACGGGACACGAGAGCAGCCGCACCGTCTTCGGCGCCGCGGCGCTGGCCGCGATGAGCGAGGCGCGGTGCGAGACCGCCTTCGAGACGCTGCTCGAGTTCGGCGTGAACCACATCGACACGGCCGCGTCGTACGGGAAGTCGGAGCTTCGCCTGCGTCCCTTCCTCGCCGACCACCGGGCCGCGGTCTTCCTCGCGTCCAAGGCCGGCGAGCGCGGCGGTGACGCCGCGCGGGCGAGCCTCGAGCGCTCGCTGGAGCGCATGGGTGTCGAGAGCGTCGACCTGATCCAGCTCCACAACCTCGTCGAAGAGGAGGACTGGGAGGCGGCGTTCGCGAGCGGCGGCGCGGTGGATGCGCTGAGCCGGGCCCGGGAGGAGGGGCTGGTGCGCTTCATCGGCGTGACCGGCCACGGCACGTGGGCGCCGGCGATGCACCTGCGCAGCCTCGACCGGTTCTCGTTCGACTCGGTGCTCGCACCGTACAACTTCACGATGATGGCCCAGCCCGAGTACCGCGACGACTTCGAGCAGCTGGCCACGGCGTGCAGCGATCGTGGAGTCGCCTTGCAGACGATCAAGTCGGTATCGCGCGGCCGCTGGCAGGGCGACACCGGGCCGCGCTTCTCGTGGTATGAGCCGCTGACGGACGAGGCGGCGATCCGCCGCGCCGTGCACTGGGTGCTCGCGCGACCGGACGTGTTCCTCAACACGTCCTCGGATGGCAGACTCCTGCGGCTCACCCTCGAGATCGCGAGCGAGGCGGCGGAGCTGCCCGGCGACGACGAAATGCAGGCCGACGTCGAGGCGTTCGACATCGAGCCGCTCTTCGTGCGCGGCGTCTCCGATGCGATCTGACGCCGGCACTCCCTACATGAACGTCGGCCGGTTCCCGATGATCTGATCCGCGCGCAGCGCCTCGATCTCGTCGTCACCCAGCCCGAGCTCGCGCAGCACCTCCTCGTTGTGCTCGCCCAGGCAGGGCGCCGGGCGCGCGTGTAGCGCGCGGGGCAGGCCCGACCATGCGAGCGGCCAGCCCGGGTAGCGGGTCGTGCCGGTGCGCGGGTGCTCGAGATCCTGGTAGAAGCCGCGTGCGAGGAGCTGATCGTTCGGCATGAGGCGACGGGCGTTGATCACGTCCTCGGCGGCGATGCCGGCGGCCCGCAGCCGCGGCAGCAGCTCCCCGGCGTCCTGCGTCGCCAGCCACGCGCCCAGGGCAGTGTCGAGGTCGCCGTGGTGCTCGCGGCGGCCGGCGTGGGTCTCGAAGCGCGCATCGCTCGCCCAGTCCGCGTCTCCCGCGATCTTCGTGAGCGTGCGCCACTGGTCGTCGCCCGTGACTGCAACCGCGATGAGATGATCGTCGTCGGGGCACGCATACACGCCCTGGGGCGCCGACACCGGCCCGCGATTCTCGGCGCGCGCCAGCAGCTCGCCGTAGGCCGAGTACTCGAGCACCTGCTCGGCTGCGATGTTGATCGCGACCTCGACGAGCGGGATCTCGACGAGGCGGCCCTTGCCGTCTCGGGCGCGCTCCTGGAGCGCGAGCAGCAGCGCGAAGATCGTGTGCATGCCGCCGATCGGGTCGCACGAGCCGCGGGGCACGAGCGGCATGTCGTCGTAGCCCGTCATCCAGGCCAGCCCACTCATCTGCTCGACGGTCATCGCGAAGCCCGGCCGGTCGCGCCACGGGCCGCCGAGGCCGAACGCCGGCATTCGCACCATGACGATGCGAGGGTTCATTGCCTTCACCGATGCCCAGTCGAGGCCGAAGTTCTCGAGCACGCGTGCCGAGTAGTTCTCGATCAGCACGTCCGCGCCCTCGATCATCTTCTTCAACAGCGCGATGCCGCGCTCGTCGTCGAGCTTGAGCGTCACATCGCGCTTGCCCGGGTTCGCGCCGTGGAAGACCGGCGACCACTCCCACATCTCGGCGTTCGGCACAGCGCCCGCGAAGCGCATGCCGTCGGGGCGCTGGATCGACTCGATCTTCACGACGTCGGCGCCCATGTCGGCGAGGAAGCACGCGGCCAGCGGCCCGGCCCAGAACGCAGTGAGGTCGACGACCTTCAAGCCCTCGAGGAGGAGGCGCTTCGGCTCTCCCGTGGCCCCCTGCACGCTCGGCGGCGTCGCGTCGGCGAGCAGCGCACCGACGTCGTGCTCGCCGAGCTTCGGCGCGCGGCCGAGCGGCCGGTGTCCGCTGTCTTCGATGAGATAGGGCGGGCGCGGCTGCATGAATCCGCCGGGCGAGTTCTGGAACACCTCGCGGGCGACGAGGTGCTCGTTCTCGAGCAGCGTCTGGCCGTTGCCGATCGGCGAGGCGGGGATGCGGAACGCGGCACACAGCTCGAGGATCTCGTCGATGGTGTGTTCGAGCGTCCAGCCCTCGATCACGCCCTTGATGAAGTCCATGTCGTCCATGCGCTTCATCGCGGCGAGGTAGTCCTGGTTCTCGCCGACGTCGCTTCGACCCATGAGCGTGCAGAGGTCGACCCACTGCTGGCCGGTCACGGTGCAGAAGCCGACCCAGCCATCCTTCGCGCGTTCGATCGAAGGGATCTCGATCGAGCGGGGCAGCGGGTCGGCGTTCCACTGCCCGTCGAGGTCGTGATAGACCGTGAGGCAGAGCAGCATGGCCTCGAAGCGCGAGGCGTCGACGATCTGGCCGCGTCCCGAGGCGCGCGCCATGCCCGACGCTGTGAGCGCGCCGACCGCAGCGAAGACACCGAGGGCCCACTCACCGAGGCGCCCGCCCGCGGCGACCGGTGCGCGGTCGCGCAGCCCGCGGTACGCGATCGAGCCGGCGGCGGCCTGCTGCGTGAACTCGGTGGCGGGGCGCCGTGCGTCCGGTCCTTCGCCGCCCCAGGCCGAGAGCGAGACGATGCTCAGCTCCGGGCGTGCGTTCTGGATCGCGGCCGCGAGGCCGAGGTCGGCGAGTCCGCCCGGGCCGAGGTCTTCGATGAGCAGGTCACTTGCGCTGGCGAGACGAATCAGATCGGCCCGGCCCGCGTCGCTCTCGAGGTCGAGCACGACGCTCTTCTTCGACGCGTTCAGGTACTGGAAGAGCGCGCCGTCCTCGTCGCCGGTGATGGGATGGCCGGATGCGGTCCAGCGCCGCATCGGGTCGCCGCCGGGCGGCTCGACCTTGATCACCTCGGCGCCGGCGTCGACGAGGAGCTTGCCGGCATAGGGGCCGCTGATCTCGCTCGCGATCTCGACGACGCGCAGGCCGGCGAGGGGGAGGGGGGCGCTGTCGGTCACGATGGGCTCTCCGCGGGACGATCGTCATTGGGCGCCGCTCGCAAACATCGTGAAGCGCTGCAGCGGGTATGTGAGAATAGCCGCTCGCATCGCATGAGGAGACGGACCAGCCATGGACTGGCTCGCGGGCATCCGCGTGCTCGACACGACCAGCGGGATCGCCGGCGCCTACGCGACGAAGCTCTTCGTCGATGCGGGCGCCGAGGTCGTGAAGATCGAGCCGCCTGGCGGCGACCCGATGCGGGTGTGGTCCGCGACGGGACCGCTCACCAGGGAAGGGGACGCGCCGCTCTTCTGCTTCCTGCACGCGGGCAAGCGCTCCGCTGCGATCCCCTGGCGCGCCGACGCGCTCGCGCCTCTGCTCTTCACGGCCGATCTGCTCGTCGAGGACGGGACGATCCCGGGGCTCGATCCCGCCGCGCTCAGGCAGACCCACCCCTCACTCGTCGTCCTCTCGATCACACCGTGGGGCCGGACGGGCCCGGAGGTCGCGCGCCCCTCGACCGAGTTCATCCTGCAGGCCGAGTCGGGCAGCATCGCGAGCCGGGGGGCGCCCGGCGGCGAGCCCTTCCAGGCAGGCGGGCGCGTGGTCGAGTGGCTCGCCGGTCCCTTCGCGGCGGTGCCGGCGCTCGCGGCCGTGCAGTCGGCGCGGCGCGACGGTGCCGGGCGCCACATCGACTTCTCGCTGCTCGAGGTGGCCTGCTATGGCGCGAGCAACTTCGGCGATCTCTTCTTCAGCCTGCTCTCCGAACAGTTCGGTCTCGACGAGCCGCCGGGGCGGGGACAGTCGCTCGAGACGCCGTCGATCGAGCCGACGACCGACGGCTACGTCGGCTTCTGCACGAACTCGCATCAGCAGTTCTCCGACTTCCTGCTGATGATCGAGCGCCCCGACCTGCGTGAGGACGAGAAGCTCTTTCAGGTCGCGACGCGCATGGCCCGCATCGACGAGTGGTCGGAGATCGTGCATGCGTGGACGACGCGGCACTCGACCGCCGAGATCGTCGAGGCAGCGAGCATGCTGCGCATCCCGGTGGCGCCCGTCTGCAACGGCGAGACGGTGCTCGAGCACGAGCACCTGAAGGCGCGGGGCGTCTTCGTGCGCGATGCGACCGACACCTTCACGCATCCCCGACCTCCGTACGCGATCGGAGGCGTGCGGCCTCGGGTCGGGCGGCCTTCGCCCGCGCTCGGTGAGTGCGATGGGCGCGAGCGGGCCTCGCGCCCGGAGCCCGCGCCCTCGAGCGCGGCGGCGCCGGGTCTTCCTCTCGAAGGCCTGCGCGTGATCGACATGACGGCATGGTGGGCCGGCCCCTCGGCGACCCACATGCTCGCGACCCTCGGCGCCGACGTCGTGCACGTCGAGGCGGTGCAGCGGCTCGACGGCATGCGCACGACCGGGGGCATGATGCGCGGCCGCGCCGAGCAGTGGTGGGACTACAGTGCGTTCTTTCTCTCGGCCAACGCGAACAAGCGCGGCCTGACCCTGAATCTCACCGAGCCTCGTGGCGTCGACCTCGTGCGCCGGCTCATCGCCGAAGCGGATGCGGTGGTCGAGAACTTCACGCCGCGCGTGCTCGACGGGTTCGGTCTCGATTGGGCCACGATCCATACGGATGACCCGTCGACCATCATGGTCCGCATGCCCGCGTTCGGTCTCGATGGGCCCTGGCGCGAGCACACGGGCTTCGCCCAGACGATGGAGCAGCTCTCGGGCATGGCCTGGGTGACGGGGCACTCCGACGACCAGCCGCGCATCCAGCGTGGCCCGTGCGACCCGCTCGCCGGCATGCACGCCGCATGGGCGCTGTTGGTCGCGCTCGCCGACCGCGAACGGACGGGTGAAGGGCAGCTGGTCGAGGTGACGATGGTCGAGGGCGCGCTCAATGCCGCGGCCGAGCAGGTCATCGAGTGGACGGCACACGGCCGCCTGCTCGAGCGCCAGGGCAACCGCAGCCCCGAGGCCGCGCCGCAGGGGCTCTACGGCTGTGCAGGCAGCGCGCCGGGCGCAGAGCACTGGCTCGCGCTCAGTGTGGCCAGCGATGATCAGTGGCGCGCGCTCTGCCGCGTGCTCGGCCGCGCTGACTGGCTGCGCGACGAGAAGCTCGGGTCTCTCGAGGGCCGCCGCGCCGCCCACGGCGCGATCGACCAGGGCCTGCGCGCATGGACGATCGAGCACGACCTCGAAGACGCGATCACGTGCCTCACGGCCGCTGCGATCCCGGCGGGCCGCGTCGTCGACTCACGCCGAGCGAGCCGACAGCCTCAGATCGCCGCCCGCCGCTTCTTCGAGCCCATCACCCATCCGGTGGTCGGCACCCACGCGACCCCCACCGTCCCCTTCCGCATGGACGGCCTGGACCGCTGGCTGCGAAGCCCGGCCCCCACGGTCGGCGAGCACTCGAGAGAAGTCCTGGCGAGCCGGCTCGGGCTGACGGAAGCAGAGCTGAACGACCTCGAAGCCAACGCCGTGATCGGCACGACCCCCATCCTCCACTAACCCTCCGCGAAGCCCCCCCCCTCCACCCCCAAAAACAGAGGTGGAGACCGAGCGCCTCTCGAAGCGATCCCCCGCGATGCGGAGGCATCCCGAGGCCGGGGGGAGTGGGGGTACCGCGCGCAGTTCGGAGCCGCGCGTGGACGACGGGTCGAGCAGAAGCGGTCCCGCGGCGAGAATGTCTGAGCACGGTGCCCCCACTCCCCCCGGCTCTGGCACCCAACCCCGCGCGCTACTCGTCGATCAGCTCGGCCTGCGCCTCGCCCGTCAACACTTTCTTCAAGATCTTCCCCGCCGGGTTTCGGGGCAGCGGCTCGTTCCGAATCTCCCAGAGGGTCGGCACCTTGTACTTCGCGAGGGTCTCGGCCACCCAGTCGGCCAGCTCTACCTCGGTAGGCGATGCCCCGGCTTCGGGCACGACGATCGCCTTCACATCCTGGCCGAGCTCGGGGTGGTCCTCGCCGATCACCGCGCACTCGCGCACCTTCGGGTGCGCGTCGAGGCGATGCTCGATCTCGACGGGATAGATGTTCTCGCCCGAGCGCAGGATCATGTCGCGCGCGCGGGAGTTGATGTAGAGGTAGCCCTCTTCGTCGAGGTGACCGACGTCGCCCGTGTCGAGCCAGCGACCCGCGTGGATCGTGTTCGCAGTCGCCTCGGGGTTTCTCCAGTACTCGAGCATGAGATAGGGGCTGCGGATGAAGATGCGTCCGTCGACGCCGGCGGGCAGGGCCTTGCCCTCCTCGTCGCGGACCTCGATCTGGTGGGCGAGCTGGGCGCGTCCGGTCGAGGTCGGGCGCGCATCGAGCTCGACGCCGCCGATGGTGGCTCCCATGCCCCCCGACTCCGAGAGCCCATAGCCCATGCCGAGGCCGCCGCTGGCGTGGGGGAACTTCTCTTTCAGTCGATCCATCAACGAGGGGCTCGTCGGTGCGCCGCCGAAGCCGATGTTGCGGAGACTGGACAGGTCGTACTTGCCGAAGTCGGGGTGGCCGAGCACCTGGGGTGCAGCCGAGCCGAGCGCGGACCAGATCGAGACCTTCTCGTCCTGGATGAGACGCATGATCTCCGCCGGGTCGAAGCGGCCGAGGCGATAGACCGTCTTGGCCCCCTGCACGAGCATCATGACCGCCACGGCATAGAGGCCCGAAAGGTGGAAGAGCGGCGAGGTCACCATCGCGCACGGCTCGACGGGCGGCGGCGCGGCGCCTTCCTTCGGCGGGTTCAGGCGCATGCCCACCATCATGCGTTCGAGGCCGTGGAACGTCTGGGTCTTGACGAAGCCGACGATGGCGCGGTGGCTCACCACGGCGCCCTTCGGTCGGCCGGTCGTGCCGCTCGTGAAGAGGACCAGGCAGGGAGCGTCCTCGTCGATCGGATCATCGGGGAGGGGCGCGTCGGGCGCGTACGCCTCGAGCGACGCGAACTCGTCTTCGATGCAGATGGTGGGGACATCGTGCTCGATCCCCTGCATGCGCTCGAGTCGCCGAGCGTCGCCCACGATCAGCTTCGGCTCTGACAGGCCGAGCGCGTACTCGATCTCGTCGGCGGTCCACAGCCCGTTCCAGGCGCTGACGACGCCGCCGAGGCTGATCGTGGCCCAGAACGAGATGACCCACTCCGGGCGGTTCGCGGCGAGGATCGCGACGCGATCACCGGGGCCGATGTCGTACTTCTCGCGCAGCGCGGCGGCGACGGAGGCCACGATGCGAGCGTGCTCGGCGTAGCTGATGCGGCGATCACCGAGCACCATGTACGGCTTGTCGCCGTGCAGCGCCGAGTTCTGCAGCAGCTCGCGCAGCGAGCGCTCGCGATTCTTGAAGACCTGCATCGGCTCGCCGAGGACAGTCTCCTCGACGAGCTCGAACGGCCCACCCGGGCCGGTCAGCTGGGCGCGCACTTCTTCCTGGACACTCACGATGCTCTCCCGAACCGATGACGAGCGATTGGGCTCGCGCGGGGCTTCCGATCCCGCCTGGTTGCCGCCCTGGTACTCAGCTGCCTATGCTCCCGCGGCCCACATCGGGGGCAGGAGTGGCAGCGCAGCAGCTCCCGTGAATCTTCGCAGAAAGGGGTCGGGCGTGCAGGACTTCGAAGGCCGGGTCGCGGTCGTCACGGGCGGCGCCAGCGGCATCGGCCGCGCGCTGTCGCAGCGCTTCAGTGGGCTCGGGATGCGCGTCGTCGTGGCGGACGTCGAGCCGGACGCCCTCGCGCACGTCGTCGCCGAGCTCGAGGCCAGCGGCGGGGAGGCCATCGGCGTCAAGGTCGACGTGAGTCAGGCTGACTCGGTCAGCGAGCTGGCCGAGCGCACGCTCGAAGCGTTCGGCGCGGTCCACGTCGTCTGCAACAACGCGGGCGTATTCGCCGGAGGCCAGAGCTGGGCGCAGCCCGTCAGCGACTACGAGTGGGTCATCGGCGTGAACGTCTGGGGCGTGATCCACGGCATCCGTACCTTCGTGCCGATTCTCATCGAGCAGGGCCAGGGCGGACACGTCGTGAACACCGCGTCGATGGCTGGCCTGACGAACGCGCCGCTCTCGGGCGCCTACACGCTCAGCAAGCACGCCGTGGTCGCGATCAGCGAGACGCTCCATCTCGAGCTGCAGGGCCAGACTCCGAAGATCGGCGTCTCGGTGCTCTGTCCCGAGCTCATCAAGACCGGCATCGGGCGCTCCGGTCGCAACCGGCCCGCCCACCTGAAGCGCGACGACGACTCGGAGGGGCCCCCCGAGCGCGCGCTGGTGGAGGGCGCGCTCGCGAGCGCGGTCACCCACGGTATCGACCCGATGGTGATGGCCGAGCGGGTCGAGCACGGCATCAGAGACGAGCGCTTCTACCTGCTGCCGCCCGACGACGACCCGTGGCGCAAGGCGTGCGAGACGCGCCTCGAGGACATTCGCCTCGCCCGCAACCCGACCTTCGCGACGCCCGATCAGACCGAGGGCTGAGCTGCGAGTGGCTGAGCCCTTCAGGCACCCGGTCGAGCGCGGCTGCCGCGGGTATCTTCGCAGTCGTCCCACGATGGAGAGGACGCCCGCGTGAAGTTCGGCCTGCTCTACGAGATCGAGGTGCCGCGCCCCTGGCAGAAGGACTCGCTCTACAACGGGTTCTGGGAGGCGCTCGAGCAGGTGAAGGTCGCCGAGGAGGCGGGCTTCGACAGCGTCTGGTCGGTCGAGCATCACTTCCTCGACCAGTTCTCGGTGGCGAGCGCGCCCGAGATCTGGCTCGCGGCCGTGGCCCAGCACACCGAACGCATCCGTATCGGGCACGGCGTGCGGCTGCTGCCCTTCAAGTACAACAACCCGATCCGGACGGCCGAGATGGCCGCGGTGCTCGACATCATGAGCAAGGGGCGGCTCGAGTTCGGCACCGGTCGCTCCGCGTCCGCAGTCGAGCTCGAGGGCTTCGGCATCGACCCCGCCGAGACGCGCGGGCAGTGGGACGAGGCGCTCCACATGATCCCGAAGATGTGGATGGAGGACGAGTTCAGCTGGGACTCCGAGCACTTCAAGATGCCGCCTCGCAACGTGCTGCCCAAGCCGATCCAGGAGCCGCATCCGCCGCTGTGGATGTCGGGCACGCAGCCCGACTCGGCGATCCTGGCCGGCGAGCGGGGCATCGGCTTCATGCACTTCTCGATGTCGGACCCGGTCGGCATGGACGCCAAGGTGAAGAGCTACCGCGACGCCATCAAGCGCGCGAAGCCGGTGGGTGCGGTCGTGAACGAGCAGTTCGCCGCTTTCACCGCGCTCTTCTGCGGCCGTGGCGACGAGGATGCGTCGGCGCGTGCCGGCGAGGCGGTGTGCTGGTACACGAACCTCGTCGAGGCGGTCTACGCCTCGCTTGCGGGCCTCGGCGAGGACGCGAGCTACGACTGGTACAAGAAGCGCTGGGAAGAAGAGGGCATGAAGCAGCGTGACCTCTCCGAGCTCGTCGACCGGCACTCGGCGATCGTCGGCTCGCCCGAGCGATGCATCGAGTCGATCGAGTGGTACGAGAGCCAGGGCGTCGACAAGATGCTCTTCATCGTGCAGATGGGCTCGCTCTCGCACGACGACATCTGTGACTCGCTGCGGCGCTTCGGCAGCGAGGTCATCCCGCACTTCCGCGGTTGAGTGCGCATCACGAGCTCACCGCACTTCCGCGGTCGAGTGTTCATCACGAGCTCACCCCACTTCCGGCGCTGAGCGCCCGGTACCCACTCAGAGAGGCAACACGACATGGCAAGGCTCGAAGGCAAGGTCTGCATCGTCACTGGCGCCGCATCGGGGATCGGCGCCGCATCGGCGCGCCGCTTCGCGGAGGAGGGCGCCACGGTCGTGGGCTTCGATCTCGGTGAGCCGGTCGGCGACGACTGGAAGAAGGCCGCCGAGGCGGCGCCCGGCGATCTCTACCTGCAAGGCGACGTCCGCGACGAGGCGGCGCTGGCCGACCTCGCCGCCCGGACGCTCGAGCGCTTCGGCCGGATCGACGTGCTGATGAACGCGGCCGGCGTGGCCGGCGGCGGTCCGGTCCATCTGCTCGACGCCGAGGGCTGGGACGAGTGCATGGACATCAACCTGAAGGGCACCTACCTCGCCTGCAAGGCCGTGCTGCCGCACATGCTCGAGCGCCAGGCGGGCAGCATCATCAATGTCGCGAGCATCGAGGGCATCGAGGGGTTCGAGGGCGGCAGCGTCTACAACGCCAGCAAGGGCGGCGTCGTGCTGCTCACCAAGAACATGGCCATGGACTACGGCCGCAAGGGCATCCGCGTGAACGCGATCTGCCCGGGCTTCATCGAGACGCCGCTGCTCGCGAGCGTCTTCGGTATGGAGGGCATCGGGCACATCGCCGACGGCATCGCGAAGGCGCATCAGCTCGGCCGCTTCGGCCAGCCGGTCGAGATCGCCAACGGTGCGCTCTTTCTCGCCAGCGACGAGGCCTCGTTCGTGTCGGGCCACTCGCTCGTGATCGACGGCGGCTTCACGGCTGGGCATCGCTTCGGGCTGAATGAGCTGATGGGGCTCGGCTGAGCCCACCCGGGGCTAGAAGAACGAGTACATGACGGTGCCGAGCAGGTCGTGCGAGACGACGTCCGTCCAGACGAAGGCGTCGTAGCGGGCGCCGATGCTGACGCGGTTCGCCATCTTCGGCGTGAACCAGACGCCGGCGCCGATCTCGATCCCCTGCTTCGCATCGTCGGAGAGGACGGTCGTCATGCCCGTGACGGGCGGCGCACCGACGATGTTCGAGGTGATGCCGCGCGACTCGCCGCCCCCGACCACCTGCCGCCACTTGACCGAGAGCGAGGGCTGCCACACGCCGTCGGTGCTCTCCAAGAAGTCCGTCCAGTAGCCCTTCTTGAGCCAGGACGTGCCGAGATCGAAGCCGAGTCGGATCGTGGTGACGGAGTCCTTCGCTGCCTCGACATGGAGGTTCACGGGCGCGGCGTCGGTCTCGGTGAAGGACGGCCGCTTGACGAGCGCCCAGTCGACGTCGAAGACCGGCGCGATGTCGAGGCCGTCGAGCGCGAATGTCCAGCTGAGCTCGCCGCCGAGCGAGACGCGATTGCTCTGGTACTCGCCCTCCGCCTCTCGGCGGACGTTCGAGAACGCGACGTTTCGATACGCCTGGTGCCAGCCGTGGCCGTAGGTGACGAAGCCCTGGACGAGCAGCTGGTCGACCTTCCACGCCGCGAGGGCACCGGCGTCGAGTGCCGTGAATCGGCCATCGCCCACGCGCTCCACGTCCGAGGTCGCGCGCGCGCCGCCCAGGCTGGCGGAGAGGAGCAGGGAGTCGCCGCGGCGATGATCGGCGCCCAGCACCAGCCCGCCGCCGCTGTCGTCCCAGGTGATGTTTCCCAGCTGGCCGTCGCGGTTGCGGAAGAGCCCGTAGCCCGTCGCCCAGACGTCCACCGGGCGGGGGCGGCAGGGCACGCGCGTGCGGGGGTCGCGGCGCTGGCTCTCCGCGGGTGCGATGCAGTGACTGGGCCGCTCGAGGAGCGTCTGCTGGAACTGGCGAGCGAGAGCGAGCTGTACGCTCGTCTGCGCGTCATACGTCTCGGGATGGAGCAGGTCGAGGGTCTCGACGTACTCGTCGGCCGGCAGCGCGTAGAGGGCGTCGATGAACTGCTGTAGCTCGGGCGACGTGCCGGTCCGCCCGTCGATGTCCGAGACGTACGCGTTCGTCACCTCGCGGTTGTGGGGGAACTCATCGCGGTCGACGTCGACGGTGAGGGTGCCGGCGAGCGCGTCGTAGGTGAGGTTGGTGAAGGTGAAGACCGGGTTGGTCGGGAGCGTCTCGACGTCGAACTCGCCCGTGAGCGAGGCGCCCTGCAGCAGCACCAGCCGACCCGCGTCGAGTGAGCCCGACACCGTCAGGTCGAGGGTCGACGTGAGCACGTCGGGGTTGTCCTCCTCGATCGTG
>CAYYSY010000435.1:0-7483 GCA_964474355.1 uncultured Spirochaetaceae bacterium | reverse complement strand
GCTGCTTCCACGCGTTGTCGATGGCGATCGCCCGGTCGTCGAGCTCGACGTGGCCGCCATCAGGCCGCACGAGCCCGAGCAGGATCTTCATCAAGGTCGACTTGCCCGCGCCGTTGGGGCCGACGAGCATCGCGACCCGCCCGGCCTCCAGCGACACGCTGACGCCGGCGAGCGCGCGCACGTGGCCGAGCTCCACGTCGAGGTCGAGGGCGCGAACCTTCTTCATCGAACCGGCTCTTCCCTCGACGGGTCTTTCGTGAGCGGCGCCACGTCGATCACGGTCGGCGTGCGCAGGATCGGCATGAGATCGGAGAGATGCGCCAGGGTCTCGAGCGCGGGGCTTCGCATGAGGAGCACCGCGGCAGGGTAGCGGTAGAGGAGGTTGGCCGTGAAGCTGTCGACGCGATGCGGCCGATCGCCTACGCCGTCGCCGTCCTGATCCCAGCCGAGATAGTCGCTCCAGTGGTTGCCGCGTCCGTCCTCGCCCCAGATCTGATCCTCGGAGGCGACGTAGAAGACCTGCTGACGATTACCGCGGATCACGTTGCCCGAGATCACGTTGTCCTTGGTGCCGGCCCACACCTTGAGGCCCATCTCGTTGCCGACGACGACGTTGTCCTCGACGACGTTGCGTGCGCTCGAGAAGAAGAACATGCCGTTGCCGTTCGCCTCGAGATGGTTGCGCCGGACCTGCGAGTCCTCGACGTCGCGAAAGAGCAGGCCCATTCGCTTGTTCCGCATCGCGACGTTGTCCTCGACGACGAGATCGTGGCTCTCCATCAGGGCGAGTCCCACCTTGTTGTCGTTGGCGACGTTGCCGCGGATCTCGTTGCCGTACGAGTACATATAGTGGATGCCGAAGCGCACCTTCGAGGTTTCGTTGTCTGCGATCAGGCTGTCTTCGGTGGCCGAGACGTAGATGCCGTCGCGGGCGATCTCCACGTGATTGCCGCGCACGACGAGCTTCGACGCGTCGAAGAGGTGGATGCCGTTGCCGCGGTCGCCCTCGCGGACGTCTTTGCGGCTCGAGATCCGATTGGCCTCGATCACGACGCCCTCGGTCTCGTGGACCCAGACGCCGAAGGCGCACTCGCTGAGCGTGTTGCCCCGGAGCACCGCGCCCGTCGCGGAGGGCTCGACGTAGATGCACGCATCGCTCGCGCCGACGTCCTCGCCGCTGTTGCGGATGGCGACGTCTTCGATGCGGACGCCGGGTGCGGCCACGACCACGCTCGAGCCCTCGCCGCCGCCGTCGATCACGCCACCGCGCCCGATCAGGCTGAGGCGCACGTCGAGGCGGACGGGACCGCGATGCACGCCGTGCTCGAGGACGATCACGTCACCGGGCTCGGCGGCCTCCAACGCGGCCGCGAGGTCGAGTCCGCCCTCCGCCACCACGATCTCCGCAGCGAACGATGCGGGCGCGCAGCCCGACGCGAGCAGGGCCCAGCAGACGATGGCGACGAGTGCGGCTCGAATGGGATTCGGAGGGAGCAGGCTAGACGTCGCGGGCATCGGAGCGAAGAGCCTCGAGCTTCGCCTCCTGCTGCGTCGTGAGCTCTTCGCGCACCGACAGCCGGGCGATTCCCACCAGGGGCGGACAGACCATCTCGTTACGATAGGTCGCCTCGCAGTCCATGCACGAGAGGCACTCCCGGGGGTCGATCACGCCGTCGGGGCCGATGGCGCGCGGCTCGCAGCCGCGCGTACAGATCGTGCAGGCGCTGCAGAATTGACGCCGGTACGGGCCCGACGGCCGGAAGCTGCTCATCAGCGCGAGGCCTCCGCCCAGCGGGCAGACGTATCGACAGAAGGGCCGGAAGGACACGAAGGACAGCGCGAGGAGGAAGGCCCACCAGGCGAGGAAGCCCCAGTGGCGGGTCCAGGCGGGCACGAGGAACGTCGACTTGAAGGGCTCGATCTCCGCGAGCTGCTCGGCGAGGATCGCGTCCCACAGGAACACGCCGATCAGCGCGAACAGGATCACGTAGCGCAGGTACTTGAGCTTCGAGTGGATGCGGTCGGGCAGCTCGAGGCTCTCCCAGCCGAACGCGTGCGTGATCTTGAACGCGAGCTCGCTCAACGCGCCGTAGGGGCATACCCAGCCGCAGAAGACGCCACGTCCCCACACGAGAGACACGCCCATCGTGAAGATCCACAGGATGAAGATCGCGGGCTCGCTGAGGAAGAGGCTCCAGCGCCACTCGTCGAGGACCGAGCCGACTGCGGTCAGGATCTGAGTGACCGAAGGCTGTGCTCGCATCCACACGCCGACGACGAGGAAGCCGAAGACCAGGCTCGCGAGGTGGAGCCGTTCGATGCGCTTTGGATCGGCCGTGGTGTACCGGCGCGCCATGAAGACGCCCGTCACGAAGGTGAGATACAGGCAGAGCACCACGACTTCGGGCACCCGGTTGCGCCAAGCCTGACGCCACGGGATGCCAACGACCACCGGCTCGTCCGCGATCCAGAGGCCCTTCGGCAGCGCGTGCGGGTGGGTGAACTCGTGGAACTCGCGGGTGAACGCGCCGCGCTGATCGTATTTGCTCGACAGGAAGACGAGCTCGAAGGGCGCGCCCGGATCGAGGCGCCCCTCACGCACGACGAAGAGCGCGCCCTCCGTGATCTCCGGCGCATCGTCGCCGTAAAGGTCGGACACGTTCCAGTAGTCGGTGTCGCGGAACGTGATCTCGCGCAGGCCCTGCTGGATGCGGATGCGATCGAAGATGCCGCCGCGCACGAACGCAGAGCCCTTGAACGAGTAGTCCCCCTGGTTCACGACCAGGAACAGGTGCTCGCCCTCCTCGAGCTTGCCCATGCGATAGGCGTACTCGCGGTCGCCGAGCAGCGCGCGCCCCACGTGGGCCGCGTCGATGACGCCGAAGTGCAGGTCGACGGCCGCGCCTTCGACGCCGGCCATGCCGATCTGCTCCATGCTGACCATCATGTGGCCGAGCACGCCGCCCTCGACCAGCTGCGCGAAGGTCCACGGCTCGGGCTCCGACACGAAGTGGCCACCCCGGATCTGCGCGATGTTGAACACGCCGACCGCCGAGCCCAGGCCCCGGGCCGTCTCGAGCACGGTCTGGTTCTGGGCCAACACGGTGACGGTGGCGCCCGAGATGGCGTCGACCGAGATCGCGTCCTCGTGGCTCGCGCGGCCGACGACGATGCGCTCGAGCGCAGAGCGCCCGGCATAGAAGTCGACGAAGTCGTGGAGCGACTGCTCGGGGATGCCCACCAGCAGGATGGGCTCGTTGTGGTGCACGACCCGGGCGCCGGTGATGATGCCGTCGGCGTCGAGGCCGACGATCGTGACCATCGGCTTGCCCGAGTAGGCCTTGATCTCGACGAAGTCGGTCGAGAGGGCAACCCAGCCGACGAGCTCGCCGTCGGCGTCGTAGGCCTCCTCATAAGGCGCGCCCTCGACCGGCTCGAAGCGCTCGCCTCCGGGCACGATGTCGGCACAGGGCATCGCCGCGCAGTCGAGCGACTCGGGCGCGGGGGCAGAAACGGCCAAGGCGGCCATGGGGACTAAGAGCCCCATGGCCGCCAGGACGAACTGCCAGAACGCGTGGCGTCTGGCTCTCACTCAGGCCTCGACGATCATCCGCCCGCGCATCTCGAGGTGCAGCGCGTGGCAGAACCACGGGCAGTAGTACCAGTACACGCCGGGCGGACCGGCCGTGAACGTGATGCTGCGCGTGTCCTTCGGGTTCACGACCATGTTGACGTCATGGTTCGACATGCAGAAACCATGTGACAGATCCTCGATGCCGTCGAGGTTCGTCTGGATCACCTGCACCTCGTCCCCGCTCTTCACCCTGAACTCGCCCATGTTGTACACGGGCGCCGCGCTCGTCATGTAGACGCGCACCTTGCCCTTGCCCTTGCGGATGACCTTGCTGTCCTTGTTCAGGTCGACGCCGTCCTCCTTGGCCATCTTCTCGTAGAACGCGAAGCGCGGGCCCTCACGCAGCGTGACCTTCTCGGGATGGATGATGTCCCGGCGCACGATTACGCAGTCGTGCGGCTCGGGGTAGGCCGGTCCGTCGTGCACCAGCCGCATCTTGCTGCCCGAGATGTCGATCAGCTGATCGTTCTCGTGATGGAGCGGCCCGACGTTCAGGAACCGGTCCTTCGAGAACTTGCAGAGCGCGATCAGCCACTTGCCGTCGGCCTCCTTGGTCTCGCTCATCGATGCGTTGGTGTGGCCCACCTGGTAGTGGACATCGATCTTCTCGATGATCGGGTCGACGCTGTCGTCGTTGAACGCCTTGATCGCCTTGTCGATGTTCCACTTCGTGATGACCGAGTCGATGAAGATCGACGTGTACGCGTTGCCGCGGTCGTCGAAGGCCGTGTGCAGCGGGCCCAGCCCCACCTCGGGCTCGGCGATCACCGCGTCGCGCGGCTTGATCTTGCCCGCGAAGACGTCGTCGAGCTTGCTGATGTCGACCACCGAGACCGTCGGCGACAGCTTGCCCGAGCAGACCGCGTACTTGCCGTCCGGCGACATGTTGACGCCGTGCGGGCTCTTCGGGATCGGCACGCGCTGGACGTAGGGGCCGTCCTTGCCGCGGGCGTCGACGACCGGGACCTTGCCGTCGCCCACCTTGATGGTCTTCTTCGACTTCACCGCCTTCTCGATCGCGGCGAGGTTGAAGACGTAGAGGTGGTCGCGATCGGCCGCCATCATGCCTTCGAGGTTGACGCCGCCTTCCGAGTTGTAACAGGTGGCGAACGAGTACTTGCCCTCGTAGTCGGTGGCGCAGAGGTCCATGTTGCCTTCGACCAGGACCTGCCACTTCACCTCCATGGTCTCGCCGTCGATCGCCGTGTGCATGGCGCCGTAGGCCTTCGGGTCGTCCATGTCGCGGCCGTCGTTGGGCATCGGAATGCGGAACTCGGCGTTGCAGAGCACGAGGCCCGTCTTGTGGCGCTGCGGGAAGATGCCGTGCGTCCCCTGCGAGTTGGGGATGTCGGTGATCGCGTCGCACTCCATCATGCGGCAGTCGACCCGCGCGAGCCGTGCGTTCGCCTTGTCGTTCACGTAGATGTAACGGCCATCGTACGTGCCGTCCTTGTAGGACATGTGAACGTGGTGCGTGTCGCCCGAGTCGCGGCCGCCGAGCAGCTGCCTCGACCAGTCGTCGCGTCCCCAGCCCGTCGCCGAGTCGCGGTTCACGACCGGGATGCGCTTGATCTCGCGCATCGAGGGCACGCCGAGGATTCGGATCTCCCCCGACTGGCCGCCGCTCCACAGGCCGTAGTAGTCGTCGAGCTTGCCCGGAGGCACGTGCGCATCCAGGTTGCCCGGCTTGTCGGCAGCCCGCGCGGCCTTGATGTCGAGCAGCTCGCTCCAGCTCTTGCCGTCCATGCCCTTGGCCAGGGCACCGGCGCCGATGAAGCCCGCGCCGACCAGGCCGGCGCCGCGCATGAAGCTTCTGCGATCGGTCTGGACGCTGGGCGTCTCCTCTTCGATCGCCTGATCCTTGTTCGTCTCGTCTCGCTGCACTTCGTCCGACATCGAGTTGCTCTCCCCATCGGGGCTGCGCCCGTGACCGCTCCGGCAGGATCCCCTCCATGGCCGGTACGGCAGGCATCTGTACCCGCCGACGTCAGACAGCAATTTCCGAGCCCTCGCCATCAACGCGATTCGATCGGCCAGCCTAGAGGCCGCGAATCGTGTCGAACGGCAGCTGAGCCACACGAGAGCGAATTGGATGCAACGATCTGTTGACGATCGAATCCACGGCGCACCGCATAGGAATCACGGCTGCACCGCAGCGGGTGAGTCATGAAGTCCCGAAGGAGCCGTGGCTGCGACAATCTGCCACGTTGCGAAATGGCCACAACTCGCGGCGTAGCCGCGACGGAGTCCGAGTCGCGCCACGCAAGCCCGGTCTACGCGAAGATCTGCGACCGTGCTCCCTCGGAGATCGCGATCACCGCGGGGTGCTTGAGGCGTCGCTCCACCGAGATCGCGTAGAAGCGCTCGCGCACCTCTTCGGTCCGACCGATCACCTCGACGCCGTACTGCTCGCGCACCTGGTCCTCGATCGCCGTGGGCGAGGAGAAGAGCCCGGCGCCCGTCGAGCCGAAGACCTTCATCAGAGCCGAGTCGTCGAAGCTCGCCACTGTGCGCGGGCGGATGCCGACGTCCTGGAACCAGTGCTCGAGTGCCGAGTGCAGTGCGGTGCCGGTGGTGGGCCCGAGCATGGGTGCGCCGTCGAGGGATCGGGGGAAGTCCGGTGAGAGCTGCGCCGCGACCTCCGGTGTCGCGAAGAACGACACGCCGCACTCGCCGAGCAGGTGGTTGAAGGCCCGCACCGCCACCTCTCCGCCGCGGGGCGAGTCGCTGAGCACCAGGTCGAGAGAGAACGTCGCGAGCTCGGCGAGCAGCCGCTCTGGCTTGTCCTCGATGCAGACGAGCTCGATGGGCTGGTCCATCTCGAGCGCCGGCTGGAGGATGCGGTGGGCGATCAGCTTGGGCACGACCATCGAGAGGCCCACGGTCAGCCGCTCGGGCTGCTCCGAGCCGCCGTGACGCACGGCGGCCTTCAGCTCCTCGCCGAGGTCGAACACACCGTCGGCGTAGCGCAGCACCGTCCGCCCGAGATCCGTGAGCACGAGGCGGCGGCCCGTACGAAGGAAGAGCGCGTCGCCCATCTGCTCTTCGAGCAGCTTGATCTGAGTGCTGACGGTCGGGGCGGAGACGTTGAGGCGTGCCGCCGCCTTCCCAACTCCGCCTTCCCTGGCAACGGCCCGGAAGTACAGCAGGTGGTGGAAGTTCAGCGATTCCAGGGACATTGGCGGCCTCCTTTTCATTTCGATTAATGCTAACGATAGATTCGATATTTAGGAATTGCCTTATTTCGAATTCGGACGATGATCGAGGGGCGTCACGTGATCGGCGGGACGAAATTGGAGATAGCCCCTTTGAAGACCCTGGAAGGCATCCGACGCTTCGAGCAGAACGTGTTCCCCGGCCGGAAGGCCGAGTTCGCGGCCCTCGCGGAGGGGCAGCAGCCCGAGCTGATGTTGGTCACCTGCGCGGACTCGCGCATCGACCCCGCGCTGCTGACTCAGACGGCGCCCGGCGACATATTCGTGATCCGAAACGCCGGCAACTTCGTCCCCCCGCACGGTGAAGGGGGCGGCGAGGCGGCCACGATCGAGTACGGCGTCGAGGCCCTCGGCATCCGGCACGTGGCGGTCTGCGGGCACACCCGCTGCGGCGCCATGGCCGCCGCGCTCGATCCCGAGTCGGCCGCGAGCCTGCCGGCCGTGACCGACTGGATCCGCCACGCCGAGGCGGCCATCGACCGCGACGTGGACATCGGCGCGGACGCCGACGAGCTCACCCGCGCGGTCGCGGCGAACGTCCTGACCCAGATCGATCACCTGCGCACCCATCCGAGCGTGGCGGCCGCCGAGGCACGTGGCGAGCTCACGATTCACGCCTGGGTCTACGACTTCG
>CAYYSY010000434.1:0-19990 GCA_964474355.1 uncultured Spirochaetaceae bacterium | reverse complement strand
AAGCCGAGCGCCGCGAGCCGCGCCTCGACGATGGGCGCAGCGCCCGCATCGCAGACGACTTTTTGATGACCGACGCCGTCGAAGCCGGCGGCGAGCGCGTCGGCAAACGCTGAGTGGTCGGCCGCGAGGCCGGGAGCGACGTCGAACGCGAAGTTCGAGTCGTAGATGAGCGGCGTCTCGGCGTTGCGCGCGAGCGCCAGGCCACCGCTGTGGGTGACGTCGCAGCCGAGCGAGCGCTGCGCGAGATAGACCCGTGCGACGCGAGCAGCGAGATCGTCGTCGATGGCCGATTCGGACGAGGGCATCGCGCGAGCTTCGCTTTCCGGTGAGCGGCCCGCCAGCGCGTCGAGCTGCCGTCGGGCGATAGGCCGGGCGAGAGTAGAGATAGAGAAGAGCAATCGCGACGTCGGCGACCAGGCTCCTGCGTGACGCGCAGGGAGGAACGCATGGGGCACGATCGATTCGCGCGCTGGGCGTATCGAGGAGGCCGGCCGAATGGGCTGGCGCGCGTGCTCAACCGAGGCTGGGCCATTGCAGCCCGCCTCGGCATCGCGCCGGAGCTCATCGTCACACTCGAGGTCCGCGGCCGGAAGTCCGGACGGACGCGGACGCTGCCGCTCGTGCCCGCGCTGCACGAAGACGAGCGCTACGTCGTCTCGATGCTCGGTGAGGACGTCGCCTGGGTGAAGAACGTACGGGCGGCCGGAGGCCAGGCGGTGCTGCATCAGGGCCGGAGCGAGCCGGTCGTCCTCGAGGAGGTCCCGGTCGCTGCGCGGGCTCCGATCATCAAGGCCTACGCGAAGCGTGCGCCCGGCGGGCGGCCGCACATCGCGGTCGACCCCCACGCGTCCGTCGAAGCGTTCGAGGCCATCGCGGCTGACATCCCCGTGTTCCGGGTGACGCGGGCGCGCTGACTACCAGAAGGGCGCGTCGATCTCGGCGTCGGCCGGGTTCTCCGCTGCGGGCGCCGGGGCCGCGGGCGCCGTCTCGGCTGCTGCGGCCGGCGCGATCTCGGGCTGGGCGTCCACCACTGCCGTGTCGGCGGCTGCTGCACCGCTCGATGCGCTGCCGGGCTCCGCGCGAAGCACCGCTTGCTCCGCGATCTCCTCGGCCGCGTTGGCCGGCGGGCCGGGGTCGAGCGGGTCCGCTCCGACGCCCTCGAAGCCGAGCAGCGGATCCGTGTCCATCGCCGTGCCGGCCGTGGCCGTGCCCGGTGCGTCGTCGAGCACGGGCCGGGCGGCCGAATCGACGGCGTCGGCGGTCCCCGCGAGCTCGGCTCCCGGTACCGCGGCGACAGCACCCTCGTCGGCTTCGAGCGGGTCCACAGCCTCGATGCCGGCGATCGGCGCGGGCGCGGCGGTGGGGTTGGCCTTGGGGCGGGCGATCACGGGCGGCTTCGAATCGGTCGTCATCGAGTCGCCGCCGAGCATCGTCAGCGCCGCGAAGCCGCCGCCGCCGAGCACGAGCAGTGCACCCGCGGCGATTCCGATCCACTTGAGCGCAGCGCCGCGACGGCCCGTGGCCTCGGTCGCCTCGTCCTCCTCCTCGATGTCGCGCGGCTCGGCCTCGATCGTCGTGGCCGGCGCAGCCGGCGTCGTCGCGGGCACCGGGCCCGACGGCGAGTCGCCGAAGAACGAGTCCATGCTGATCGGCGCTGCGACCGGTGCGTGCACCGTGCGGCCCGGGGTCGGCATGCGGTCGATGCGCGGGTCGTCGTCGCCGGGCATCGACGCCGCTGAATCCGTCTGGTCGGCCGCTGCGGGCATCGTGTCGAACGCGCGGGGCTCGACGTCCTCTCGCGCGGCACCGCCGCCGAAGGTCGCCGTCGTGGCCGATGCGTGGTCGTCCTTCGGGCCGATGAACGCCGAGTCGGTGACGTCGCCCTCTTCGTCGACGATCTCGTCGAGGGGGATCTCGCCGAACACGTCCTCGACGATGCCCGCGTCGATGCAGTCCGTCTCCTCCTGGCCGGCGAGCTCGAGCGCGCGCTCGCAGAGATCGCTCATCTCGCGCGGCACCCCGCCGGTCAGGCGATGGATGGTCTGCAGCGCATCGGGCGTGAAGATCTGTCCACCCTTCCAGCCGGCGCGCTTCAAGTGCTTCTGCACGTAGCTCGTGACGCCGGTGACCGGGATCGGCTGGAACTCGAGCTGCAGGGTGTTCAGCTTGTCGAGCCACCAGAGCAGCGGCGTCTGCTCGCCCTGCTCGTTGTGGTGCGAGGCGGCGGCCTGGAGGTTCGTCAGCAGCACGCAGTGGAGGAGCTGCTCGTCGTCGTCGTTCTTGTAGCCGAGCAGGATGTCGAGGTGGTCGAGCGACTCGTTCGAGATGCGCTCGGCCTGGTCGATGGCGATCACGAGGCGCCGGCCCTCGGCGCGGGCGCGCACGAGCGTCTTGCGCGAGAGGTTGCCCTCGGCGAGGTCGAGCTGCTTCACGATGGCGCTGCGCAGGGTGCTCCACGACAGCGAGGGATTCAGGATCAGCACGACCCGGGCGGTCTCGCTGAGCAGCTTCGGCAGCGCACGGGCGAGGCTCGTCTTGCCCAGGCCCGCCTTGCCATCGACGCAGATGCGCGGCGCGCCGTCGGCGAGCCCCTTCTCGATCTCGGCATAGGCCGTGCGCAGGGCCTTCGTGCCGAGCACGAGCGCGCTCTGCGCCGTGGTGTCGAAGGGCGACTTCTCGAGCTGAAAGAACTTCAGATAGGCCGACAAGTGCGGCTCCCCTCCGGCATCCCCGGCCAGGGGATGCGAAGCCAGACCAGGTCCGGATCAGGAGCTGAATCGTCCTGTCGAGGGGGCTTTCTTGAGCCGTAACGGGGATTTGCGGGCGGGCCGCGTCCGCCCGGGCGAGGCGGGCTACAGCTGCACTCGAATTCTGGTGGGCGGGTGCGCCAGCCGGCTCAGTCGAGCTCGGGCCAGGCCTCCACGACCTCCGCGAGGGCGAGCTGGAGCGCCGCGCGCTGGGCGTCGTCGCTGTTCCCCGAGCGCACGACGACGACGTCGCGCTCCGGGTCCATGACGATGAACTGGCAGCGGAATCCGTTGCAGCTGAAGCGGTCGCCGCCGTGCAGCGAGCGCCAGAAGTGCGCGCCGTAGTAGCCGGACGATGCCGGCGTCACAGTGCGGGCATAGTCGACCCAGCCCTCGGGCAGGATCCGCTCGCCGTCCCAGACGCCGTCGCGCAGCTGCAGGAGGCCGAAGCGCGCGAAGTCTCGCGCCGTCGCGAAGTTGAACGACGAGGCGATCCAGATGCCGGCAGCGTCGTACTTCGGGACGCAGCTCTTCATCCCGATGCGATCGTAGAGCTCGCGGAACAGGTAGTCGCGGTGGTCGTCGCCCCGGAGGCCGAGGGCGCGGTGCACGATCGCCGACACGATGTTGCTCGTGCCGCTCGAGTAGTTCCACCACGTGTCGCGGGGCTGCGCGAGCGGGAACGCCTCGGCGAAGCCCGCGACGTCGTCCTTGCCGCTCTCGAAGAGCATCTCGACGACGTCCGAGCCCACGTTCGGTAGGTAGGCCTCGTGGAACTGCAGCCCGCTCGACATGCGGAGCAGCTCGTCGAGGGTGATGCCCTGCCGTGGGTCGTCGTCCGACTGCCACGCCGGCACGTCCACGGGTGCGTGCACGTCGAGCAGGCCCTCGCGCACCAGCACGCCGACGAGCGATTGCAGGATGCTCTTCGCCATCGACCAGGAGGGCAGGGTGGTCTTCTCGTCGAAGTCCGGCGCGTAGCGCTCGGCGACGAGCCGCCCGCCCTGCACCACGAGCAGCGCATGGGTCTCGCCGATGCGCGCCCTGGCCTCGGGCCCGAAATGGGTCTCGAGCTGCGCACCCACCTCCCGGCGCCGGGCGGCGTCGGCGTGCTCGGGCCAGGCGTCGGTGGGCCAGGGGGTGTCGGCGGGCTGCTTTGGGAGGGGGCCGGGGGAGCTCTGGGCGGTCATGGCCGCGACTTTACCCGAGGGTCGGGGAGCGTCGAGCCGAGCCAGGCCCGGCGAGGGGCGCCGGCGGACGGATGGCGGTCTCCCCGCGAGCGGGTGAGATCGGCTTCAGGTCCGTCTGCGGGCAGGTCGATGAACGGGGCTGCACCCGGGACGGACCTCCCGGTGTCGAAGCGGTGAGCCGAAGTCGTGAGGCCGTGGCCGCAGCGACGCCACAGGGCGATGCTCGTCCGGGTGCGCCCGTCCTCGGGCCGTCCCCGATGAAGCCGCAGGAGTGTCCTCCCCGTGACCGATCCCTCCGACCGCCGCGATGCCCCGCCGACCCGGGCGGGTGGCGAAGAGCTGATTCACGCCGTGCGCGCCCGTCTCGGCACCGTGATTCGCGGCAAGCCCGACGCCATCGACCTGCTGCTGACGGGCGTGTTCGCCGGTGGTCACGTGCTGCTCGAGGACGTGCCCGGCGTTGGCAAGACGACGCTTGCCAAGGCGCTCGCGCGCTGCTTCGACGCCGAGTTCGCGCGCGTGCAGTTCACGCCCGATCTGCTGCCGGCCGACATCCTCGGCTGCCCCGTGCTCGACCCGCGTGATCAGAGCTTCGCGTTCCGGCCGGGCCCGGTCTTCGCGCACGTGCTGCTCGCCGACGAGATCAACCGTGCGTCACCGCGCACCCAG
This sequence comes from uncultured Spirochaetaceae bacterium, assembly GCA_964474355.1. GTDB lineage: Bacteria > Myxococcota_A > UBA9160 > UBA9160 > UBA4427 > CAYYSY01. The sequence goes on along the minus strand of CAYYSY010000434.1, from coordinate 15,384 downwards.
TCGGCGCTGCTCGAGGCGATGAACGAGGAGCAGGTGACGGTCGACGGCACGAGCCATCCGTTGCCCTCGCCCTTCTGCGTGCTCGCGACCCAGAACCCCGCGCACAGTCACGGGACGTTTCCGCTGCCCGAGGCGCAGCTCGATCGCTTCCATCTCTGCTTCGGCCTCGGCTATCCGAGCCCCGACGACGAGCTCGACCTGCTCTTCGATCGGCGCGGTGCCGACCCGCTCGACGCGCTCGAGCCCGTGGCCGACGTGGCCGGCCTCGCCGCGCTGCAGAAGCAGGTGCGCGGCGTGCAGGTGAAGGAGGAGGTCGCCCGCTACATGCTCGAGATGATCGAGCGCACGCGCGCCCATCCCCAGCTCGACCTCGGGGTGAGCCCCCGCGGCAGCCTCTCGTGGCTGCGCTGTGCCCAGGCGTGGGCGCTGCTCCACGGTCGCGATTTCGTCTCGCCGGACGACCTGCAGCAGCTCGCCGTGGCCTGCCTCTCGCATCGCCTTCAGCTCGGCGGCGACGCCCGCTTCAGCGGCGCCACAGCCTCGGCGCTCGTGCGCGAGATCGTCGACGAGACGCGTCCGCCGCTGTGAGGCCGGCCCGCGCGCCTGTTCCCGTGAGGCGAACCCAGTGAACTTCGCGCGCCTGAACCACGTGCTCATCCCCGCCACGAAGGAAGGGCGGGACGCCCAGCGTGATCGCTGGGTCGTGCGCGTGCTCTTCGGGCCGGCGGCGCGCGTCTATCTCTCGCTCACCGAGCTCGGACGGGCGTGGCTCGGCCTGGCCTTCATTGCCGGGCTGATGGGCCTCGACGTGATGCGGGGCCAGAACTACTACATCGCGGCCGCGATGTGGGCGCTCGTCTTCGGCTCGCTCGCCGCGCGCCGGCTCTTCACGACGCGCGGGCTCGCGCTCGAGGTCCATGCGCCGGCGCGGGCGATGGCCGGCGAGCCGATCCCGTTCCGCGTCGCGCTTCGAAACGACGGCGATCGCCCGCTCCAGGCGCTGCGTTTGCGCCGCCCCTTCCTGCCATGGGATGGCCGCTGGCAAGGCGGCCGCAGCGCCGTCGCCGAGCTCGCCCCCGGTGATCACGCCGAGATCGTGGCGGAGGGGGTCTTCGTCGCGCGCGGGCGGCATCACATCGACACCTTCGGCGTCGCCGCAGCCGTGCCGCTCGGCCTCGCGACGGGGCCCGAGCTCGAGAGTCGCGGCACGCGCTTCATCGTGTGGCCGAGGCCCGTGCACCTGGGCGAAGCCGGCTTCGAGGCCGCGGCCAGCGAGTCGGCGCGGCATACGCCCCGCGCACGGGCGGGCGGCGAGTCACTCGAGCTGCTGGGCTTGCGCCCCTACCGGCCCGGTGACTCGGTGCGCGACCTGCACGCGGCGAGCTGGGCGCGGTTCGGCGAGCCGGTCGTGCGCGCCTATCAGGCCGAGGAGCGCGCCCGGGTCGCGATCGTGCTCGACGCCGATCTCGCGAACGAGGAGCGCTTCGAGGGCGCGGTGTCCATCGCTGCGGGGCTCCTCGCCGACGCGGCACAGGCCGGCGCGGAGGTCGTGCTCGTCGTCCTCGACGACGACCATCCCACGCCCATCGCGCTCGGCCGCGGCCGCGGCGCCATCGACGCGGGCCTCGACGCGCTCGCTTGCGTGCGGGGCGGTGAAGCCAGGGCGCGGACCGAGCCGGACGAGCTGGTCTTCGCGCGGCACGCGCGCGCGCTGGGGGACGATGCCCAGGTCTGCTTCGTGACGCCGGCCTCCGATGGAAGCGGTGCCCGACGCGCAGCGCAGCTCGCGCGTGCGGCGGCCGATCTCCGCATCTTCGTGCTCGAGCCGAAGCCGGCTCGCTTCGGCCGCCGACGCGATTCGGTGTCGACCGCGGCGGCCTCCGTCGGTGCTGGAGGCGAGGCGACCGGGAGTCTCGGGACAGCGGGGCTCGCCGACGTCCGCCGCATCCCCGCCAGCGTCTGGTCCGGGCGGCTCGAGCAGCGGCGGAGGCCGCCTTCATGAACGCTTCGCCTTCGATGCCGCCTTCGATGCCGCTTGCGCTCGCGATCGCCGCGGTCGGAGTCGCCGCCGTGCAGCTCGAGATCACCACGGGTCGCACCGGCGTCGCCCTCGCGGCGGGCATCGTCGCCGTGGCCGCGCTCGCTCATCGTCGCCGCGTGCACGCGGGCTCGGCCGGGGAGGTGCTGACGGCCATCGTGCTGGGCGGCCTCGGCACCGTGCTGCACGGCCTCGCCCCCGATCAGACCGGCCTCGGCTCGGCCCCGCTTCGATCGGCGGTCTTCGTGTTCGCGTTCACCGGTCTCGCGATGGCCGCGCTGCGTCTCCACCTCGATCGGCCGGAGGGCGGCCTGCCCGGCACCCTGGCCGCGGCCGGCATCGTCTTCCTCGCCTGCGGCACCGTGCGAACGGGGCCCTGGCTCCCCCGGCTCTTCGCCGTCTATCTGGCGCTCGCCTTCGTCGCGCTCGCGCTCGATGCCTGGCATCGGGGGCTTGCACCGCCTCCGTGGCGGCTGCGCGGTCGGCATGCGGCGGCGGCCCTGCTGCTCGTGGGCGTCGTGCCCGGGCTCATGTGGGCCTGGGGCGAGACCGGCCCGCGGCTCATCCGCAAGTCGACGTCGGCGGTGCTGGACATGTTCGGGCCGCTGCATCGCACCGGCTTCCACGACGGGCCGATCAGCCTGCACGCACTCGATGGCTTGTCCGAGTCGGACGCCGTGGTGATGCGCGTCGACGGTGCCGCGGGTGGGCATCTGCGGGGCAACGTCTACCTGACGTACGAGCAGGGACGTTGGGTGCCGGCCGAGGCGAGTGGTGCGGCCGCCGTCACCGAGCCCATGGGCCTCGCGCCGCGGCCGGGGCAGGGCACGACGCGCGCCCGCATCGAGTACGTGTCCGAAGCGACGGATCACTTCTTCCTGCCGCTCGGGGCGAGGCCGCATGTCGTGGAGCCCGACGTCGCCGTGGTCGACGCGTGGCAGCTCGTGCGGGCCGACGAGTCGTCGCCGGCCGCGGTCGAGATCGCCCTTCCCACCGGCCTTCCGCTCGAGCCGGCGTCGCCGACCCCGGTCGACCTCGACGTGCCCGAGCACCTGCGCGGCGCGCTCGAGGCGGCGGTCGCCGGCTTCGTGGACGCGTCCGTGATCGATCCGGCGGAGCGCGCGCGCCGTCTCGAGTCGGCGCTCGCCAGCGACTTCGAGTACTCGACGTCCTTCCGAGAGGAGTGGGTCGCTGCGCGCTACGCCCGACCGAGGGCCGACCCCGTCGTCCTATTCATCGAGGACATTCGCAAGGGTCACTGCGAGTACTTCGCATCGGCGCTCACGCTGATGCTGCGCGTGGACGGAGTCCCCGCGCGGCTCGTGAGCGGCTATCGCATCGCCGAGTGGAACGCGTTCGGTGGCTGGGCGGTGGTGCGCGAGCGCCACGCGCACGCCTGGGTCGAGGCGCATCTGCCGGGCGCCGGCTGGACGACCCTCGACGGTACGCCGATCGCCGCGACGACCGCGTCGGATGGTCTCGCTGCGACGCCTCGGCTCGCGGCAATCTTCGACTGGGTCGCGCGCCAGGCGCACGTCCACGGCCGTACGGTGCTCCTCGTCGTACTCGTCGTGGGCCTCGCCACCGTACAGATCGTGCGGCTGGTGCGCGGGCGTGTTGCCAGCGGCGGCCGCGACGGTCGCGAGGCGAGGCGCATCTCGAAGGCGCTGCAGGCCATGCTCGGACGCCTGGCCGAGGCGGGCTTCGAGCGCGCTCGGGGCGAGTCGCTCGAGAGCCTGGCGCGTCGGCTGCGCTCACCCGAGATGGAAGGCGTGGCCGCGGCCCGCTGGCCCGAGCCCGTGTTCATCGAGGCCGCCGATCTGCTCGATCGCTACGCCGCGCTCCGCTACGGAGACGTGGGCGACGGCCCGACCGTCGAGTCGGCGCTCGCGCACTGGCCCGTGCCCGTGGCCGAGCCGATCGACGCGTTGGCCGGGCACTGACGCGGGTACGAGTCGAGCACGCCCATCTCGGTCGTGGGGCCTGTGTCAGTCGAGGGGCTGGTCGCGGAAGAACATCGCGGTCTGGTCACCCACGTAGACGACCTCGCCCTCCTGCGTGAACTCGAACTCGTATCGCAGCAGGACCCGGCGCGGCCCCACGCGCTTGCGCGTCTCGCGCGAGACGAGGTCGAGCGGTGGGCCGATCCGAGCGAGGCGCTTGAAGTCGGCACGGTGGATGCGGTTGCCGAAGCCCGCCCAGCCCTCGTCCCAGCGGCAGCCGTGGAAGAACCAGGCGTGCAGGCAGCCGAGCCCGCCCGTGATCATGAGGATCTCTGCGGCCGACACGTGGCCGGGATGATTCGGGCTCGTACGCTGGGCCGCGGCGAACGGGAGCTTGCGGCCCGTGTCCATGCGCGCCTCGATGACGCCCGCGTCGGCATCCATCTTCGTGATCTCGTCGATCAGGAACGCCTCTTCGCGGTACATGAACGTGTCGAGGAAGTGCTTCAGCTCGTCGTCGGTGTAGGGAGGCGGGATCGAGTGCAACATCGGGGTCCTGTTCGTTGCGGGGTCGCGCGCGGTCGGCCCGCAAGCGGCGCGCTCCGGGCGGGAGGGTGCGCGAAGTCGGCCAGGGCGACCAGGGGCTCCGCGCGGTCGTGTCCCTGGGCGATGGTGGACACGGAGGCGAGTGATCGGCTGCTAAGCTCGGACGCATCTTCGGCGCGAATCGAAAGGGATGAACGGATGATCGAGCGACTGCATACACACGGTGGGGTGCCCGCCCCCGACGACCGGGTCACGGCGCCGACGGGTGCGCCGTCGATGCGATTCACGGGGCTCGGCCTTCTGCCGGGTCTTCTGCCGGGTCTTCTGCCGGGCCTGCTGCTCGGCCTGCTGCTGGCGGGCGGTCTGCCGACGGCGGCCGGCGCGGACGACGGCGTGCCGCGCACGCCGTCACCCGAGGACGCGAAGGTCTACATCATCGAGCCCGCCGACGGTGCCGAGGTCCGTTCACCCCTGACCGTCCGCTTCGGCCTCTCGGGCATGGGCGTCGCGCCGGCGGGCACACAGAAGGCCGGCACCGGTCACCACCACCTGATCATCGACGCCCCGGTGCCGCCTGCGGGCGCTCCGATCCCGGCGGATCTGAAGCACCGGCACTTCGGCGGTGGGCAGACGGAGGTGACGCTCGATCTCTCGCCGGGGCGGCACACCCTGCAGCTCGTGCTCGGCGATCACGCGCACGTACCGCACGATCCACCGGTGGTCTCCGAGGTCGTGACGATCACGGTGGTCGAGTAGAGGCCGGATCCGCCGCAAGGGCCGACTCAGTAGAGTCGAGGCACCAGCGCACGGCGCTCGGGCGGATAGTCCTCGAAGCGCTCGAGGTACCAGCGGTGGTTCGCCCTCGCGCGGGGTGCGAGGTTCGCGATGGTGAAGAGAGCGAAGGCGAGCCCCGCCATGCTCCACGTCGCGATGGCGAAGCCGATCCACTCGATGATCTCGCCGAGATAGTTCGGGCAGGTCACCCACCGGTAGAAGCCGCCGTGGGGGATCCGGTAGCCCGACTCGCCCGGGCGCCGCAGGCCGCGGAGCACCGCGTCGGCGTGCAGGTTGATCGAGGCGCCCACCACGAAGAGCGAGACACCGACGATGAAGCGGGGGTCGGCGAGCCAGCTCGCGTCGTAGTGGCCGAAGTGGCTGAGTGCGAGGCCGATGAGCGCGCCGTTCACGCTGTTGAAGACGAAGGCCGCCACCACGATGAAGAGCGTCGTGCGCCGGCCCGAGCCGCGTGCGAGCAGGGGTTGGACGATCGCGCGGTTCACGTAGTGCAGCTGGAACAGGCCGAAGAAGAAGAGGGGCAACGCCTCGCTGGCGTTCGGTCCGCGGCCGAACACGATCGCCATCGCGGCTGGCGCGGGCGCCTCCATGAGGAGCCAGCCGAGTCGCGCGGGCAGGGTCGGTCCCCAGGCATCGCTCACGTAGCGGCCGTAGGGCGCGTCGATCACGAGCAGCAGCACGAAGACGCAGACCGCGAGGGCGATCACCACGCGGCTGACCGTGTCGTAGAACCAGAGCGGGTCGAGATCCATCGGCGGGCAGGAGCGTCCCCCATTCAGGCCCGGCTTGGCAACGGGTGTGCTGGACGCAGGCGCCGATGGGGTCGGATTTGTCCTACGCTGGCGCGCGCGGAGGGGGGGGCGATGAGTCGGTTCGTGGTGCGCGGGGGATCTCCCATCTCGGGTGAGATCACCGCAAGTGGAAACAAGAACGCGGTGCTGCCGATGCTGTCGGCGGCGCTGCTCACCGAAGAAGAGGTCGTGCTCGAGAACGTCCCCGATCTGCGGGACGTGGCGAGCATGCTCGAGATCGCGGAGAGCCTCGGCGCGCAGGTGAGCCGGTCGCCCGGCCGCGTGTCGATTCGGGCCGCCGATCTCACGACCCACGAGGTCCCGGCCGAGCTCTGCGATCAGACCCGCACGTCGGTGCTCTTCGTCGCGCCGCTGCTCGCCCGGCTCGGCCGCGCCAAGCTGTCTCCGCCCGGCGGCGACCAGATCGGCCGCCGCCGCCTCGATGCCCACTTCTACGGCCTTCGCAGTCTGGGCACCGACGTCGACGAAGCCGAGTTCGCGTTCGAGGTCGATGGCGGGTTCCACGGCGCCATGATGTTCTTCGACGAGGCCAGCGTCACGGCGACCGAGCACATCCTCATGGCGGCCGTCCTCGCCGAGGGCGAGACGACGATGCTGAACGCCGCCGGTGAGCCCCACGTGCAGGATCTCGCCGCGCTGCTGAACGCCATGGGCGCCGACATCTCGGGCATGGGCACCAACACGATCACCGTACGGGGTGTCGAGCGGCTGCACGGCGCCACGCATCGGGTCGTGTCCGACCACGTCGAGGTCGGCAGCTTTCTCGCGCTCGCGGCGGCGATGGGCGGCGAGATCACCGTGCACGACACGGTGCGCAGTCACTATTGGATGACGAATCGCGTCTTCGAGCGGTTCGGCATCGAGCTCGATCTGCGGAGCGACTCCATCGTGCTGCCCCCCGGCCAGCAAGCCCGCATTCGCACGGATGCGGGCGGTGCGACCCCGCGCGTGGACGATGGTCCCTGGCCGCAGTTTCCGAGCGACATGATGAGTCCGATGCTCGTGCTCGCGACCCAGGCCGAGGGCACCGTGCTCTTCTTCGAGAAGATGTTCGAGAGCCGGCTCTACTTCGTCGATCCGTTGATCCAGATGGGCGCGAACATCGTCGTCTGCGACCCCCATCGCGCGATCGTCACAGGGCGCACGCAGCTCCGTGGACAGACGGTGCGCAGCCCGGACATCCGCGCCGGCATGGCGCTGGTGGTCGCCGCCTGCTGTGCGACCGGCCGCCCCAGCATCGTGCAGAACGCGGAGATCCTCGACCGCGGCTACGAGCGGCTCGAAGAGAAGCTGCGGGCGCTCGGTGTCGACATCGAGCGCGAAGAGGACTGAGCCGAGCTAGCGCGGTGCCCTGCTGCTCGGCCGGCAATCGGGCTCGAGGGGCAGGACCAGCTCGACACCCGTCCCGCACGCACCGCCATCGCCGCGAAGCACGTCGCCGCCCTCGGCCCGGAGAAGCCCGCGCGCGAGCTCGAGGTCGACGGGCAGCGACGGCCGCGAGCTCGCGGAGCGCTCGCAGCACGTACAGCGGATGGCGATGCGAAGGCGGTCTTCCTCGGGCCCCGCGCCGAGGACCGCTTCGACGCAGCCGCCGGTCGTCGCATCGTGGGCGACGTGCTCGGCCACGTGGGCGAAGGCCGCGAAGAGCAGCGCCGGATCGGCGTTCAGCCACGCGTCCTCGGGCACGTCGTCCACCTCGACCTCGACGCTCACGCCAAAGGGCTCGAGTCGCTCGCCGAGCGCCGAGCGGAGCGATGCCGCGAGCGCCGAAACCGTCTGCGGTGAGCGCTCCTGCTTGGCGCGCCGGAGCGTCGCGAGCGTTCGCCCGAGCCCGGCGTCGATGCGGTGGGCGAGGTCGGCGAGCAGCGGCAGCTCGGCATGTGCCTCGGCGGGCACGTGGGCGGCGACGCCCAGCCCATCCGCGAGCGGGCGGATCGACGAAGCGACCGATGCGTCGATCAGCGCGGCGATCTCGCGCGTCGTCGCGACTCGCTCGGCTTCGAGCAGCTTCGTCTGCATCTCGCGCAGGTCGTGGTGACGGCGCTCGAGGCTCCGCAGGCGCGCGGCGAGCCGCTCGTGCTCTGCCTCGCCGGCTCCCCCCGCGCTCGTCTCGCGCACGGACACGACGATGCGATCCGCGTCGCCTCGCCGGCTGCAGCGCCGGACCTCGAGCGTCGCGTCGATCCAGCGACCGTGCTCGTGGCGCGCCCGGATCGGGTGAAGGGCGACCGCCTCGTCGCCGGCAAGGGCGCGACCCAGCAGGCGCCGTACGCGCTCGTCGTCGTGGCGATGGAACCAGAGCGTCAGGTGACTGCCGACGATCTGGTCGGGGTCATAGCCGGTGACGTGCCTCGCCGAATCGCTGGCCGCGAGGATGCGGCCATCGTCGCCGACCTCCATCAGCAGCTCGTCACTGGCATCGGCCAGCGTGCGCAGGCTCGTCTCGCGCGCCATCGACTCGAAGAGCGCACCCTCGAGCTGGTCTACGTGGCGGCGAAGCAGATGGCGTTCTTCCTCGAGATCTCCGATCGCGCCGCTCGACCCCATCAACGTGCGGGCGTTGCGAATCATCCGGCCGAGCAGCGTGCCCGACCCCGGCGTCGTCACGACGAACGTGGCCGAGTGCGTACCGACGCGTCCCTCGACCACGGAGTCACCGAGGTCGACCAGCGTCGGCAGCGCGCGCGCAGCGCCGGCGAGCATGTGGAAGAAGGGCCGGCACGAGCGCGTGCCATCGGGCATGACGATCTGGATCTCGAGCCGACCGTCGTCGAGCCGTTCGATGCCCGTCGTCAGGTCGCGCGGCATGTGCAGCTCGAGCCAACGCAGACCGACGCGGTAGAGCGTGTTCGGGCTCGCCGTCCAACCGGCGAGGCGCCGGATCGCCGGCATGGGGCGTGAAGCGACGATCGCAGCGCCGAGATCCTCGAGTGCCTCGGATCCGCCGAGACGTCGCTCGAGCCGCGTGCCGATCTCGGCGACGTCGTCCCAGTCGACGAGCTCGGTCCGGCGGACGTCCTCGGTCCACTCGATCGGCAGATCACCGACGAGCGCGTCGACGTCGATGCGCTGAACGGCCAGGTTTCTCAGGAATCCGCTGAGCAGTCTGGCGGAGACGAAGGTCGCCAAGGTGTCGCTCCGGCCAGGTGACGGGTGCTGCGTCACCTCGACGGCAAGCTAGCGGCAACTGACAGCCGGCTGTGTCACGAGCCGCCGCGAAACCGAACTATTTCACCCGAGAGGTCGAAAACACACAATAATCCCCAACCCATGTTTGATTTTTCGCATGCGCCGTCGTCTGTCGAAGCGGGGGCACGGCATCTCTCGAGCGTGCGGATCGTGTCATGCCCTCACGCGACTGCACTGCCTTGCCGCGCAGCCGGACGCCGGGCTTGTGCTATCCAGACGCATCTGTAACGCCGTTACTCTTGCGTTCGGAGGCCCGGTGCCACGTCTGGTCGAGCCGGCGTCCCCGACGCCGCTCTGCGGCCGCGCCGAGATCCCGACCGACCCGCCCGCCCGAGCCAGGCCCGACCTCATGCCCTCCGAACCGCGATCTGCGCCCCATCCCGCTGTCTCCGACGAAGGCGTCCGTCGCAGCATCCTCCGGGAGGCCGACGGCCTGCTGGAGAACGGCGACGAGTCGCAGTTCTCGATTCGCAGACTGGTCGCGAGGTGCGGGCACCCGGCGCCCACGATCTACCGGCACTTCGGCGACAAGAGTCACCTGCTCGGGGCTCTGCTGGAGGCGCGACTCGCGGAGCTCGCCGCCGAGCTGCGCGCGGTGCCCGAGTCGGACGATCCCATCGATCGGCTCCGAGCCCTGGCGCGCGTGTTCGCACGCTTCGGGCTCGAGAGTCCGACGTACTACCGGCTCTTCACACTCGCGGAGCAGTCGGATGCCGTGACGCCCCCGTCTGCCGCGACCTGCGGCGCGCTCCTCGCCGAGCCGCTCGACCGTCTGGCCGACGCGGGGCGCATCTCGGCATCGGAGCTGCCGCTGCTGAAGAACGCGTTCTGGGCGCTCGTCCACGGCGTCGTGACCTTGCTGCTGATGCGACCCGAGATCGACCAGGATGATCGTCTGCTCGACGTCGCTCTCGCAGGAATGATCAGCGGCACGATCGCGCCGGCACGAAGCTCGCAACACTCGCAACAGAAGGCAGCAGAAGAGGGGCGATCGTGATCAGGCGGCCCGATGCGCAGGAGAGGGATCGGATGGAGGGCGATGCGCGCATGAGGGGCGGGATCGTCTGGCTGGTGCTGCTGTGCTCGTGGTCGGTCTCGGGCTGCGGCGCCGATCCCGTGGCTGCGCCGGCGCTCACCGTGGCGCCCGTGATGACGGCCCCGGTCGAGGGCTGGGACGTCGTCGATCGGATCGAAGCGACGGGCGAGCTCGTCGCGAAGGACGCAGCGACGATCGCTGCCCAGGTCGGTGGCGAGGTGACCATCGTCGAGTTCGACGAGGGGGACGCCGTCGAAGCCGGCCAGCGTCTCCTCGAGATCGACCCCGAGCGGCGCGAGCTCGAGCTCCGGCAGGCGAGGGCCCAGCGAGCTGAGGCGCAGGCGGCGGTGGCCGAGGCGAATCGCGAGATGGAGCGCGTGCAGCAGCTGTCGGCGCGCAACGCAGCGTCGACGTCCCAGGTCGACGAGGCGAAGACGCGCCTCGAGCTCGCGCAGGCGCGCCGGCGCGCGGCGAGTGCCCGGCTCGGCCTGGCCGAGCGGGCCCGGGCCGACTCGAGCGTGAAGGCGCCGTTCGCGGGGCTCGTGGCCGAGCGCCATGTCAGCCAGGGCGAGTTCCTCACGGCCGGCCAGCCGCTGCTCCGGCTCGTGGTGCTCGATCCGGTCGAGGTCTCGTTTCGACTCGCAGAGGTGGATTCGGGGCGGGTCGAGGTCGGCGATCCGGTGGGTGTGCGGGTCGCGCCGCATCCCGACGAGGTCTTCGAAGCGACGGTGTCCGCGATCTCGCCCACGCTCGATCCGCGCACCCGGACGCTGCGCGTGAAGGCGGTGCTCGCGAACGCCGACGGACGCCTTCGCCCGGGCACCTTCGCGCGCGTCGACCTCGGCGTCGCGGAGCGTGACGCGGTGACCATGATCCCGGAGGAGGCGGTGCTGCAGCGCTCGGACGGGTCGGTGGTCTTCCGCTTGAAGGGCGACGATCGTGCCGAGCGGCTCCGGATCCGCACCGGCGTGCATCGCGAGGGCTTCGTCGAGGCGATCGGGCCACTCCGGATCGGGGATCGGGTGATCGCGCGCGGGCAGGTGGGACTCATCGACGGGGCGAAGGTCTCCGTGCGGACCGCCGACGGCGAGCCCGTGGCATCCGCCGGGACGGGCGAGGGGGCGACTCCGTGACGCTCTCCGACGTCTCGATCCAGCGCCCCATCCTCACGTGGATGATGACCCTCGCGCTCATCGTCTTCGGGATGCTCGGGTACCAGCGCCTCGGCGTGGATCAGTTCCCGAACATGGACTTCCCCGTGCTCGCGGTGATCGCGCAGCTCGAGGGCGGCAGCCCGGAGGGCATCGAGGAGGACGTGACCTCGGTGCTCGAGGAGCACTTGAACACCATCGCTGGCGTGCGTTCGATCCAGTCGACGAGCTTCCAGGGCGCGGCCCAGATCGTCGTCGAGTTCGAGCTCGGCGTGGACATGGAGGTCGCCGCCCAGGACATGCGCGACAAGGTCGCGCGTGCGCGCTTCGAGCTCCCCGACGAGATGGAAGCGCCCATCGTCGAGAAGTTCGATCCGAACGCGCAGCCCGTGCTCTGGGTGCCGCTCAAGTTCACGCGCAGCCCGACGGAGGTCAGCGAGTTCGTGCGCCGGCAGATCAAGCCGGCGCTCGAGACGATCCCGGGCGTGGCCGGGCTCGCGATCTTCGGCCGTCTCGATCGCAACGTGCGCATCTGGCTCGACGTAGAGGCGCTCCGCGCACGAGGACTCGCGGCAGGCGACGTGGTCGCGGCCATCCGGCGCGAGCACGTCGAGGTGCCTGGCGGCGTGGTGGAGAGCGATCGCGTCGACTACGCGGTGCGCACCGATGCCGAGTTCCGCACGATCGAAGAGCTCGCGGGGCTCGTCGTCGCGCACGACGGTGGCGCGCCGGTGTTCCTGCGCGACGTGGCGCGGGTCGAGGACGGGTCCGAAGACGAGACGACCATCGCTCACTACAACGGCCAGCCCACGGTCGGGTTCGGGATCCGCAAGCAGGCGGGTACGAACACAGTGGGCATCGTCGACGAGGTGCTCGTGCGCCTCGACGAGATGCGCGGGCACATGCCGGAGGGCATCGAGATCTACCCCGAGGAGGGCTTCGTCGACTTCTCCGAGGGCGTGCGCGAGGCGGTGGCCGAGACCGAGTTCGCGCTCGTCTTCGGCGCGCTCCTCGCGGTGTTCACGGTGTTCGTGTTCCTCCGTCGCACGCGCCCGACGCTCATCGTGGCGCTCTCGATCCCGATCTCGCTGATGGCGACCTTCGGCCTCGTGTGGATCGCCGGGTTCACGCTCAACACCATGACGCTGCTCGCGATGACCCTCGCGGTCGGCGTGGTCATCGACGATGCGATCGTCGTGCTCGAGAACATCGAGCGGCATCGGGAGCAGGGAGAGAGCGCGAAGGACGCGGCCTCGAAGGGCACGCGCGAGATCGCCTTCGCGGCCACGGCTGCGACGATCTCGGTGGCCGCGGTCTTCGTGCCTGCGGTATTCGCGGAGGGGCCGGTGGGGAGCTTCCTCGGTGAGTTCGGTCTCACGGTCGCGACGTCGGTGATGATCTCGCTGTTCGTGGCACTGACGCTCACGCCCATGCTCGCTGCGCGCATGCCGCCGCCGGCCGAGCGGGCGCACGGCAGCATCTATCACCGGCTCGAGCACGGGTTCCTGGCGCTCGAGCGCGTCTATGCCGCGGCGCTCGACTGGACCCTGGCCCATCGCTTCGTGACGGTGGCGCTCACCAGCGCCTCCCTGGGTCTCGCGGCGTTCTTCGGCTCGCAGCTCGAGGGCGAGTTCTTTCCGCCGGCGGACCAGGGGCTCTTCTTCGCCTCCATCGAGGCGCCTCCGGGCACCTCGCTCGAGGCGAGCCTCGAGTACCTGCAACGCGACGAGGCGTGGTTCCTCGACCAGCCCGAGGTGGCGGGCATCTTCTCGGCCGCGGGGAGTCAGGGCAACTCGGACTTCTCGCAGAGCAATCGCGCCATGATCTTCGGCACGCTCCACAAGCGTGCGGAGCGTGAGCGGTCCGTCTTCGAGCTGATCCAGGCCGGGCGCGACCGGCTTCAGCAGGTGCCGGGCCGCGAGATCCGGATCAAGGATCCCTCGGAGATGATGAGCGGACGCGGGGAGGGCGGCTTCTCCGTGGAGATCAGGGGCAGCCTCGCGCTCTCCGAGCTCGACGCCCTCGCGAAGCAGATGATGGACCTGCTCGCCGAGCGGGAGGGCTTCGTCGATCTCTCGAAGAGCCTGAAGCTCGGTCTACCCGAGCTGCGCGTCGCGCCCGACCGGGAGAAGGCCGCCGCCCTCGGTGTCGACGCCCGGCAGATCGCCGACGCCATCCGCATCACCATGGGCGGCGCGGACGTCGCGGTCTTCAAGGACGCGGGCCGCCGCTACGACGTGCGCGTGAAGGTGGATGCGGCCAGTCGCAACAACCCGGACGAGGTGGCCGGTCTCTACGTGCGATCGAAGAGCGGAGGCGTGGTCGAGCTCCGCAATCTCGTGAACGTCGAGACGGGCGCGGCGCCGTCGGCGATCACACGCAGCGATCGACAGCGCAGCGTGACCGTGTCGGCGAATCTCGTGGGCAAGGCGCTCGCGTCGGCGGTGCAGGACGCCCGCGAGATCGCGGACCGGATCCTGCCCCCCAACGTCGAGCTGGTGCTCTCCGGGCAGGCGGAGGCCATGGAGGAGGGCGCGGCCGAGTTCGCCGGCGCGATGGCCCTGGCCATCCTGGTCATCTACATGGTGCTCGCCGCCCAGTTCGAGAGCCTGGTGCACCCGTTGACGGTGATGCTCGCGCTGCCGCTCTCGATGGTCGGTGCGCTCGGCGGGCTGCTCGCCACGGGGCAGACGCTCAACATGTTCAGCCTCATCGGGATCATCCTGCTCTTCGGGCTCGTGACGAAGAACTCGATCCTGCTCGTCGACTACGCGAATCAGCTGAGAAGCGAAGGGCTCGAGAAGGTCGAGGCCATGCGCCGGGCCGCACCCGTCCGGATGCGGCCGGTGCTCATGACCGCGGTGTCGATGATCTTCGGCGTGCTTCCGGCCGCGATCGGGTTCGGCCCCGGGGCGGAGAGCCGGCGGCCGATGGCCGTGGCGACGGCTGCGGGCATGGTCTCCTCGACGGTGCTCACCCTGCTCGTGGTGCCCGTTTTCTACGTCCTGATCGACGATGGCACCGAGTGGGTGAAGGGCCGCGTGCGGCGGCTCCTGGGCCGTCCTCCGGCCGGAGAGGCGACCGCCGAGGCTCGCGCGAGCGCCCGCTGATCCCGGTCTGGGGGGCGCGGGCGAGGGGAGTCGGACCCGGGCGCCTGCGGGCCCCAGCCCGGACTCCGTGGAGGCCGGACTCAACCCATCGGCGCGTCGGGCCGATGCGAAGGTTGGAGCCCTGCGTCCGGTCTCCGGGAGCCCGCATGAACTGCCGTCGCTGCAATACCCCGATCCCCTCGCGCTCGTCGAGCTGCCCCAACTGCGGGCAGCACGTCGGCCAGGGGGAGTCGTTCATCGACGATCCGGGGGAGAGCGGCGTGCTGGAGACGCCGGCGCCCGAAGACGGCCTGCTGGGGCCGTCGATGCTGACGGACCCCGGCCTCGACGACATCGAGGTCGAGATCGAGGAAGATGAAGAGGAGCTCTCGCTCGAGGACGCGGTTGTCCCCGACGAGGTCCCCGACCCGGGGTCGTCCGGCGCGTCGAAGCCGGCGGCGAAGTCTGAATCGAAGTCCGACTCGAAGTCCGCCTCGAAGTCCGCGAAGACCGGGTCTCCGGCCAAAGCCCGCCGCGGGGCGGCACCGGCACGCCGCAAGGCGCGCCCGAAGAAGGCCGCCGCCCCCGTGCGTGAGCGTCGCGACGCGGAGCCGGCGGTGTCCTCGGGGGCCCCGCGCGGAGCGCTCCTGCCCGATCCCGAGACCGTGCGCTCGATCCTCGCGCAGCAGCCCGAGCTGATCGAGCCGGGGCTCGAGGTGCTCGTCGACGAGGCGGGTCAGGAGATCGGCGTGCAGCATACCACCGACGTCGGCGTGATCGACCTG
>CAYYSY010000433.1:0-24852 GCA_964474355.1 uncultured Spirochaetaceae bacterium | reverse complement strand
GACTGGAACCTCGACCTCGATCACCCCGCAGCCAGCCGTCGAGACATCGACTACCTGCTCGGCACCATCAACGAGATGCTCGCGAGCCCGCTCACTCACGACGACATCGAGGGCGTGTACGCGGGGCTGCGGCCGCTGCTCCAGGGCGAGGATGACTCGACGAGCACGCTCTCGCGCACCCATGCCGTCTCGCAGTCGGCCTCGGGCCTCATCACCGTCGCGGGCGGCAAGTACACGACGTATCGCGTGATGGCGAAGGATGCCGTCGACCTCGCCTCGAGGAGCCTGCCCCGGCGCGTACCGCCTTCGTGCACCGACACGATCCCGCTGATCGGCGCGCCCGGCGTGCAGGGCTTCTGGAACGGCCGCGAGCGCGTCGCGCGCGACCTCGACCTGCACGTGCGGGAGGTCGAGCACCTGATCTCGCGCCACGGCTCCCGGATCCAGGAGCTCGCGCGCATGATGCGCGAGCGGCCCGAGCTGCGAGAGCCGATCCCGGGCGCCGAGCCCTACCTCATGGTCGAGGCGCTCTACGCCACGTCACACGAGGGCGCGTTGCACCTCGACGACGTGCTGACGCGCCGCACCCGCATCTCGATCGAGACCTTCGATCGCGGCGTCGAGGCCGCGCCCCACGTAGCAGAGCTGATGGCCGAGGTGCTCGGCTGGGACGAAGAGACGAAGGCCCGCGAGATCACGCACTACGAAGCGCGGGTCGCCGCCGAGCGCGACAGCCAGGCCCAGCCGGACGACCACACCGCGGATGCTGCGCGCGTGGGTGCGCCGGACGTGCGCCGGGGCGGGGTCGGGGCAGCCGACGTGGTGGACCTCGACGCGCGGCGTTCTTGAATCGAGGAGCGCCGTCCGGCGCTCGACTCAGCCCTCGAGAGCGTACTCCGCGATCTTGCGCCGCAACGTCGAGCGGTCTATGTCGAGCAGCTTCGCGGCCTTCGTGCGGTTGCCGCCGCAGTCTTCGAGTGCCTGCTTGATCGCCTGCTTCTCGACCTCGCGCAGGGGGACGCCGCGCGGCACCACCGGCCCGGCGCCGGCCGCGCCCGCAGGCTCGACCCGCGGCGGGCGCGCGACGACGCCGGCATCCAACGAGAGATGCCGCCGCGTGATCTTGCCGTCGCCGCAGAGCGCCTTGGCGCCGTTCACGACGTTCAGCAGCTGGCGCACGTTGCCCGGCCAGGGCGCCTCGACGAGTGCCGCCATGACATCGTCCGTCAGCTCGGGTCCGTCGTCGCCGAGGAAGTGTGCGACGAGGAGCGGGATGTCGTCCGGGCGATCGCAGAGCCGGGGCAGCGAGATCTCGATCCCCCGCAGCCGGTAGTAGAGGTCGGCGCGCAGCTCGTCCGCTTCGATCATGAGGCGTGGGTCCCGGTTGGTCGCGGCCACGAAACGGACGGACGCCCGGTACGCGCGCTCGTCGCCGACCGGCCGCACCTCGCCGTCGTCGATCACGCGCAGCAGCTTCGCCTGGTGGACCATCTGCAGCGTCTCGAGCTCGTCGAGGAACAGCATCCCGCCATCGGCCTCGCGCAGCAGACCGGGGCGGTCCCGGTCGGCGCCGGTGAACGAGCCCTTGCGATGGCCGAAGAACTCGCTCTCGAAGAGGTCGTGAGGGGCGATCGCGCAGTTGTGCGCGACGAAGGGCCCACTCGCCTGACTCGAGTGGCGATGGATCGCCTTCGAGACGAGCTCCTTGCCCGTGCCGGTATCGCCCGTGACCATGACGTGCACGTCGCTGCGCGCGGCCATCACGACCCGATGCCGCACCTCGACCATCGCCGCGCTCTGTCCGACGAGCTCGGGGATCGAAGCGTCCGCCCCGGTCGGGTCCGGCCGCGCCTCCATCGCGCGCCGCACCGCCGACTCGATCACGGCGGGACTCGCGGGCTTCATGAGATAGTTGGTGGCGCCGAGCTGCACGGCCTCGACGATGCCGCTGACCTCGCTCTCGCCCGTCAGCACGATGACGGGCAGCTTCGGCCAGCGCTGCTTCACGTGACTCAGCAGCTCGAAGCCGTCCATCTGCGGCATGCGCAGATCGGACACCACGAGGTCGTAGGCGTTCGCTTCGAGCGCGATCAGCGCCTCGATGCCGTTGCCCGTGACGCGCACTTCGTAGCCGAGATCGACGAGCACCGTCTGCAGGTAGTCGGCCGCGGCGCGTTCGTCTTCGGCGATGAGGACGCTGCCGGTCATTCGTGCTCCGCCAGATCGGCGCCGGCAGGCAGCCAGAGACTCACCACGGCGCCGCCCTGCTCGCCCGTATGAACGTCGAGCCGGCCGCCGTGCTCCTCGAGGATGCGGCGCGCGAGGAAGAGGCCGTAGCCGCTGCCGCCCTCCTTCGTCGTGTAGCCGGGCTTGAAGATCTCGACGACGTCGACGTCGCCGAAGCCCGGGCCCGAGTCGCGCACGACCAGCAGCAACCCGTCTTCGCTCGCAGCGGCCTCGATGGTGGCGCGACCCCGCCCCTCCATCGCCTCGGCGGCGTTTCGGAGCAGGATGATCAGGACCTCTTCGAGCGACTTCGCCGCGAGCGGCGTAGAGGGGAGGCCCGAGCCGATCGTGATCTCGACGTCGAACGCGTCGTGCGCGGTAGAGACGTTGTCGGCCGCGGCCCTCACCACCACGTCGATCTCGCCATCGCCGCGGGAGACCGGCCGCGGTGATGGCGGTGCGCCAGGCGCCGGCAACCCCGTGCGCGCAGGCGCCGAGCCGAGGGTCAGGTGCGCGAGCGACTCGAGATCGTCGATGGCGCGGCGCAGGCCGTCCATGGCCGGGCCCACCCCCGTCTGTCCCTGCACCTTCGGCTCGATCAGGCGCACGAAGCCGCGCAGGCTGTGCACCGCGTTCTTCAGGCCGTGGGCGAGACGCGCGACGTTCTCTCCGAGCTCGGCGACCACGCGCTCGTCCTCGAGCCGCTGGTTCAGCTCGGCGAGGCGCTCGTCGAGCTCGGAGCGCTCTGCGTCGAGCAGGGTCTGCGTCCGCAGCCAGCGGCGGGCGAGGAAGTAGGTGAGCGTACCCATCGCGGCGGTGAAGCCCAGCTGCAGCCAGAGCCGCACCGGGCTGCTCTGCAGGCCTGTCCAAGCGTCGGCGAGGACGATGCCGGCGAGCGACGCCAGGGTCACGGCAACCACGCCCCGCAGGCGCAGGGCGACCGCCGAGAGCACGATCTCGAGCCACAGGCCGGCGATGAAGGGTGAGTCGGCGCCGCTCGTGACGGCGGCCAGCGCCGTCCAGCTCCCGAGGCCGATCACGGGCGACGCCTGGCGGCTGAACGCCGCCAGCCTTGGCCGCGACTGGAACAGATAGGCGATGAAGTTGAGGGTGGCGCTGATGCCGACGATCCAGAGCGCCAGGTAGCCCGTCTGCAGCTCGGAACGGAACAGATAGGCGGCCACCGCCCCCGCGCTGAGGGCGACGTGGCGTGCAAGCAGGACTCGGTCGATGGTGCGATTCATGGGCCGGACCGTCCGGTGGAGCTGACCCCGGCGTCGTGACCGGATCGGATCAGTTCACTCGGATGCAGCGCATCTGTCAAGCACAACCCATCCGGGCGGCCCCGGCTGGCATCGAAGCGCCGCGAACGGGTCAGCCCGTCGCCGCCTTCCGCGAGCCCCCGGGCTTGCCGACCCGACCGGCCGAGCTGGCCTTCGCGCCGCGCTTCTTCTTCGCCGCCTTCTTGGCAGCCTTCTTCTTCGCTGCCTTCTTGCGTGCGGCCTTCTTCTTCGCAGCCCTCTTCTTCTTGGCGGCCTTCTTGCGCCTGCCCTTCTTCGCCGCGGCCTTCTTCTCCGGGATCTCCTGCACCCACTTGCCGTCGCGATGGTACGCGCGCCAGCCGGTCGCCTTGCCGTCAGCTTCGCTCATGACGTACTGCTCCTTCGTCTTGCGAAGGAAGCGGACCATGGCGGGGTTGCCGTCGGGGTCGGCGGCCGGCGCATCGGCCAGGTAGCGGTATTTCGGGTCGAGCTGGTCCTGGACGAACTTCAGCTCCTCGACCGTCGGCGCCCGCGTCTCGCGGTGCTTCGGGAACTGGCTCGCTGCGAGGAAGATGCCCGCCGCGCCATCGCGCAGCAGATAGTGGTCGTCGCACCTCTCGCAGAGCAGGTGCGGCATCGGGATCGGGTCGACCTTCGGCGGGGCCGGCTCGCCGCTGCGCAGCAGCTTGCGCGTGTTCTTGCAGTCTTCGCTGGTGCAGCCGAAGTACTTGCCGAAGCGGCCGCTCTTCAGCTGCATGTCCTCGCCGCACTTGTCGCACTCGAGCACCGGCCCGTCGTAGCCCTTGATGACGAATTTGCCCTCTTCGACCTCGTAGCCCGGGCAGTCGGGGTTGTCGCCGCAGACGTGCAGCTTGCGGGTCTCGTCTATCAGGTAGCTGTCCATGGCGACACCGCACTTCGCACAATGATGCTTGTGCATGAGCAGGATCGACTCGGCCTCTTCCTGATCCTCGGCATCGGCGCTCACGGCCTCGTCGCCCGGGATCAGGTTGATCGTCGACTTGCAGCGCTCCTTCGGCGGCAGCGCGTATCCCGAGCAGCCCAGGAAGACGCCGGTCTGTGCAGTGCGGATCTGCATGTGCCGACCACATTTGGGACACGGGATGTCGACGTCGGTCGGGTCGTTGGGGCGCATGCCCTTCTTCTCTGCGCCCGCCGCCTGGAGCTTGGCCTCGAAGCCCGCGTAGAACTCGTCGAGGACTTCCTTCCACTTCTTGTCGCCGACCGCGATCTCGTCGAGCGATTCCTCGAGCTCGGCCGTGAAGCCGTAGTCCATCAGCGACTCGAAGCTCTCGACGAGTCGCTCGGTGACGATCTCACCCATCTTCTCGGCGTGGAAGCGGCGGCCGTCGAGGCGCACGTAGCCGCGATCCTGGATCGTCGAGATGATCGACGCATAGGTCGAAGGGCGGCCGATGCCGCGCTTCTCGAGCTCCTTCACGAGGCTTGCCTCGCCGAAGCGCGGCGGCGGCTTGGTGAAGTGCTGCACCGGGTCGACACCGGTCGCCGCGAGCGTCGCGCCGACCTCGACGTCCGGCAGCGGGCCCGTCTTGTCGCCGGCGCCCGACGGCTTCTGGATCCGCGTGTGACCGTCGAAGACGAGGATCCGGCCGCGGGTGCGCAGCTCGAAGGGACCGTTTTTCACGACGAGCGTCGTGCTGAGATACTCGGCGGGCGTCATCTGGCAGGCGACGAACTGGCGCCAGATCATCTCGTAGAGCCGCTGCTGATCGCGCTCGAGGCCGTGGATCTGCTCGGGCTCGACCGTCACGTCCGAGGGCCGGATCGCCTCGTGCGCCTCCTGCGCGCCCTCCTTGCTCGAGTAGCTGATGGGCTCCGCGGGCAGGTAGCGATCACCGAGCTTCTGCTGCACGAGATCGCGGCACGCGCCGACCGCCTCGCCCGACAGGTTCGTCGAGTCGGTTCGCATGTAGGTGATGTGGCCGGCTTCGTAGAGTCGCTGGGCCAGCATCATCGTCTTCTTGACGCTGAAGCCGAGCCGGGTCGACGCGGCCTGCTGCAGGGTCGACGTGATGTAGGGCGCGCCGGGCCGGGTCTTCGTGGGCTTGTCGTTGCGCTCGGTGAGGGCGTACACGCCCTGCTCGAGCAGCTGCACGGCGGCCCGGGTCTCGGCCTCGGACGTGGGCCGGAAGTCCTCGCCGTCACGCTTCACGACCTGCAGGCGCAGTGCCTCGTTCTTCTCGGTCTGGAGGTCGGCGTAGACCTCCCAGTACTCCTCGGGCACGAACGCGCGGATCTCGCGCTCGCGCTCGACGATGATGCGTGTTGCGACCGACTGCACCCGGCCAGCCGAGAGCCCGCGAGCCACCTTCGCCCAGAGCAGCGGCGAGAGCTTGTAGCCGACGACGCGGTCGAGGAAGCGGCGCGCCTGCTGCGCGTTCACCCGCGCCATGTCGAGCTTGCCCGGCTCGGCGAACGCCTCGGCGATCGCCGACTTCGTGATCTCGTTGAAGACGACGCGCTTGAAGCGTTTGTCGTCGCCACCGATGATCTCGCGCAGGTGCCAGGCGATGGCCTCCCCTTCGCGATCAAGATCGGTGGCGAGATAGATCTCGTCGGCGCCCTGCGCGAGCTTGCGAAGGTCGTTCACGACCTTCTCCTTGCCCGGCAGGATCTCGTAGCGGGCCTTCCACCCCTTCTCGGGGTCGACGCCCATCCGCGCGATCAGCGCCTCCTTCGCCTTCTTCTTCTTATAGGCCTCGCGCTTCTTCGGGGGCATGGCGCGGGTCTTCGCAGCCTGCTTCGCGCGGGCTGCGGGATCGACCTTCTTACCCGAGCCCGACGTGGGCAGGTCGCGGATGTGCCCCACCGACGACTTCACGACGAAGTCGCGGCCCAGGTACTTGATGATCGTCTTCGCCTTCGCAGGCGACTCCACGATGACCAGCGTTTTGCCCATGGTTCCTCTGCGCCGTGTCCTCTCCGGCCCGCGCTCGTCTCACTCGACTCGATGTCGCTCGAGCCGCGCGCGGACCCACCTGGCCGGCTCGACCCCCCGGTACGAGCCCAAGCCGGGATCGGAAGCGACTCGCAAGGACTTGAGCCGCCCCTGCGATGCCGCGTCGCTCCTCCCGGCTCTCAAGGGCGACCCGTTTAGCACACGCCTCCACGCCCTCCGCAAGTCTCCCCGGGTGGAGCTCGCTTTACAGCGCGGGATGCGAGCGGCAAACTCCCCGAACGCGAAGGGGATTTTGGACTTCGCATTTTCACGCGGCGAAGGCCGAGACATGGGTGTGGCCCGAACCACGCACCCCGCCACCGGCACGAGGTCGGTGCTCTTCGCACCGCCCGCACCTTCGTCGAGCTTCCTCGCGGGGCGCGCCCCGCCGCACGCGCCCCATCGCATCGATCGACCGCCCCGGCGGCCGGTCGAAGGGAGATCGAGCCATCCGCCAGCGACCCGGCCGGTCAGATCGCCCAGGGCCGTCACAGGGCTCGGGGCCGTCACAGGGCTCAGGACTGTCTCATGGCTCAGGGCTGTCACCTGGCTCAGGGCTGCCTCATGGCTCAGGGCTGCCACCGGGCTCAGGGCTGCGGCGCAATCTCGTCCTTCTCTGCGTCCATCACACGCTGATGATGTCGCTGTTCCCGATGGCGATCATCACGCTCTACCAGAGCCACGAGCTCGGTCTCGACATGACCGGCGTGATGACGCTGCAGGCGATCTTCGCCGTATCGCTCGCGGTGTTCGAGTTTCCGTCCGGCGTGCTCGCCGATCGCATCGGCTATCGCACGAGCATGATCGCCGCGTCGGCGCTCTCGATCTTCGGCTGGCTCGTGTATGCCGCCGCCGCCGGCTTCTGGGGCGTGGCACTCGCCGAGGTGCTGCTGGGCGCGTCACTCTCGCTCATCTCGGGCACCAACACCGCGATGCTCTACGAGACCCTCGTCGAGCTCGACGACGAGCCCGCCTTTGGCAAGTGGTTCGGGCGCGCGCGCTTCTTCGGACAGATGGGCGAAGGCAGCGCCGCGCTGACAGCGGGCGTGCTCTACGCGATCGCGATCAAGCTGCCCTTCTACGTGCAGGCCGGGGTCTGGGTCGTCGCGCTCGGCGTCGCGCTCGCGCTGGTCGAGCCGGCCTTCCACCGGCCCGTGGTCGAGAACGCGTGGGCGCGGGTGGGCGCGCTGCTCGGCTATGTGCGGCGCGGCTCGGCGCGACTCAAGACCACCTTCTCGCTCTCTGTGCTGCTCGGCCTGTCGACCTTCGTGCCAGTGTGGATCGTCGCCCTCTACGCCGAGAAGGCCGGCGTGCCCATCGAGTGGCTCGGCCCGATCTGGGCCGCCGCGAACTACGTCGTCGCCGTCGGCTCGATCGCGTCGACCGGCGCCGAGCAGCGCTTCGGCGTGCACGCCGTGCTGCTCGCCGCGCTCGCGCTGGTCGGCGTCGGCTACTTCGGCATGGGGCTCAGCCACGCGCTCTTCGGCTTCGTGTTCTACTTCGCACTCTGTCTGTGCCGAGGGTTGAACGGCCCGGTGCTCTCGCACGAGGAACATCGCGTGATCCCGAGCGGCGACCGCGCGAGCTTCGTATCTCTTCGGAGTCTCGTCTTCCGGCTGAGCTTCTGCGTGATCGGCCCGGCGACGGGCTGGGCGATCACGCAACACGGCGATCACGCCGTGCTGCTCGCGCTCGGCGTCTTCTTCGTGCTGACCTGCGGCGCCGCCTTCGCCGCGTTCCGCCGCTCGCCGGCGCCCGAGGGCCCGCCCCCGCCGCTCGTCGCGTGAGTCGCGCCCCGATGGGCGTCGATTGACCGCGTTCCCGCGGTCGGCGAAGCTCGACGCGTCCTCCACGAGAGCACGAGCCCACCTGCGAAGGGATCCCCCCATGGCGAAGATCGTCGGCAACCTGAAGCCCGAAGACGACTACACCCACGAGCTCGGCCCCGAGCCGAACTTCAACGAGAGCATGTACTTCAACTTCTTCGACCCTTCGAAGTCGATGGGCGGCTTCGTGCGGCTCGGCAACCGCGCCAACGAGGGACGGGCCGAGATGACGGTCTGTCTCTACATGCCCGATGGCCGCGTGCTCTTCTCGTTCAAGCGCGCGCCCATCGATCACAACGACGCGTTCGACGCCGGCGGGCTGCGCTTCGAGGTGATCGAGCCGACCGATCTGCTGCGCACGGTGTACGAGGGCAACGTGCTCGAGCTCGCGGACCCGAAGTCGATGGCCGACCCGAAGCGCGCGTTCCTCGAGAGCCCGAAGAAGAAGGTCCGGCTCGACCTCGAGCACCGCGCGGTGGGCCCGATGTACGGCAAGGCGGGTGACCCCGACGAGCAGGACCGCGACGCCGACAACCAGTTCGCCAAGGCGCACTACGAGCAGCACATGGCGGTGACGGGCGAGATCGAGATCGACGGCGAGACGATCACCATCGACGGGTTCGGGCTCCGCGACCACTCGTGGGGGCCGCGGCACTGGCAGGCGATCGAGAGCTACGAGTGGCTGACGATGAACTTCGGCGCCTCACTCGGCGCGATGATCTCGATCGTGCGTCGGGACGCCGATCACGTGCGCATGGGCGGGGTCATCATGCGCGACGGCGAGATCGAGGGTGTGAAGCACGCGGACATCACCGCCGACTTCGCCGAGAACGGCCTCTATCACGAGCGCGTGCACGTGAAGCTCGAGACGAGCAAGGGTGAGCAGCTCGAGATCGAGGGCGACGTGAAGGGCTTCATCCCCCTCCGAAACCGGCGCGAGGGCATGACGACGCACATCGGCGAGGGCATGACCGAGTGGCGCATCGGCGACCAGGTCGGATACGGGCTCTCGGAGTTCCTGCGAACGGTGTAGCCGAGCGACCTCGCCCTACTCGATGGCGGCGTCGCCGAGACGCGGATCCGTCGCGTCCTCCGGCGACTCGTGCTCGGGCCGCGGCTGGTCGAGCAGCGCGCGCAGCGCCTGCTTGAGCGTCGATCGGGCCTCGGCGCGGTCGAGGCCGAGGTGCACGCGCATGTTCTCCCAGCTGCTCCACAACGAGAGCAGCGCCATGCCGTTCACCGCGCGCTCGCGCGCGGCGGCGTCGCCCATCGCGTCGAGCTCCACCGCGAAGACCTTCTCGCCGACCCGCTTGCGGATCACGCGCATGTTGCGGAGCGCATCCTGCAGCACCGGCGAGTAGGGCTCGTGCAGGCGCGAGGCCCGCCGCACGAAGGCCATCGCCTCGTTCATGTACGCGATCTCGTGGACGAAGCCGGCGAGGCGCGTCTCGAAGTCACCGTCGATCGGGACCTTGACCGCCTCGCTCCCGATCAGCTCGCCGATGCGCTCGGCAGCGGCGCCAAAGAGCGCTTCGAGGTCGGCGAAGTGCTGGAAGATCGTGCGCTCGCTGACGCCCGCGCGCTCGGCGATGGCCTTCGAGGTCGGGCGCAGATCGCCGTCCTCGATCAACGCGAGCATGGCGTCGGCGACGGCGCGCCGCGTGCGCACGGCTCGGGCGACGCGGCCGTCCTTGGGCAGCTCGTCCTCGAGTCCGTACTTGCGGGGCGGTGCCGTGCGATCGCTCGCCTCGGGCGTCCCCTCCCTGTCGGACATCGCTTCCTTCTCTCCCGCCCGGCCCGCTCAGGCGCCGCGCTCGTTCAGCACCCGCTCGAGGACCAGGCTCGCGAGGTTGTCGCGGTCGGCCATCACCTCCTCGGGCAGCTTCTCGTAGTGCTTCAGCTGCAGCATGACACGAGCCATGATCGCCGAGAAGCGAAAGAGCGCAAAGCATTCGTAGTAGTCGTAGTGCTCGACGGCGCGCCCCACGCGCTCTTCCCAGCGCGCGACGGTCGTATCGCGGTCGGGCATGCCGGCGAGCCGCTCGATGCCGAGCCCCTCCGTGAAGCAGCGGTCGAGATTGATGAACCAGGCGAGGTCGGCCTCGGGGTTGCCGCGGAACGCCATCTCCCAGTCGATCACGGCGATGCAGCGAGTGCCGTCGAACATCTGGTTCGAGATGCGCGAGTCGCCCCAGCAGATGCCGGTCGGCTCGTCGGCCGGCTGGTTCGCGTCGAGCCATGCGAGCGCGCGCTCGAGCAACGGGTACCGGGCGCGCTCCATGCCCCAGTCGAGGTAGTGATCCCAGTAGGCGAGCTGTGCCTGCATCGCCGTCTGCCCCGCCTTCGGCCGGGCGAGGAAGTCGAAGCGTGCGTCCTCGACGTCGAGCTTGTGGACCTCGGCCATCGCGTCGAGGGCGCTGAACCAGAGCGCGGCCCGGTCACCGGCGCCGAGGTCCGCGATCCAGCCCTCCATGTGATACGGCGGCGTGTCGGTGGGCACGCGCCCGTCGAGGCGCTCCATGACGTAGAAGGGGGCGCCGAGGGGTCCGCGGTCGGGCTCGATGGCGATCATGTGCGGCACCGGGACGGCCTCGGACTCGAGCGTCTGCATCATGTGGAATTGCAGGCCGAGGTCATACTCGGGAAAGATCGGGAACGGCGTCGCGGGCTCGAGGCGGACCACCACCGGCCGCCGCTCGGTCGCGCCACCGCTCTGCTCGACCACGAGGTCGAACATCAGCGTGTCGCTCGAGAAGCCCGTCTCCTCGGGACCGCCCAGGCCCTCGAGCGCGATCGACTTCGCCTCGGGCTCCCGGGCCCGGAACCAATCCTCGAGCTGCGCCTTGGTCTTCGCCGCGTCGCGGCCCACGGGTGCGGGCATGGAGACCTCCTGATCTGGACCGGCCGACGTTGGCGCGATCGGCTCCGTGTGTCCAGGATGCGCGGCGGAGGAGGCCCGCAGATGGGCCCGGGAATCGAACGAGGGGAGTCGATCAGGCCCCACAAACCCGATAGACTCCGCGCGCTCGATGGACGGGCGCGGCCCGGCGCGTCCGTCCCCTCCGAATCGACCCAGACCGTAGACGAGATCCAGCACCGCCCCTCGGGGAACGGGCCGAATCGGTCACCGGTCCGCGGATGCATCGGCGGGCAGAAGTCGCGACCATGCAGAGGCCCACCTGGCCCCCGCCCGCGGCCCGGGCGAATTCGCAGTGCGAACGCCTGGACCCGCGGCAGGCTGCGACCCGGCGACGAGCAAGGACACGACCGAGCCGCCCAGCGCGGAGACAACGAATGCGCGCGGCGCCGGGGTCCACCCGGACGCCGCACACCTCGAGGACCGGACCCCAGCCATGGCCCAACCCGAGTACCTGACCACCGACCCCCTGGCCCCCGAAGAGCCGAAGGAGACGCCGGCCGTCGAGGCGGCGCCGACGCCCGAAGCCGGCGCGCCCGCGAACCCCTACGACCAGGCCCTGGCGCTGGGCGAGGAGCTGATCCGCAAGCCCCTGGTCGGCGGCGGCATCGCCCGCGTCCGCACGCAGCACGCCAAGGGGCGGATGACGGTCTGGGAGCGGCTCAACGTGCTGAGCCAGGAAGAGCCCCAGATGCTCTTCCAGAACTGGGGCCCGAACCTCGACGGCGCTTCGATCGTGACCGGCATCCTGAACATCGGCGGCCGGGACGTGGCCGTCTACGGGCACGACTTCACTCTGCGCGCAGGCTCGATGGACGCGACCAACGGCGCCAAGCTCGCGCGGCTGATCTACATGGCCGGCGAGAAGGGCATCCCGCTGATCGGCATGAACGACTCGGCCGGCGCCTTCGTGCCCGCCGGCGTCGGCGGCCTCGACGGCTACAGCGAGGCCTTCACTGCGCTCCGCAAGATCAGCGGCGTCGTGCCTTCGATCAGCCTCATGTTCGGCTACAACGCCGGCGGCGGCGCGTACCTGCCCCGCCAGGGCTCGTTCATGATCCAATGTGACGAGACCTTCATCGGGCTCACGGGTCCCGGTGTCGTCAAGAGCGCGCTCGGCGAGGACGTGACCGCCGACGAGCTCGGCGGCCCCGGCGTGCACGGCCAGTCGGGCGTGTGCGACCTCACCACGCCCGACGAGCTGGCTTCGCTACGCCAGGCGATGCGCCTGCTCACCTACCTGCCCGACAACAACCACTCCGGCGCGCCCTTCCACGAGACCTCCGACCCGACCGATCACCACGTCGACGAAGAGGACCTGCTCTTCCGCAAGACCTTCACGAGCCCCGCCGGCATGAACGCGCCCATGGACATCACGCTCTACATGCAGCAGGTCTGCGACCACGGCGAGTACTTCGAGCTGCAGCCCCAGCGCGCCCGCAACATCATCACTGCGTTCGGGCGGCTCGGTGGGCACGTGGTCGGCTTCATCGCCAACAACTCGGCGGTGGCGTCGGGGCAGATCGACATCGCGGCGGCGCTGAAGGGCACGCGCTTCATCCGCTTCTGCAACCTCTACAACATCCCGATGGTCTTCATCGAGGACACGACGGGGTTCCTGCCTGGCACGGAGCAGGAGACGAAGGGCATCATCCAGGCGGGCCGCAAGCTGCTCGACTCGATCATCGACGTCCGCACGCCGCGCATGACGATGATCATCCGCAATGCGTTCGGCGGTGCCTACGCGAGCTACAACTCGTACTTCACCGGTGCTGACCGCGTCTTCGCCATGCCCATGGCGCGCATCGCGGTGATGGGCCCCGGCGGCGGCCGCGACTTCGTCTACAAGGACGAGGTGCGCGGCGCGGCCAAAGCCCATGACAAGGCGATCGCCGATGGGGCCGACCCGGCGGAGGCCGCCGCGGCACGCGATGCAACCCTGGCGGCGTTGACGACCCGCTACGAAGACGAGCTGATGAACCCGAAGGAGGCGCTCAGCCTCGGCTCGGTGCACCGCATCGTCATGCCGGGCGAGAGCCGCCGCATCCTTGCGCGAAACCTCGCCTTCCTGATGCGCCACTACACCCCCGAGGCCATGAGCGGCCCGCAGCGAGAGCACGAGTAGACCATGCGACAGAGCGATCTTTCGGAATGCACGTTCCACGAAGCCGACTCGGACTGGGTGCGCTCGTTCACGCTCCAGGACGTGAAGTGCCTCGTCGTCTGCCGTGGCCCGGTTCGCAAGGAGGCGTTCGACGTCTTCGAAGAGTGCGGCATGCGCGAGTGGGGCATGCTGCTCAGCGAGAAGGACTCGATCGTCTATCCCCGCTGCCTCGCTCCCGAGCTGCGCGGGCTCAAGTTCCCGGCGAACGTCCATCGCGTGCACGACTACATGGGTGTCGGCCAGGAGGAGAAGCTCGAGCGCATCGGCGAGATCATCGACATCGCGAAGCAGGGCGGCTACACGCACCTCTTCGCGGGCTACGGCTTCATGGCCGAGGACTTCGAGTTCATCGAGGCGATCGAGGCCGCGGGGCTCGCCTTCATCGGCCCCTCGAGCGGCGTGATCAGGAAGGCCGGCGCCAAGGACGAGGCGAAGAAGCTCGCCCGCGGGCTCGGCAACGCAGTCATTCCCGGCGTCGACAACATCTCGTCCCTCGCCCTGCTCGAGGCACACGGTGACCGCAAGAAGCTCGAGAAGCTCGCCAAGTCGAAGCACCTCGACTGGTCGTGGGACGGGGCGCTCGACGACGCCGAGAACGCCGAGGCGCTGCTCCAGGTCGGCTACGCGAATACCGCCGAGCTGGTCACGATCGAGGAGCTGCAGCGCGCCGCCGAGCGCGAGAGCGAGAAGATCTGGGCGCAGTACCCCGACAAGCGCATCCGCTACAAGGCGATCGGCGGCGGTGGCGGCAAGGGCCAGCGCGTCGTGTCGAAGGTCGACGACACGGCGAACGCGGTATTCGAGATCCTCGCCGAGCAGAAGGTCACGCAGCCCGGCTCGAATCGGAACTTCCTGATCGAGCTCAACCTCGAGACGACGCGCCACAACGAGATCCAGGTGATCGGCAACGGCGACTGGGCGATGTCGCTCGGCGGCCGCGACTGCTCGATCCAGATGTACGAGCAGAAGCAGCTCGAGTTCTCGCTGACCCAGGAGCTGCTCGACGAGGCGATCCCCCGCTATGAGGGCGTGGCGGCCGAGACGCTCACGAAGGACAAGGTCACGCTCCAGAACATGGAGGACGACTCCGAGCGCTTCGGCCAGGGCGTCGGCCTCGACAGCGTCTCGACCTTCGAGTGCATCGTCGAAGGCTTCGATCACTTCTTCATGGAGATGAACACGCGCATCCAGGTCGAGCACGGCGTGACCGAGCTCGCCTACCGCCTGAAGTTCACGAACCCCGACGACGCGAACGACTTCTTCTATGTCGACCGGCTGATCGAGGCCATGGTCCTCCTCGCACTGCACGGCCCGCACCTGCCGCGACCCGAGCGCGTCGCGCGCGCCGTCTCGGGCGCCGAGATCCGTGTCAACGCGATGAACGCGGCGCTTCAGCCCCACGCCGGCGGCATGATCCGCCAGTGGTCGCAGCCGCTCGACTTCGAGATTCGCGACGACCAGGGCATCAGCATCCCGAACCCCGATACCGGCAGCTTCGTCTACTACAACCTCGCCGGCGCCTACGACAGCAACATCGCGCTGATCCTCGCCGACGGCGAGCACCGGGCAGACAACCTCGAGCGCCTCTCCGAGATCCTCCGCTACATGGAGATCCGCGGCGACGACGTGCGGACCAGCTGCCAGATGCAGTATGGGCTGATCAACTGGACGCTCGGCCTCGAGCCGATGATGAAGCCCAACACGCGATTCCTGTCTTCGTACCTCGCCGCGGTGGGCTCGCTGCAGGAGATCGCGAAGGACGTCGATCTGGGCCTCGCAGCCCAGGAGTCGCTCGCGCGCATGCCCGATCGCGCCGCGAAGGCGGTCTACGCAGGCAAGGAGACGCTGCTGCTTCGTCCCCTCGGTCGCCTGCTCGCCGACCCGCACGCGCTCGCCGGCTTCATCGGCCTGCACGACGACCACCTGTGGACGCGCGAGGGCGACAAGGTCGAGTTCGCCGAGAACCCTGTGGGCTTCCTCGCCGCGCTCTACCACTACCTCCACATGGAGGAAGCGCCCGGCAAGCCGGCCAGCGAGATGATCTGGAAGGATGACGAGGCCGCGATCGATCAGGCGCTCGGCTTCTACGCCGAGGTCGAGAAGCGCACCGGCGTGAGTGACTGGGCCGAGCTGCAGAAGCTCTTCGACGGCGCGGGCGCCGAGGCGATCGCGGGCGGCGACGCAGAGCTCTGGGCAGAGTGCCAGGCGGCCCATCGCGGCTTCCAGCTCGGTCTCGACTTGCTGCTCGTCATCCCGCGCATCGGTATCCGCTCGGGCTTCCTCGACATCACGATGGACGAGAAGCTCGAGCCGGTCTTCCCGGAGCAGTATCTCGACGAAGCGATCATGGGCGATCTCATCAAGGGGCTGAACCCGCCGCCGAAGGCCAGCTCGGACGAGATCGTCACGCCCATGGGCGGCACGTTCTACGCGCGCGAGGCGCCGGATCTGCCGATGCTCGCCGATGTCGGCACGCACTTCGACGAGGGGCAGCCGCTCTTCGTGATCGAGGTGATGAAGATGTTCAACAAGATCGTCGCGCCCTTCGCGGGCACGGTGGTCGAGAACCTTCTGCCCGACAGCGACGGCACGGTCGTGAAGGGCGGACAGACCATCTTCAAGATCCAGCCCGACGAGGTCGTGGTCGACGAGTCGCCCGAGGACATCGCGGAGCGCCAGCGCGCGACGACACTGTCTCTTCTGAGCTGAACGCCGCTCACGGCAAGATCACGACGATCTCGCCGTCGGCGGTTCTCCGGCGTGCCCACGCCCATCGACACGTCCACCTCGTCGCTCTCCGCGGTGAGACCGCGGAAGGTCGCGAAGCCATCGTTGCCGCGGCCCGTCACTCGCCCCTTCTGCCCGATGGCGAGCCAGGCAGACGGCGCTCAGCGAGTCTCGAAGGCGTACTCGGTGATCTGCCGGTAGGGGGCACCCGGCCTGCACACGATCGAGGGAAAGCCCGGCTGGTGGAGTGCGTCGGGAGGGTGCTGCGCCTCGAGGCAGAGGCCCGAAAAGCCGGGATAGGCGGCGCCGCGCTTACCGCCGCGCCCGTCGAGGTACTGCCCCGTGTAGAGCTGCATGCAGGGCTCGGTCGTCGCGACGCGCATGCACCGGCCGCTGGCCGGATCCACGAGCGTCGCTGCATGGCGGAGCGGCATCGGCATGTCGGAGCCCGCGACCCCGATCTCGTCGAAGCCCTCGAGCACGAAGCTCACGTCATAGCCGCCGCCTTCGAGACGCTCGAGGTCACCACCGACGGGCTTCGCCTCGCGGAACTCGTACGGCGTGCCCGCGACCTCCGGCAGGCGCCCCGTCGGAATCAGCTCGGCGTCGACCTCGACGATGTGCGACGCCGCGATCTCGAGCTCGTGCCCGAGCACGTCACCGGAGCCCGCGAGGTTGAAGTAGGCGTGGTGGGTGAGATTCACCGGCGTCGGGCGATCGACGCTGGCCGCGTACTCGATGCGCAGCCGGTCGTCGTCGGTCAGGTGGTACGTGACCTCGACCTCGGCGCGCCCGGGGTAGCCGCCCTCGCCATCTTCGCTCACGCAGCTGAAGCGGATGGCCGACTCGTCGCCACCCGCGGCCGGCGACGCCGACCACAC
Source organism: uncultured Spirochaetaceae bacterium (assembly GCA_964474355.1). GTDB lineage: Bacteria > Myxococcota_A > UBA9160 > UBA9160 > UBA4427 > CAYYSY01. Next base: position 7,869 of record CAYYSY010000433.1, on the reverse strand, counting down.
GCGCGTCGATAGCCCCTGCGATCCGCCGTGCAGATGATGCCCGTCCTGATTCGCCTCGACCTCGAAGCGCTGGCCATCGACCTCGAAGCTCGCGCCGGCGATGCGATTCGCGACACGCCCGACGACACAGCCGAACCACGTGCGCTCCGCCTCGTAGCCCGCGAGGTCGTCGAAGCCGAGCACGACGTCGACGCCGTCGACGTGCAGCTCGGTCAAGGTCGCGCCGTAGTCGATGAAGACCGCTTCGGTGCCACGCGCGCTGCGAAGCCGATGGCGCGCGACCGGGTGCCCGTCGCGGGTCGTGCCGAAGGGCTCGGCTTTCATCCCCGACCCTCCGTGGCGCGTGGCGTCAGACGCCGAGCACCTCGCGCACCGCCGCGACGACGGCCTCGTGCACGTGCCCGTTGGTCACGACGACGCCCTCGTTCTTCGCGAGGGTGCGTCCGATCGAGAAGTCGAGGTCGGCGCCGGTCACGTCGGTGACGCGGCCGCCTGCCTCGATGACGACGATCGAGCCGGCGGCGTGATCCCAGATCTTCTCTTCATAGTCCTTGCGCGTGGGCAGGCGCAGGTAGATCGACGCATCGCCCCGGGCCACCGCCGCATACTTGCACTGGCTATCGATGCGAAACGGGGGGGCGGTGATGCCGAGCTTCTCGGCCACCTTCGCGCTGTCGTCCTGGCTCGAGTGGCCCGACTCGACCGACTCGCAGAAGCTCGCGTCGGAGGTGTTCGTGACGCCGGTGACGCCGATCCGCGTCTCGGCGCCACCCGCGAGCGGACGCACGAACGCGCCCTCCCCCTTCACCGCGACGAAGAGGCAGCCGCGCTCGCCGTCGGGGGCGCTGGTATCGAGCGGCAGATTCGGGCAGCCGAGCACGCCGAGCACGACCTCGCCGTTCTCGATCAGCGCGAGCGCCACCGCGTACTGATCGAGGCGCAGGAACCCCTTGGTGCCGTCGATCGGGTCGAGGGTCCAGTGCGGGCCGTCCGCGCCGCCAGAATGAGTGCCGCGGTCGATCAGCTCGAGGATCTCGCTCTCGCCGAGCCCCGGCTCGGCCCGCTGCACGTGCTCCACGACCTGAGCGCGGAGCGCCGCGTTCTCGGCCTGGCGAAGCTCGTCGGCGTCCTCCTCCCCCACGAGCGGCACGTCGGGGAAGGCCGAGACCAGCGTGTGCGACACCACGGCCTGGGCGCCGAAGTCGGCCACGGTGACGGGCGACTTGTCCTTCTTGGCCAGCGACGACTCGTCGACCAGCGCGGCCTGCACCACCTGGCAGAGCCGCCCCGCCTTCTCCACGGCCTCGATCGCTGCGGCTCGCTCCTGCTCGTACGCCATGACTCGGTCGTCCTTCCAGCTGCGTGCGCGCCCCGATCGCGGCGCGAAGACCCTTCACACTGCGCACCCGGATCGGGCGCGCTGAATCGAATGCGGGACGATGCCGAATCCCTTTGGGGGGTGCCATGGAATCCGCGCCATCACAGGGTGGCGCAACCGCGCGTCGCGGCCCCGCCGGCTGAAACGGGGCCCGTGAAGGTGCCATGGAATCCGGCGGGCACGGGCTGGCGCAACCGCGCGTCGCGGCGCCATCGGCTGAAACGGAGCCCACGAAGCGGTAGACTGCGCTCGTTGCATCCCCACAGCCCCACCCGGCGCGCTGCGCCGACCCGACGCGAGCCCGCCGCCCACACCCGGCGGGGCCGACGACGGGTCGAGCTGTTTCAGCCGGAGGGCGCTGCCGCACCCCCAGCCTCCGGCCCGCGACGGCCGGAGGGCGCCGGACGGACCGGACCGCACCCCCGAGCGGCCCACCCGAAGGCGAGCCAGCGAGGCTCCGATGCTCCACCTGAGTGGCGCCGATGCCCTCACCCCCGCGCGGCTCGAGCGGACCTTCCGGTCGCTCCAGGCGCTGGTCCCGACCCTCGAGCGCGTGTCCGCGCGCTTCGCCCACTTCGTGCAGGTGCAGCGCGATCTCAGCACCCTCGAGCGCGAGGTGCTCGAGGCGCTGCTGCGCTACGGGCCCGCATCGGCCGCGGCACCAGGTGACAGCGAGGCAGGCCACCTGCTGCTCGTGCTGCCGCGCATCGGCACGATCTCGCCGTGGTCGTCGAAGGCCACGGACATCGCGCACATCTGCGGGCTCGACGCCGTGGGGCGCATCGAGCGCGGCATCGCGTGGCGGGTCGAAGGGGACCTCGACGACGAGGCGCTCGCGCTCGTCGCGACCGAGATCCACGACCGCATGACCGAGACCGTGGTCGGGCACATCGACGACGCCGCCGTCCTCTTCGACGAGCACACGCCGCGCCCCTTCACGCAGGTCGACGTCATGGGGAGCGGCCGCGAGGCGCTCGCGCAGGCCGACAAGGAGCTCGGCCTCGCCCTCGCCCCGGACGAGATCGACTATCTCGCCGACGCGTTCCGCGACCTCGGCCGGAACCCCGCCGATGTCGAGCTCATGATGTTCGCCCAGGCGAACTCCGAGCACTGCCGCCACAAGATCTTCAACGCCGACTGGAAGATCGACGGCGAGGTCCAGGCGCAGTCGCTCTTCTCGATGATCCGCAACACGACGGCGCAGTCGCCGGACGGCGTCCTCTCGGCCTACTCCGACAACGCGGCGGTGATGGCGGGCCACGAGGCCGAGCGCTTCTTCGCCGACGCCGAGAGCGGCGTGTACACGCGCCACGCCGAGCCGGCGCACATCTTGATGAAGGTCGAGACGCACAATCACCCGACTGCGATCTCGCCCTTCCCCGGCGCCGCCACCGGCTCGGGGGGCGAGATCCGCGACGAGGGCGCGACGGGTCGCGGCGGCAAGCCGAAGGCAGGGCTCACCGGCTTCTCCGTCTCGAATCTCCGCATTCCGGGCGCGGCGCAGCCCTGGGAGGGCGACCACGGCAAGCCACCGCGCATCGCATCGGCCCTCGACATCATGCTCGAGGGCCCGATCGGCGGCGCCGCGTTCAACAACGAATTCGGCCGGCCGAACGTCGCGGGCTACTTCCGCACGTTCGAGGCCGAGGTGCCCGGGCCGGCGGGGCGCGTCGTGCGCGGCTACCACAAGCCGATCATGCTCGCGGGCGGCCTCGGCAACGTGCGCCCCGGCGACGTCGACAAGGGGATCATCCCGCCCGGTGCCAAGATCGTCGTGCTCGGCGGGCCGGCGATGCTGATCGGCCTCGGCGGCGGCGCCGCGTCTTCGATGGCAAGCGGCGACAGCGCCGAAGATCTCGACTTCGCCTCGGTGCAGCGCGGCAACCCCGAGATGGAGCGCCGCTGCCAGGAGGTGATCGACCGCTGCTGGGCGCGAGGCGAGCGCAACCCGATCATCGCGATCCACGACGTGGGCGCGGGCGGGCTCTCGAACGCATTGCCCGAGCTGGTGCACGACAGCGGTCGCGGCGCGCGCTTCGAGCTGCGCGAAGTGCCCAACGACGAGCTCGGCATGACGCCGCTCGAGCTCTGGTGCAACGAGAGCCAGGAACGCTACGTGCTCGGCATCGAGGCCGACCGGCTCGAAGAGTTCGAGGCGCTCTGCGCGCGCGAGCGCTGCCCCTTCGCGGTGGTCGGTGAGACCACCGACGACGGCCAGCTCGTGGTCACCGACGCGCACTTCGGCGACACGCCCATCGACCTCCCGCTCGAGGTGCTGCTCGGCAAGCCGCCGAAGATGGAGCGCGACGTCGCGCGCGTGGCGACCCCACCCGACGCGCTGCCCCGCAGCGAGATCGCGCTCGACGACGCGGCGGAGCGCGTGCTGCAGCTGCCGACGGTGGGCGACAAGACGTTCCTCATCTCGATCGGCGACCACACCGTCACCGGTCTGATCGCCCGCGATCAGATGGTCGGCCCGTGGCAGGTGCCGGTGGCCGATGCCGCGGTGACCCTCGCCGACTTCGAGGGGCAGGTGGGCGAGGCGATGGCGATCGGCGAGCGCACGCCGGTCGCGCTGCTCGACCCGGCCGCGGCGGCACGGATGGCGATCGGCGAGGCGCTCACGAACCTCGCGTCGGCGCCGATCCCGAGCACGCGGCACGTCCGACTCTCGTGCAACTGGATGGCGCCGGCCGGCGAGCCCGGCGAGGACGCGGGCCTCTACGACGCGGTGCGCGTGGTCGGACTCGAGCTCGGCCCCGCGCTCGGGATCGCGGTGCCCGTGGGCAAGGACTCGCTCTCGATGCGCACGGTCTGGGACGACGAGCGCGGCGAGCATCGGGTGACGTCGCCGATCTCGCTCATCGTCACCGGCTTCGCGCCGGTCTCGGATGCGCGGCGCGCGCTCACGCCCGAGCTTCGGCGCGACGCGGGCGAGACGCGGCTGCTGCTCGTCGACCTCGGTGAGGGAAAGAGCCGCCTCGGCGGCTCGGCGCTCGCCCAGGTCTACGGCGGCGTGGCCGAGGGGGCGCCGGACGTCGACCGCCCCGAGGCGCTGCGCGCCTTCTTCGACTTCGTGCAGGCCGCGAACGAGGCGGGGCTCGCCCTCGCCTACCACGACCGGTCCGATGGCGGCCTCTTCGTGACGCTCTGCGAGATGGCCTTCGCGGGCGGATGCGGCCTCGACGTCGACGTCGAAGCGCTGGGCGCCGACGACCTCGCAGCGCTGTTCAGCGAGGAGCTCGGCGGCGTGCTGCAGGTGCGCGAAGCCGACGCTTCGCGCGTCGAGTCGCTGCTCGCCGAGCACGAGCTGCGCGACTGCGCGCACTGGCTCGGTCGGCCTTCCGGCGACGACGTGGTGCGCGTGCGGCGGGGCGAGACGGCCGTGTTCGAGCGCGAACGCGGCGCGCTGCGCGGCCTCTGGTCGGAGACCACGCGCCGCATGCAGGCCCTGCGCGACGATCCGGTGTGTGCCGAAGAGGAGCACGCCGCACGCCTCGACCTCGCCGATCCGGGCCTGTCACCGACGGCGACCTTCGACCCGGGCGACGACGTCGCCGCCCCGTTCATCGCGACCGGCGTGCGCCCGGCGATGGCGATCCTGCGCGAGCAGGGCGTGAACGGACACGTCGAGATGGCGGCGGCCTTCGACCGCGCCGGCTTCGAATGCGTCGACGTTCACATGAGCGACCTGCTCGAGGGCAGGCGCACGCTCACCGACTTCAAGGGACTCGTCGCATGCGGCGGCTTCAGCTACGGCGACGTGCTCGGTGCGGGCGAAGGCTGGGCGAAGTCCGTGCTCTTCCATCCGGCGACTCGCGAGGCGTTCGAGACGTTCTTCGAGCGCACCGACACGTTCAGCCTCGGCATCTGCAACGGCTGCCAGATGCTCTCGAACCTGCACGAGCTGATCCCCGGCGCGGAGCACTGGCCGCGCTTCGTGCGCAATCGCTCCGAGCAATTCGAGGCGCGGCTCGCGACGGTCGAGGTGCTCGAGAGCCCGTCGGTGCTGCTGGCGGGCATGGCAGGCTCGCGGCTGCTCGTGCCCGTCGCACACGGTGAAGGGCGCGTCGAGCATCGCAGCGAAGACGCGCGCGCTGCGCTCGCAGCGGGCGGGCTCGAGTGCGCGCGCTATGTCGATCATCGCGGGCGGCCGACCGAGCTCTATCCCGACAACCCCAATGGCTCGGCCGGTGGACTCACGGGCCTGACGACGAGCGACGGGCGCGCGACCATCCTCATGCCGCACCCCGAGCGCGTCTTTCGCAGCGTGCAGCACTCGTGGCATCCGGCCGGTGCCGGCGAGGACGGGCCGTGGATGCGGCTCTTCCGCAACGCCCGGGCCTTCGTGGCATGAAGGCCCGGCGCCCCATCACGACGCACACCCAGGAGATTCGAGAGTGGATCTGAGCAGCCTGACGGCCATCTCTCCCATCGACGGACGCTATGCCGGCAAGACCGAGGCGCTGCGCCCGATCTTCAGCGAGCTCGGGCTGATTCATCACCGCGTCGTCGTCGAGGTGCGCTGGCTCGAGTCGCTGGCCGCGAACCCGCTCATCGCCGAGGTGCCGCCGCTCTCCGACGACGCGTCGAACGTGCTCCGCCAGCTGAAAGACGACTTCGGCGCGGCCGAGGGCGCGCGAGTGCGCGAGATCGAGCGCACGACGAACCACGACGTGAAGGCAGTCGAGTACTTCATCAAGGAGCGGATCGAGCAGAACGCGGAGCTCGCCGCGATCAGCGAGTTCGTCCACTTCGCCTGCACCAGCGAGGACATCAACAACCTCGCCTATGGCCTGATGCTGAAGCGCGGCCGCGAAGAGGCACTGCTGCCCACGATGGACGAGCTGCTCGAGTCACTGCGCGATCTGGCCGAGGCTCGGGCCGAGGTGCCGATGCTCTCGCGCACGCACGGTCAGCCGGCGTCGCCCACGACGCTCGGCAAGGAGATCGCCAACGTCGTAGCGCGCCTCGAGCGACAGCGCGCGCAGGTCGCGGGAACACCGATCCTCGGCAAGATCAACGGCGCGGTCGGCAACTACAACGCGCACCTCGTCGCGTACCCCGAGGTCGACTGGGTGGCCCACGCCCGATCGTTCGTCGAGTCGCTCGGCCTCGAGTGGAACCCCTTCACGACGCAGATCGAGCCCCACGACTACATCGCCGAGCTCTTCGACGCGGTCGCGCGCTTCAACACGGTGCTGATCGACTTCGACCGCGACGTGTGGAGCTACATCTCGATCGGCGCGTTCAAGCAGAAGCCGGTCGCCGGTGAGGTCGGCTCGTCCACGATGCCCCACAAGGTGAACCCGATCGACTTCGAGAACAGCGAGGGCAACCTCGGCGTCGCGAACGCGCTCTTCCAGCACCTCGGGGCCAAGCTGCCGATCTCGCGCTGGCAGCGCGACCTGACCGACTCGACCGTGCTGCGGAATCTCGGCGTCGGTCTCGCGCACTCCCTCGTCGCATACCAGGCGACGCTCAAGGGGCTGGGCAAGCTCGAGCCGGACGTCGCCGCCATGGCGGCCGATCTCGATCAGAACCAGGCGGTGCTCGCGGAGGCGATCCAGACCGTCATGCGCCGCTACGGCATCCCCGAGCCCTACGAGAAGCTGAAGGCGCTGACCCGGGGCCAGGCGATCGACGCCGAGTCGCTCGCGCGCTTCGTCGACGGGCTCGATCTGCCCGACGAGGTGAAGGCGAGGCTCCGCACGCTCACCCCCGCGGACTACGTCGGCAACGCCGCCGCCCAGGCGCACAAGCTGCGAGATCGGTAGGCGGGAGCCGAGCGACACCTCATGACCCACGAGACGACGACGACCCGACGCGTCGCGCGACGATCGAGCGCGCGCACCGGATGCCTCACCAGCGAGAATCGCCGGGGACGCGCACGCAATGCATCCGCTCGCGCCGGGCTCGCGGTGATGTCCTCGGTCGTCGCGATGCTCCCCGGCGTCGCACTCGCCGACGAGCCGTCGACGACGACGCTCATCGCACGGCCCGTCCTAGAGGGCACCGTCGAGCGCGCTCCCTGCGCACATCACAGCCCGCTACGACGACCGCTCTTCGGCGACCTCCACGTCCACACGCGCTACTCACTCGACGCCTCGACGATGGACACGCGCAACGGGCCCGCCGACGCCTACCGCTTCGCCCGGGGCGAACGCATCGGCATCCAGCCCTACGACGCCGAGGGGCGACCGCTTCGTCACGTGCAGCTCGCCCGCCCCCTCGACTTCACCGCGGTCACCGATCACGCCGAGGTCTTCGGCGAGCTCGCGCACTGCCGGGACCAGGGCCTCATCGGCTACGGCTCGATCCAATGCCGCACCTATCGCTGGTGGCCGCGCGCTGCCTTCTTCGTCATGAACTTCACCGCGAGCCTGGGCCAACGCCCCTCGTTCTGCGGCGAGGACGGCGCGCTCTGCATCGACGCGAGTCGAGGCCCCTGGCGGGAGATCCAGGCCGCCTCGGAGGCCGCGTACGACCGG
>CAYYSY010000432.1:0-2984 GCA_964474355.1 uncultured Spirochaetaceae bacterium | reverse complement strand
GCGGTTCGAACCACAAGCGGGAGACGATCGCGTTCTCGAAGTGCTTCAAGTCGGTGGTGTGGCGTCACGCGATCTTCCAGGTGTGGAAGAACCTGGTGAAGGGCGCCTCGGAGCGGGATCCGAGACAGACGGCCGCGCAGTGGCTGGGTGTCACTTCGAAGAGGTGGACGATCCCCGACCTGCTCGAGGTGAAGCTCAGCGTGACTCGGATGAAGCTTCGCAAGCGGGTGTTCGACGCCTACTTCGGGGTGGAGCCGCGGCCGTTCTCGGCGATGACCTGGGGGCATGGAGCGGATCAGGCAGCGGGCTGACCGGGAGGTGGCGAGGCCCGCGGCGAGGGGCGGCCAATGGCAACGGGGCACCGGGGCGAGGCCTGATCGGCCGGGTGAGGCGGTCCTGCGACGGGCTCTGGGTCCAGTCAACGGACCACGTAACACGGTTTCGGAGGACGAGCTGCTTCATCTCGTGCAGCCGGGTGCAGCGAGCAGCTGACGCGCAGGCCCGTACCGGAATCGGAGCCGGCTAGAACCGGTCGATGTTGAAGCCGTCGTCGCCGCCGAGGAGGTCGTCGATGGCGTCGCCGCCACCTTCGGGCTTCTCCTCTTCGCCGCCGCTGCCGTCGTCGCCGAAGTTCTCCCAGTCGCTGTCGCTGGTGCTGGCGATGCCGCGGAAGCGCAGGGCGAAGTCGTCCGGGTTCGAGACGTGCTTGAGGGCCTCGTCGTACGTCACGAGCTCCTGCTTCACGAGGCTCATGAGGCTCTGATCGAAGGTCTGCATGCCGTACGTCGTGTAGCCCTTGCCGATCGCGTCGGGCAGCTCCTTCGTGCGGTCCTTGTCGGCGATGAGCTCGCGGACGAGACCGGTGCTCACGAGCACCTCGAGCGCCGGCACGCGGCCCTTGCCATCGGCGCGAGGCACGAGGCGCTGGCTGATCACGGCCTTGAGGATCGTCGAGAGCTGCAGCCGCACCTGCTTCTGCTGGTAGGGCGGGAAGACCGAGATGATGCGGTTGATCGTCTCGGTCGCGTCGAGGGTGTGCAAGGTGCTCATGACGAGGTGACCGGTCTCGGCGGCGGTCAGCGCCGTCTCGATGGTCTCGAAGTCACGCATTTCGCCCACGAGCACGACGTCGGGGTCCTGACGAAGCGCGGCGCGCAAGGCGTTCGAGAAGCTCTGGGTGTCGACGCCGATCTCGCGCTGATTCACGATCGAGCGGCGATCGCGGATCAGGAACTCGATCGGGTCCTCGATCGTCATGATGTGCGCGGTCCGCTCGCTGTTGATCTGCTCGATCATCGCGGCGAGCGTGGTCGACTTACCGGAGCCCGTGGTGCCGGTGACGAGCACCAGGCCGCGATGCTCGCGGCTGATCGTCTCGACGACCTTGGGCAGGAAGAGCTGGTCGATCGTCTTCACGCCGAAGGGGATCACGCGGAAGACCATGCCGATCGTGCCGCGCTGCTGGAACGCGTTCACACGGAAGCGGCCGAGGCCGGGCACGCCGTACGCGAGGTCGGCCTCGCGTGCCTCGTCGAAGCGCTTCTTCTGCACCGGGTTCATGATCGAGAACGCCATGTTCTGGAGCTCGTCGGGCATGATGCGCTCGCCGTTCTTCAGCGGCACCAGCGCACCGTCCACCCGGAACATCGGGGGCAGGCCCGACTTCAGGTGAATGTCCGAGGCGCCTCCCTTGATGGCGACCTTCAGGATCTCGTTGAGCTCCATCCCCATGAGCGATCAGGTCCTCGGCCGCGCGGCGCTGCGGCGATCGGGTGCAGGGCATCCGCACCGTTTCACGGATGCACCCCCCGTTTCGACCTTTCTCCGGACCGGCTTGAGACGGGGATGAGATCGGCGTCACACGAGTCACGCCGCGTCCCCTCGCTCTCTGCGCGCCCGGGCTTCGTCACGGGCCCCGGATGCAGAGAGGCCCGCGACGTCCCTCATCGGGGACGCCGCGGGCCTCATCACCCACACGATTGGACGATTCCAGCGCCATGGCACGGCTGGCCCGCGGGCCCTCGCCATGGCCTGCGGCTACGCCTCGGCCGGCGCCTCCTCGTCGGGCGCCGCCTCGGCGGTCGCGTCATGCGCCGGCACCGGCAGCTTGAGGCCACGCGCCGCGTAGACCTCCTCGGCCAGGCGCTGGCAGACGTCCGGGTTCTCCTTGAGGAAGCGCCGAGCGTTCTCGCGGCCCTGACCGATGCGATCCTCGCCGTACGAGTACCAGGAGCCGCTCTTCTCGACGATGCCGTCCTCGACACCGAGGTCGATGAGATCGCCCTCCTTCGAGATGCCCTCGTTGTAGATGATGTCGAACTCGGCCTGCCGGAAGGGCGGCGCCACCTTGTTCTTCACCACCTTGACCCGGGTGCGGTTGCCCTTGACCTCGTCGCCCTCCTTGAGCGCCGCGATGCGCCGCACGTCGAGGCGGACCGACGAGTAGAACTTGAGGGCGTTGCCGCCCGAGGTCGTCTCGGGGCTGCCGAACATGACGCCGATCTTCATGCGGATCTGGTTGATGAAGATGATCGACGCGCCCGACTTCGAGACCGTCCCGGTCAGCTTGCGCAGCGCCTGGCTCATCAGCCGGGCCTGCAGACCGACGTGGGAGTCGCCCATCTCGCCCTCGATCTCGGCGCGAGGCACCAGCGCGGCGACCGAGTCGATCACGATCAGGTCGACCGCTCCGGAGCGGACGAGCATGTCGGCGATCTCGAGCGCCTGCTCGCCGGTATCGGGCTGCGAGACCAGCAGGTCTTCCACGTCCACGCCCAGGCGCGCCGCGTAGGACACGTCGAGCGCGTGCTCGGCGTCGATGAAGGCCGCCACGCCGCCCGCCTTCTGCACCTCGGCGATCGCGTGCAGGGTGAGCGTCGTCTTGCCGCTGGACTCGGGACCGTAGATCTCGATCACGCGCCCACGCGGAAAGCCGCCGATGCCGAGCGCGATGTCCAGACTGGGCCCGCCACTGGAGAAGCAGC
>CAYYSY010000431.1:0-44061 GCA_964474355.1 uncultured Spirochaetaceae bacterium | reverse complement strand
CCGGCCCCTCCTAGGCTTGGCTGCCACCCACCGGGCGCGCTCCGCGCCCCGGCCCAACCCACACAGCCCCATCTCCGCCGGAGCCCCCGACCATGGACTTCTACGCCCGCCTGGCCGACGCCGCCCTTCGCGACGAGCCGCTCTCACTCGACGACGCCGTCCGCGTGATGGACGACCCCGAGCTCGAGCTGCTCCCTCTGGTTCAAGCGGCGTATCAGCCGAGGAAGAAGCATTTCGGCCGCGGGGTCATGGTCCACATCCTGAACAACGTGCAGAACGGCCTGTGCCCCGAGGACTGCGGCTACTGCTCGCAGAACAAGGACTCGAAGGCCGCGATCCGCCAGTACCCGATGAAGACCGACGAAGCGATCTTCGAGGAGGCCGAGCGCGCCGCGCAGTCGGGCGCGTCGCGGTACTGCATGGTGCTCAGTGGACGCGGTCCGTCGATCGAGCGAACGAAGAAGCTCGCCGGGCTCATCAAGGGCATCAAGGAGAAGTACCCGCTCGAGGTCTGCCTCTCGGCCGGACTCATCGAAGACGAGCACGCGAAGATCCTGGGCGAGGCCGGGCTCGACCGGTTGAACCACAACTTGAATACGAGTGAGCGCAACTACGACAAGATCTGCTCGACGCACTCGTTCGCCGACCGCGTCAAGACGCTCGATGCCGCGCGCAAGCACGGCATTGGCTCGTGCAGCGGCTTGATTCTGGGTATGGGGGAGACGAGCGCCGACGTGTACGACGTTGCAGCCGAGCTGCGCCGGCTCGAGGTGCCTTCGATCCCCGTGAACTTCCTGATCCCGATCGAGGGCAATCGGGTGCTGGACGACGGCTCGCTCACGCCCGAGCGCTGCCTGCGCGGCCTGTGCCTCATGCGCTTCGCGAACCCGCGCGCCGAGATCCGCATCGCGGGTGGGCGCGAAGGGCATCTGCGGGGGATGCAGGCGCTGGCGCTCTACCCCGCGAACTCGCTCTTCGTCGACGGCTATCTCACGACGCGCGGTGATGCGACGCGCGAGACGTACGAGCTGATTCGCGACGCGGGCTTCGAGGTCGAGGGCAACGATCTGTATGACGACTCGCTGCTGTCGACGGCGACCGAGGCTTCGGGCGCCGACGCGTTCGCGATCCCCGGTGGCGGCGACGAGCTGCTGAAGCCCGAGATCGCGGGGCCAGGCGGCCAGCGCGGCATCTCGAAGCAGGCGCTGCTGCAGATCTCGCAGGACGAGACGCCGACCTCCGGAGACGCGCGCTAGCGCGCGCGCTGGCTCGAGGCCCCGCCATGTCGCTCGTCGACGACGTCGCGAAGCAGACCCTCGACGCGATCCGCGAGCGCGGCACGCACCGTCGCATGCGCGTGCTCGCCGGACCCCAGGCCACGCGCATGGAGGTCGACGGGCGGGACTGTCTGCTCTTTGCGGGCAGCAACTATCTCGATCTCGCGCAGCATCCCGAGGTCACGGCCGCCGCGGCCGAGGCCGCCGAGGCACATGGCTGCGCCGCCGGCGGCTCGCGGCTCATCACGGGCAATCTCGATCTGCACGAGGCGCTCGAGGCCGAGCTCGCAGAGTTCATCGGCACCGAGGCGGCGCTGGTCTTCGGCACCGGGTACATGGCGAACGTCGGTGTGATCCCTGCGCTCGTCGGGCCGGGGGACGTGATCGTGTCGGACCGGCTGAATCACGCCTCGATCATCGATGGAGCGAGGCTCTCGCGGGCGCGGGTCGAGGTGATCGGCCATGGCGACGGGGAGGCGCTCGCGAAGGTCTGCTCGGAGACGCGGGCGGCCGGGCGCCGTGTGCTGCTCGCCCTCGACGGCGTCTACTCGATGGATGGCCATATGCCACCACTTCGCGAGATGCTTTCGATCGCGAAGCACTACGATTGCATGACGCTTCTCGATGATGCCCACGGCACGGGCTGTCTCGGCCGGCTCGGCCGGGGCTCGGGGGAGCACCAGGACGTGCTCGACCTCGTCGACGTCCACATGGGCACGCTCGGGAAGGCGCTCGGTGCCTTCGGCGCCTTCGTGGCGGGGAGCGCGCTGCTTCGCGAGCTGCTCGTGAACACGGCGCGCAGCTTCATCTTCTCGTGTGCGCTGTCTCCGCCCCAGGTGGCGGCTGCGCGGGCCGCCGTCTCGCTCGTACGCCGCGAGCCGGGGCGGCGGGTGGCCTTGCAGCTGCGCGCGAAGCGGCTGCGTGACGGCCTCGCGGCCCACGGTGTCTCGACCGCGCCCTCCGAGACCCAGATCGTTCCCGTCGTGATCGGCGACAACGCATCGACGATGGCCGTCTGCGAGGATCTCCTCGAGCGCGGCTTCTACGCCCAGGGCATCCGCTTCCCGTCGGTGCCCGAAGGTACGGCGCGGCTGCGGATCACACCGATGGCGACGCATACCGACGCCGAGATCGACGCGCTTACCCGGGCCCTCGTCGAGGTGCTCGAGCGCCGCGCGCCGCAGGTACTCGGTCGGACCGACGACGCCGGCGGCGTCGCGGGCGTCTCCACCGCGGGACGCGCCCACGCGGGCCCGCCGCCCTCGGGCGTCTAGCCCTCGATGCCGGCCGCGCGGCGCCGCAGCCTCTTCGTCACCGGGACCGATACCGGGGTCGGGAAGACCGTCGTCAGCACCGCAATCGTGCGCGGGCTGCGCGTGCGGGGCCTCGACGTCGGGGCGATGAAGCCCGCTGAGACCGGCGTCGACGAGCGCGGCCCGCTCGACGCCCAGGCTCTGCGCGAGGCCGCCGGCGACACGGACCCCCTCGACCTCGTCTGCCCCTACCAGTTCGCCATGCCTGCCGCGCCGACGGTGGCAGCCGCCGCCGAGGGGCGCGCCGTCGAGCTCGCCCCGATCCGCGAGGCCTTCGACGCGCTCGTGGCGCGTCACGACCTGGTCGTGGTGGAGGGGGCCGGCGGGCTCCTCGTGCCCGTGACCGACGAGGTCGACATGGCAGGTCTCGCCTCCGTGCTCGGGCTGCCCGTGCTGGTCGTCGCCCGCGCGGCGCTCGGCACCATCAATCACACGCTGCTCACCCTCGCCGAGCTCGACCGGCGGGGACTGGAGTGCGCGGGCGTGGTGGTCTCCCACAGCGGCGGCGATCTGATGGCGGCCGATGCAGCGAACCTGGGTGATCTGCGGCGCCGGCTCGGCGATCGGCTCCTCGGGGAGATCCCGCCGCTGGCCCCCGGCTCGCCCGCCGACCCGCGTCAGATCGATCTCGATCGGATCGACGGCGTCTTGACGCGCCTCTGACGCGCCCTCCGAGTCGATCTTGACGCGCGCGTCATGACGCATGGCGGATATGTACCGAAGGCTGCGTCAGAGACCGCGTCACGGCCGGAATCGCCCCATCCATGTATCTGTTTTTGCAATGGAATGTTCGTCGAGACACACTTTCTGACGCGGCATGACGCCAGCTCGTGACGCGGGCTCGTCGAGGCTGCGTCAGAGACGCCGTGTCAGTGCCTTCGGGGCTCCCGGGCGAGTGTGACGACTGCCCTCAAGCCCCGGTGACCCCAGGCCGAAGCGACCTCTGCGGAGGTGCGCCGTGGCAACACTCGAAGAAGATCTCACGATCCTCGAGAACAAGGTGAAGCAGCTGAAGCTGGAGTACGAGCAGTACTTCAGCGGCTCGCGGCCGCGTGAGCCCCAGCTGCTGCGTGGCGAGGTCCAGAAGACGATCGTGCGGTACACGAACCAGCCGATCCAGAACACGGCCGGCCGGTTTCGCTTCAACTCGATCAACAGCCGCTTCCAGGCCTTCAAGCGCCAGTGGGACTCGATCCTGCGCCAGATCGACGCCGGCACCTACAAGCGCCACGTGTTCAAGGCCGACCTCCACGACCGCGAGCGCGGGCTGGGGGTCGGAGGCCCCGGTGGGCCTGCCGCGGGCGGCGGCGGCGGAGCGGACTCGAAGGGCGAGCTCTTCGATTCGTACCGAGATGCCCGGCTCGCTTGCGGCGAGAGCGTGAAGGGCCTCACGCCCGCGAAGCTCCAGGCGGTGATCTCGAAGCAGGAGAAGGCGGTCAAGGCCAAGCTCGGCTGCGACAAGGTCAACTTCCGGGTCGTGGTCGAAAAGGGCAAGGTCAAGCTCAAGGCGAGCGCGGGCTGAGAGCCCCTCGAAGTCCGAGGCTCGGCGAACCCGACCCCACGAGAGCGGGCGTGACATCCCCCTCGCGTCCCCTCATGCTCCCCCCAGCGGCCGTCGCGTTCTGCGCCGCGCCGAGCGAGCGGGGCACTCCGATGGCCAGCGACGAGACCGACCGCCCGGATCCACCCGACTTCGACTGGCGCGCGTTCACGCCGGAGGACTCGCCGAAGGGACTGCCCGACGTCATGCGCGAGCACGCGCACCTCGCCAACGCCGACCTCGCGCCCGGCGACCCGGCCTTCGACTTCGAGCTGCCCGTCTTCGATCACAGCGACGGCACGTCGAAGGCCACTGGTCGCACGTTCCACCTCTCCGCCCTCGCTGCGACCCGGCCGGTTGCGCTCGTCTTCGGCTCGTACACCTGACCTCCCTTCCGGGCCCAGTTGGGGTCCCTGCATGACATGTGGCGGCGCTTTCGCGACGAAGTCGAGTTCGTCGTGGTGTACATCCGCGAGGCGCACCCCGAAGACGGCTGGGTCGTCTCGATGAATCGCAGCGACGGCATCGAGATCGTCGACCCGACCACGAACGCCGAGCGCGAAGCCGTCGCCACGACCTGCGCGATCCGGCTCCAGATCGAGATGCCCGTCGTGATCGACGACGTCGACGACCGCATCGCCTCCGCGTACGGCGCGCTGCCTGACCGGCTCTATCTCGTCGGCCGCGGTGGCCAGGTCGCGTACCAGGGCGAGCCCGGGCCCTTCGGCTTCCAGCCGGCGGAGCTCGAGAAGGCGATCGAGGCGGCGCTCGCGCGCGGCGCACAGAACAGCTGAGCGCGGCGCTGAGCGAAGAGCTGAGTGCCGAGCGACGACGCGGAGGCCACGCGGGCGGTCCGTTAGACTGCCCCTCGCCATGAAGGAGTCCGTCGCCGCGCTGCTCGATCTGCTCGACCTCGACCGCATCGAAGACCGACTCTTCGAGGGACGCTCCGAATCGATGGGCGGCGCCCATCTGTTCGGTGGGCAGGTGATCGCCCAGGCGCTCGTCGCCTCGCAGCGCTGCTCGCGGGGGGATCCCGCGCACTCGCTCCACGCCTACTTCCTGAAGCGCGGCGACCCCAGCCTGCCGATCCGCTACGCGGTCACGTCGCTCCGCGCCTCACGCGCCTTCGACACGTTCGAGGTGACGGCGAGCCAGGAGGGCGAGCCGATCCTCAAGATGCTCGCCAGCCACCACACGCCGGAGCCCGGGCCCGAGCACCAGATCCCGATGGACGACGTCGGCGAGCCCGAGGGCGAGACCTACGAAGAGGCGCTGCTGCGCGTCATGACGCCGTCGGGGCGCGACATCGGAGAGATCTCATGGGAGCTGCCCGTCGAGATTCGCGGCGTCGGGGGGCTCGCGATGTTCTCGCGCGAGGTGCGGCCACCGAACGTGCGCTGTTGGATGCGCTTTCGGAGCACGCTCGGCGACGACCCGAAGCTCCACCAGGCCTGCTTCGCCTACGCGTCCGACTACGCGATCGCCGCGCCGGCGCTGCACCCGCACCCCGTCTCGACGATGGACATGCAGACGGCCAGCCTCGACCACGCGATCTGGTTCCACCGGCCGTTTCGCGTCGACGAGTGGATGCTCTTCGAGCTCGACAGCCCCGCGGCCCACGGCGCCCGCACGATCGGGCGCGGGCTGCTCTACGACGCGCACGGCCACCTCGTCGCGTCGTGTGCTCAGGAGGCGATGCTGCGGCCGCTCACGAAGCCGAAGTTCGCGGGTGGCAAGTCGCCTCTGCGCCTCGAGTAGACGAGATCGACGGGCGCCTCAGTCGGGCGCCGCAAGTCCCTCGAGAATCTCGCGCGCCTCGCGCACCGTCCCGGTCACGACTTCCGCTGCGCTCACCACGTCGCTCACCAGCCCCTGCGCCTGGCCGATGAACTGCACGCCGCTTTCGACGTCGCCTTCGATCGTCGCCGCCTCGACGTAGGGCATCGCCGCACCGAAGTGCGAGAGCAGCTTGATCTGGTCGGGCGCCTTCACGAGCCGCTCGAGGATCGGCCTCACGGGCATGCCCATCTCGCGACCGGCCCGCACCGCGTGCACGGCGCTCTTCGCGAAGCTCATCGGCTTGTCGGTGACCTCGTGCGACTTCGGCGTCTCCATGATGCGCGCCCACATACCGTCGAAGTGATCGGTGTAGATCGTCTCCTCGGCATCCTTCTCGACGATCACGTCCTTCATGCGATCGTGCAGGCCACTCTCGCGCGTTGCCGCGAAGCGCGTCCCCATGGCGATCGCCCCCGCGCCGAGCGAGAGCGCAGCGGCCAGCCCGCGCCCGTCGGCGAAGCCGCCTGCGGCGACGATCGGAATGTCGAGCGCGTTCGCCGCGGCCGGAATCAGCACCATCGACGTCACGCGCTCGCCGTGCGCCGCCGCCTCGTGGCCAGTGACCAGCACCGCGTCGGCGCCGACGCGCTCGGCCGAGAGTGCGTGACGCACGCTCGTGACGGTCGGGATCGCCTTGCCCCCGTACCCATGCACGGCGTCGATCAGCCACTTGCCCTTGCCGAGCTGGAAGTTGACGACCGGCACCTGCTCCTCGATCGCGATCTTCGCGTTCTCGGTCGCGCCCGGCATCATGAGCGTGACGCCGACGCCGAAGGGCCTGCTCGTGCGTTCGCGGATCTCGCGGATCGACGCGCGCGTCTCGTCCTGACCGAGCGGCCCGGTCGCGAGGATGCCGAGCCCGCCCGCCTCGCTGACCGCGGCGACGAGCGGCGGCTTCGAGATCCAGCTCATGCCGGGGCAGACGACGGGGTGCTCGATGCCGAGCAGCGAGGTCACGCGGGTCTTCATCGGTGGGGGCTCCGGGGCGCGTTCGCTCCAGAGGCTATCAGGGATCAGCGCAGCGCCGCGTCGATGCGCGAACGAAGCTCGTCGGAATGCAGCCCCTCGATCGCGAGGCGCTTCCTGGGCGATCCATGGCCGGACACGATCTCGATGCGCTCGGGCGCGACCCCGAGCTCACGGGCGAGGAGCCGCACCACGGCGGCGTTCGCCTTGCCCTTCTCGGGCGGGGCGCTGACGCGCACCTTGAGCGCCTCGCCCAGCCAGCCGACCAGAACATCGCGCCGCGCTCCCGGCACCACCTTCACCTCGAGCATGCTCACCGCGTCGGCCACTCGCAGCTCCCCGCGTCATCGCATCGTCGGCCACTCTCCGCCCAGCTTCCGACTCGTCACGTCGCCAGATACCCGCCGTCCACCGGCAGCGAGGCGCCGGTGATGTAGCCGGCGTCGTCGGAGAGCAGGAAGGCGATCGTCGCACCGTACTCATCGCGGATGCGGCCCGCCCGGCGGACGAGCATCCACGGGCGTGGGCGTGGCAGCTGCGCCACGGGCGTCTTCGCCGTCTTGCCATCTTCGGCCGCGTGCTTGCCGAGGTTCGACTCGTCGACGCCGGCGGGCTGGATGCAGTTCGCGCGGATGCCCTGCTTCGCATAGTCGACGGCAATCTGCTTCGCGAGGCCGATGACGCCGTGCTTCGACACCGTGTACGAGGCGGCCGAGCCTCCTGCGCCGACGACGCTGCCCGCGATCGAAGAAGTGATGACGATCGACCCGCCGCCGCCCTCGATCATCGGTGGGATGGCGTACTTGGCGCAGAGGAACACACCGGTCAGGTTGACCCCGAGCACGAAGTGCCAGTCTTCGAGGGTCGTCTCATGGATCCAGCCGCTGCCCGCGGTGCCCGCGTTCGCGACGAGACCGTGCACACCGCCGAAGGCAGCGACGGTATCGGTCACCATCGCTGCGACGTCGTCCTCGTTCGCCACGTCGGCCCGGAGCGCGATCGCTTCGCCGCCTTCCGCACGCACCTCCTCGGCCACCTCCTCGGCGAGGGCGGCCCGCACGTCGGCGACGGCTACGCGACCGCCCTCTTCAGCGATCCGCAGGCAGGCGCCGCGGCCGATGCCGCTTCCACCGCCCGTCACGATCACGCTGCGACCTTCGAGTCTCTTCATCGTTCGCTCCAGGTTGCGGGCATCCGGGTCGATGCGCCGGTCGATCTCAGTCGAAGCACGCCATCACGCCCTGCCACAGCTCGCGATCGAAGCTCCGACGAGGCTTCGTGTCGGACGCGAAGGCCGGTCCGCCGCGGCGCGCGATCACACGCCCCGCGCTCGGCCACACGTAGAGGCGATTCTCGCCCGCGCCCTGCGCCATGCGAAGATCGGCTGGCCCCTCCGGAATGGGCACGCCGTCGAAGTGGCGCTTCGAGAACGGGACCATGAAGTGCGCCTGGTCGTTGCGCCACCACAGCTGGCACCACGCGGGGTTGGCGGCGGATCCCGGCTCGAACATCGCCTCGATCGACGCAGGCGTGAAGAGCGAGGCGCCACCGGGGCCGCGTCCCTCGCAGAGCACGAGCTGACCGAGCCGCGCCATGTCCATGGCCGACATGAGCAGACCCGAGAGCGGCCGACCATCGGGGAGCCGCTGCGCGCGCTCGACCCAATGGGTCGCCGACATCCCGAGCGGGTCCGTCAGCCACGCCTCGGTGAGCGCTTGCAGCGTCATGCCGCAGCGCGCCGCGATGACGTGCTTCAGCACGTTGTAGGCGGCGTTGTCGTAGCGCCAGGTGAGCCCGACCTCGCCGCGAGGCTCGTGGCGATCGTTCATGCCGGTGGTCATCGTGACGATGTGCCGCGGGGTGAGCCTCGCCTCGTCTTCGGGGGCGAGCTTCGTCCAGCCGGCCGGCAGCGACTCGCTGAGCGGCTCGTCGAGCGAGATCACGCCCTCCTCGAGAGCGCGCGCGAGCAGTACGCGAAAGAAGCCCTTCTGCACGGCGTACACGTCATCGGCCGAATCATCGCTGCAGCCGAAGCTCTCGTTCACGACGCAGCGGCCGCGGTCGAGGATGACGAGCTGAGCCGTCGCGTGCTCGCGGGCGAGCTCCACGAGCGCGGCCAGCGCTTCGGGACGCCAGCCGATCGCCGCGCGATCCGCGGGCGCCCAGTCGATGTCGAACGGCGACGACGACATGAACGTACGACTCCCTCGGGCATCGGCGCACGCGGCGGCCCGCGCGGTCGATCGATGTCGCGCTACGACTTCACGCGCACCAGCTGCTTGCCGAAGTTGCGACCCGCGAGCAGACCGCGAAACGCCTCGGGTGCGTGCTCGAGGCCCTCGGCGATCGTCTCCCGGTACTTCAAGCGCCCTTCCGAGATCCAGCCCGCGAGCTCACGGCTCGCCGCCAGCCAATCGTCGCGCCACTCACCGACGAGGAAGAAGCGATGCTCGGGCTTCGGATCGAGGGCGCCGAATACCGAGAAGGGCGTCTCGACCGCGGCCAGGTCGTCTTCGGTGTTGTAGAGCGAGACGAAGCCGCAGATCGGCACGCGCGCGCCCGGGTTGAGTCGCACCGCCACCGCACGCGAGAGCGGGCCACCGACGTTCTCGAAGTAGATGTCGATGCCGTCGGGACACGCGGCGTCGAGGTCGGCCTCGAGGGCACCCGCCTTGTAGTCGACGCATGCGTCGAAGCCGAGCTCGTCGACGCTGTATCCGCACTTCTCCGGTCCACCTGCCACGCCCACTACGCGCAGGCCGAGGATCTTGCCGATCTGGCCGACGACCGACCCGACCGCGCCGGAGGCCGCCGACACCACGAGGGTCTCGCCGGCCTGCGGCTTGCCGACGCGCTGCAAGCCGAAGTAGGCGGTGCGGCCCGGCATGCCCACCACGCCGACCCACGCCGAGAGCGGGGCGAGGCTCGTGTCGGCGGGCAGCAACGCCGGTGAATCACCGGCCGTGCGAATCATGCTCTGCCAACCGAGGTGGGCGGTGAGCGCGTCGCCGGGCTTCCAGCGCTCGCTCTTCGACTCGATGACGATGCCGGCGCTCTCGCCGGTGATCACCTCACCGACCTGAAGCGGCTCGGCGTATGACTTCGCATCACGCATGCGTCCACGCATGTAGGGATCGAGCGAGAGGTAGTGGGTCTCGATCAGGATCTCGCCGTCTTCGAGCTCGGGCACGGCACGCTCCTGCCACTCGAAGCAGTCGTCGGTCGGCTCGCCCACCGGGCGCTTCGCCATGACCCAGCGGCGATTGATGCGTTCGCTCATCGTGCTCTCTCCTCGTCGTTCTTGCGTTGGTTCTCGCGCTCGCTCACGCCTGAAGAAAACGCTCGACGGTCTCACGGACGTAGTCGGGCCGCGCCAGCACCGAGCCATGGCCGGTGAGGGCGAGCACCTCGAGCCGCGCGTCCGCGAAGCCGGCGAGCGCGCGCCGACTCGACGCCAGGTTGGGGTCGTGCTCGCCCGTCGCGATCAGCACGGGACAGCGTACACGCTCGACCCAGGGCATCAGATCGGGATACGCCAGCGTCGCGGCCATCGCCTGCTTCGTCGCGTCGACGTTGTCGTGCACGTTCCAGCCCTCGGGCAGGTTTGGCAGCTCCACCCCCGCCTCGGCCATCGCAGCGCGCGCCGCCTTCACGCCCGCGCGCTGCGCCTTCACGTCTGCGGGGTCGATGCCGAGATCGGAGAGCACGCAGCGGGTGAAGCGCTCGGGGTGGTCGGCCGCGCACCAGAGCGCGACGCGGGCGCCCCAGGCCATGCCCCAGACCATCGCCTGATCGATGCCGAGCGCGGAGGCGATCGCGAGCACGTCCTCGACGTAGCGCGCGAAGGTGTAGCCCTCGTCCGGCCCCGGGCCGCTGCGCCCCGAGCCCCGAATGTCGTGACGGATCACGCGAAAGCGCTTGGCGAGAGCCGGCACGACGCGATCCCATTGGCGCACGGTGCAGAAGGCGCCGTTCACGAGGAAGAGCGCCGGGCCCGCCCCGTCTTCTTCGACGTGGAGCGCCGCCCCGTCGCCTGTCTCGATGCGATGGAGCGTCATCGGCGTTCCGGCCGGATGACGAGCCGGTTCGCAGGATCGCCGAAGGGATACTCCTTCGAGTCCCAGAACACCTTGCCCGTCGGACCGTCGGGCTCGAGCTCGGCGAGAAAGCGCGCGTGGGGGTAGACCGACTCGGGCGTCTGCAGATCGGGACGGTCCTTGCCCCAGATCGATGTGTTCGTCGGCCCTGGGATCATGCCGTTGACCAGCACGCCCGTGCCTCGCAGCTCCCTCGCCGTCGACCGCGTGAGCGCCCACATGCCCGCCTTCGCCGCGGCATAGGCCGAGCCACCCGGGGCGTGGAACTCGCCGCCGCGGCTCAACGTGTTGACGATGTGCCCGCGGCCCTGGCGCTTCATGTGGGGGATCGCGGCGCGCGTACCGTGCAGCGCGCCGAAGAGATGCACCGCGACGAGCCGTTCGAACGCACCGTCGGGCGTGTCCTCGACCGTGTGAGGAAGGCCGTAGCCCGCGTTGTTGAACAGGACGTCGACGCGCCCACTCTCGGCGACCGCTGCCTCGACGAGCGCTTCGACCTCGGGCTGCTCGCAGACGTCGACCCGATGCGTGTCGATGCCGTCCCCGAGCGCCGCGAGCCCGGCCTCGTCGACGTCGGCGCCGAACACACGCCAGCCGTCGGCGGCAAAGCCCTGGGCGAGCGCCCGGCCGATGCCGCTCGCTGCTCCCGTGATCACGACCGTTCGCATGAGGTCGAGCTTAACGCGCGGTGGCAACCCTCGCGCTGCGGCGGACTGCCGCCTCGGTCGGCTTCGGCGGGGCTTCCTTCAGCGGAATCCAGCCACGATGTGCTGGCCCGTGACGCAGCCAACTCCATGCCAATCCGCTGGCCTGTGACGCAGCCAACTCCATGCCAATGCGCTGGACCGTGGCTCAGCCCTGACCACCGAATGCGCTGGCCCGTGCCTCGACGCGCTTTCGGTACCACGTGGGCGGGAAGAAGGTCAGCCAGTAGAGGCAGACCGTCGCGATGCCAAAGCCGGCCGTCACCACCATTGCGCCAGCCGTGATCGCGCTGCCGTCGGCGAGCGAGGCGCCGAGCCAGGCCGGCACGTTCACGATCCAGATCGCCCCCGCGGTGCACCCCGATGCGAGCGCCCAGATGCGGAAGCGGTCCGTCACCATCGGGTCGGCCGGCCCGAGCGCGAGGCGGCGCTTCATCTGGCGGCCGTACGCGATCGACTCGGCGCTCATCCAGAGGGGATAGAAGCCGATGGGCACGAAGCCGATCCAGTACCACAGGGTCTGGACGCCGCTGAAGAGGCCGCCCGTCACGAGGTTGCCAGTGAAGCCGACGGCCAGCATCGCGGTGAAGAGCCACGTCATCGGCCCGGCCCAGGCCGCATCGGGGCGGAAGACCCGGCGAACGAAGAGCAGCACACAGACCACACCGACGTCGTGAGCGACCCAGCCGAAGATCGACGCGGCATCGAGGAGGGGATGATCGTCGGCGCCCATCGCGCTGCGCGCCACGATCGCGAGCATCATCACCATGTAGCCCCAGCATGCGGTGAGCTGTACGCCGAGGCCGAGGAGCAGCTCGGCTCGGCCGCCGGTGCGGCGCGACAGCAGCACGAGCCGCATGCCGATCACGCCGGCCAGGAGACCAAAGAGAATCGTGGAAGCCAGATAGATGGAGCCGGCGATCGCGGCCATGCGGGTACCCCTTCGCCCCGCTCATCGGCAGGCGAGAGGCTTCACCTGAGTGCGCGAGAAATCTCGTCCGGGCAGATCACCAGCAGGCGCTACGCCATGCCCGTCACGTGGGGTGCCAGCAGCTTGTCGCTCGCTTCCCAGATCAGTCGGCCGTGGCCCTCGTCGCTCGCGAGGTGCGACGGCGCCTTCACTCGCATCATGTGCAGATACACGCCGGTCTTCTCGCCGTACTCGGGGTCGGCCGTCAGCAGCACCACGGGCTCGGCTGCCTTTTCTGGTGAGCGAAAGAGCACCTTCAAGAGCGGCGGAATGATCGGCTGGAGCCAGGCCGGCGCATCACGGGCGATGTTCGAAGCGACGGGGCCCGGGCAGAGCGAGTGCACGGCCACGCGCACCTCGCCCGCCCTGTCGAAGTCGGGGTTGAGCCTGCGCGACAGCTCCTGCGCGAGCGTCACCATCATGAGCTTCGTGCGCCCGTACTCCTTCATGCCGTCGCGCACGCCGTACTCGACGAACTCACCGAGGCGGTCGAAGTCGATCGGCTCCGCCGACTTGTGCGCCTCGCTCGCGACGAAGACGATGCGCGGGCGTGCCGCCGGGTCGGTGCTCGGCACGAGGACGCCGTCGGCCACGAAGCGATCGACGAGCACACGGTTCGCGAGGAAATGCACCGACATCATCAGCTCGAAGCCCTGGGCCGAGCGGCGCGAGCTCGCCGGCATGAGCCCAGCGTTCAGGATCACGCGGTCGACGCGCTCGCCGCGTGACTTCAACTCGTCGCAGAGCGCCTGCACGCTCGCGAGGTCGGACAGGTCGACCTTCAGCATCTCGACGGCATCGCTGCCGCTCTCGCGCCTCACTTCCTCACCGGCCTCGGGGTGACCGCTGCGGCACGCCATCAACACCTTCGCGCCACGCCGTGCGCAGTCGATCGCGACCGCCTTGCCCAGACCGCTGTTGGCGCCGGTCACGAAGACGACCTTGCCGTCGAGGCGCACGTCGTCGCCGAGCGGCGGCAGCTTGCCCTCGTTCGAGAGCATGTCGGACACTGCCGTCATGATGGCGGTGATCGGGTTCTTGTGGCCGACGGCGTTCGGGCCGTCTTCGCCGGCCTTAGTCTGGGGCTCGACCATCTTCATTGCTCCTCGAATGGGCGGGGCTCGCCTTCGCTACTCGATGGGGATGCCGTACCGCTCGCGGTAGAAGCCGAACTCGTGCTCGATCTGCTCGGGAGAGAGCCCGAAGTCCTCGAGCCCATACCGATGGCGACCGTAGCGGTGCTGCACGTTCTTCTTCGTCGTCGTCGACGCCGCAGCCCGCGACGTCTCGTCGAAGGGGATGCCCGCCTTCGCATAGACGCGCTCGACCTCGCGCACCGGATCCTCGATCAGGTCGTAGTAGCTGACGTCGATGAAGTGCTCGTCGCCGAGCTGCTCGCGCACCTCGATCGAGAGCCGCATGAGCCGCTTCACCTTCCGCATCCAGTGCTCGGTGACGCCCTTCACCGACACCACGTCGCTGAAGATCGCACGGCCGTTCGCGACCATGCTCGCGAACGATGCCATCGTCTTTCTCGGGTCCCTGTGCGTCTGCACGATCGTGGCCTCGGGAAACACGCGCAACGCCGTGTCGATGAACTCCATGTGATGCGGTGACTTCAGCACCCAGTTCTCGGCCGGGCGCTGCCAGCTGAGCAGCTGCATCAGCTTGCGGAGGTAGGCGTACGCGGGCGTGTTGTCCTGGGACTCGAGCCAGGCGGCATAGGTCGGGACGTGCAGCGTGGCCTCGGGCGACTGACTCATGAACGAGACGTCGAGCAGCAGCACGTCCTCCTCGGGCGCGTCGTGCTCGACCGGGTGGATCGCGAAGAAGTGCGGCGCGATGTACTTCAGCCCGCGCTCGGCGATCACTCCCTGCCGCACGCGACCCTTCGGCGGGTCGCCGGGCTCGATGCCCCAGCGCAGCGGCTCGCCCGGCGACGGCGCGGGGTTGAGCGCCTCCCACGCGAGCATCGAGCGCATCTTGGGCTCGGCCGAGAGCAGCCGGTGCAGCGTCGTCGTGCCCGTGCGCTGCAGCCCCGCGATCACGATCACGCGGCCGAGGTCGACGTCGAGGATCTCCGGGTGCGCGGCGAAGAGCGCCTCCGCGCGCAGCCGCGTCGTGAGCGCACCGATGAGGCGCGTGTGCATGATCGTGCGGCCCAGGGCCGAGAGCTGCGCCTCCTCGTTCAGCGACTCGACGAGCTTCCCCAGCGGCTCGCGGAACCACTCGTCGCCGTAGTCGTCGAGCCCGGTCTTCTTGCGCGCGGTCGCCATCAGCCCGTCGACGTCGAGCTTCGACAGCGCACCGAGCCGTTCGAGTGTGGGGCCGAGCGCATTGAACGCGCGAATCGGCAAGGGCGGCGGCGGCCGCTGGAAGTCGTTCACCGTCTCCTTCATGCACCTGCTCCTGCATGCGCGGCGATGCGGTCGTCTTCGGACGGCGCCGGCTCGGGCTTCGTCACTCGCCCGGTCCGCTCTCGCTCGACCCACCGCTTCAACTCGTGCGCCACCGATTCGAAGCCGCGGCGCGTCGGCTCGCCATACAACGCCATCATGAGGGGCACGAGCAGCCCGCTGAACCGGTCGACCGTGTGATAGAGCGTCCGGCCGCCGCCGAGATCGTGGAGCTCCTGCCAGCGGTTCGCAGTGAGCAGGCCCGGGTGACCGAGGTGCATGCCCCAGCAGATCGTGTGGCCGGGCTCTACGAGATTGACCCACTCCGTGCGATCGCTCCCGGATCGCCCCGGCATGTCGACGTGAAGCGAGACCGGTGCGCCCAGCTCGAGGGTCGTCTCCACGCGCCGGGTGAACGGGTTCCACTGCGGATACGACTCGAAATCGACGAGGGTCTCCCAGACTACGTCGCGCGGGGCGTCGATCTCGACGCTCGCCTCGACGTCGCGGGCGAACAGGGCCCGCTGCCGATAACGCAGGTGGAAGGGATCCCTCCTGGGATCGTTGGGATGGTGGCTCGGCTGGTGATCGGGCATGCGGCGGCTCGGGTCGCGTCTCTAAGGGGCGGGGCGACACCTCCGCCCCGTGCTGCGGCTCGCCGGGCGGTCTCGCCTTCAGCCCGAGCGAGATTAGCAGCACGAGACACGCGACCGAGGCGCTCGGCAGGAGATCCGTCCGACCGGGGCAGCGTCCATGCCGAAGGCGGATCGCTGCCGGGAGGCGTCGGGGAGCCGCGGCCCGATCGTGCGCCTGCGCGCGGTCAGCCTCGCTCGCCGGGTCCGCTCGCGGCGACGCCTGCCGCCGCGTCCTCGGGCGGCTCCGCGTATACCACCTCGAAGCGCTCCATCACGAGCGGCGCCGAGGCGCTCGGCTCGCGGCCCATCCGCGCGCACTCGGCGTCGATGTAGCGACCATAGATTGCCTGCCAGTGCGCGACGCTGCGGTCGCCTTCGCCGCCGAGCTCGGCGTAGATCTCGGGCACCTCGTCGAAGGGAAGGATCTCGACCTGGATCGTGCGGATGATGCATGCCGGGCGGTCCTCGCCCTCGAGCACGACCCAGTGATCACCGACCGCGGGCACCGGCTTGCCGTCGTGGGCGTACGCCCAGAGGACCGAGCCGGTGGCCGTCTTCTTCCCGGCCCGCACCAGCTCCGCGATCTCGGCGGCGTCGGTCGCGTCGAAGCCGAACGAGAAGGCTTCGACGTAGGGCCGGTCGGGGCGCGCCGCGAAGGGACGCGTTTCGACGAACTGATTCCAGTAGCGGTCGGCGGCACTCGTGGGCATCCCGGGGTCTGCGGCTTCGAGGCGCGGCCAGTCTACAGAGGCACGCGGAGCGAGTGTCAGCGAAGATCGAGCCACCTCGGCGCCGCGCATGCGTCGCCCGCGACCCGTGAACGTGGCGGTCTCCCCCCGATCGATCCGCCGGCCCCGCGCACGCTCACCCCATTCCTCGGAGAACATCAAGCCGGACCACCGGTTCCGCCGATGCGGGAGGGGGCGGCTTCGAGCCGCCCACTCTCCGGGGGATCCAGCCATGGTGGTCGTCACCGCCGTCGTGACGCTCGCGCAGTTCGTGCTCGCCGCGGTCGTCGGGACGCGCCTGCTTCGCCTTCCGACGCAGGATCGTCTCTCGCCGGAGCGGCTGCTCGGCACCTATCTCGTCGCCGGCCTGTGTGGCGGGGGGCTCCTCGTGTCGGTCGCGTACGGCGGCTGGTCTGCGGCGGGACGTGTCGAGTCGCCCGAGTGGGTCACCGCGGTCCACGCGGTGGGCCAGTACGTCATCTCAGTGGGCTACGCCTGCATGCTGACCTTCACGTGGCGGACCTTCTACCCCGACGCTCGCTGGGCGATCGCGCTGATGGTGGTCGGGCTCGCATCCCTCGTCGTGAGCCTGGCCGGCCGCACGCTGTGGGAAGGCTTCGCGATCACCGTCTCGCCGGGCTTCTATCACTGGCTCGCCTACGGCGGACGCATGCTGGGGCTCGGCTGGATGGGCCTGTCATCGCTTCTCTACTGGCGCCGGATGAGCAAGCGACTTGCGCTCGGTCTCGCCGAGCCGATGGTCGTCAACCGCTTCGCGTTGTGGTCGCTCTTCGCCCTGGGCTCGGGGATGACCGCGCTGTCGGAGCCGCTGGCGCGATTGATCTACACCCTGACGACGGGCGGCGCGGCGGCATCGGCCGACGCCGTGCAGAACGTCGCGGGGCCGATCATCCAGAACGCACTGATCCTCACGTCGATCGCGGGCATCGCGACGACGGCTGCGCTCTTCTTGACGTTCTTTCCGACCGAGAGCTACAAGCGCTGGGTGCTTCGACGGAGCGCGTGAGCAGGGGCCCCACGCCACGGCATGACCGCGATCAGCCGTCGCCGTTCGCGAACGCGCCGCAGATCGCGCGCACGGCGGTCTGAAGACCGCCCATGTCCAGCAACATCGCCGCGGTCAGCCGGCGAACGCGCCGTAGATCGCGCGCACGGCGGTCTCGAAGACCGCACATGTCCAGCGACATGCCCGTGCTCAGCCGGCGAACGCGCCGTAGATCGCGCGCACGGCGGTCTCGAAGTCGGCGGCCTCGACACCCACGATGATGTTCAGCTCGCTCGAGCCCTGATCGATCATGCGCACGTTCACGCCGGCCGCGAAGAGGGCGTCGAAGAGTCGCGCGGCCATGCCGGGGTGGTGTGACATGCCGCGTCCCACGGTCGCGATCAGCGCGATGTCGCGATAGATCTCGAGCCCGTCCGCCTCGCACACCTCGCGGATCTCTTCGGCGATGGCCTCGATGTCGCCGCCGACGTTCGAGTCCTTCACCACCAGACTCATCGTGTCGATGCCCGACGGCAGATGCTCGAAGGGGATGCCGCGCCGCTCGAGCACACCGAGGAGCTTCAGACCGAAGCCGACCTCGGCATTCATGAGCGTCTTCTCGACGGCGATGATCGAGAAGTCCTTGCGACCGGCGATCCCGGTGATGCCAGCCGCCCGCTCCTCGGTGTCGTCCTCGGTCGGGACGATCATCGTGCCGGGATGGTCGGGCTGGTTCGTGTCGCGGATGTTCACGCGGATGCCGGCGGCGCGGACCGGAAAGATCGCCTCGTCGTGCAGCACCGTCGCTCCCATGTACGCAAGCTCGCGCAGCTCGCGGTACGTCATGAGGTCGATGGTCCTGGGATCGTCGACGATGCGCGGGTCGGTCATCAGCACGCCGGGCACGTCGGTCCAGTTCTCGTAGACCGAGGCATCGACGCCGCGCGCCAGGATCGCACCGGTGATGTCCGAGCCGCCCCGCGAGAAGGTCACGATCTCGCCACCCGGACCCGCGCCGTAGAAGCCGGGCACGACCACGCCGCCGGCCTCGACCGCTGGGGTGAGCCGGCTCTTCACCGTCTGCTGGGTGCGCTCGGCATCGAAGCGGTCATCCGCATCGAAGTGGATCAGCTCGGCCGGGTCGACGAAAGCGAAGCCGAGCAGGGCTGCGACCACGTGACCGTTCAGATACTCGCCGCGGCTCGCGACGTAGTCGGCGGTGGCGCCGCCCTCGATGCGGGTGCGCACCTGGGCGAGCTCGCGCTCGAGGCTCCGCTTCATCTCCGAGTCGAGTCCGAGCGCGTCGACGATCGAGAGGTAGCGCGCCTCGGTCCAGTCCCACGCTTCGGCGACGCCCTCGCCGGCCTCGGCGAGCTCGCGGCACCGGTAGAGCTGGTCGGTGACCTTCACGTCGTCGGGGCTGCGGCGACCGGGGGCGGAGGGCACGATCACGCGCCGCTCCGGGTCGGCCTCGACGAGCGCGCGCACCTTCTTCAGCTGGGCCGCGTCGGCGACGCTCGATCCGCCGAATTTGCAGACTTTGATGCTCACGATGGTCGCTCTGGCTGGGCGTGGCTCTCACCCGACCCCGAGCGCAGGGGGCAGGGCAGGAGCGGATGTTTCGGGCCCTCCGGCGGGCCCGAAGGGAGGGGCATCATAGCGGGATTGCGTAGGATTTCCGGCCCTTTCGCGCGTTCAGCGAGGCCCGGCGTGCACGATCGGGGAACGCGTTCGCGAACCCATCGGTGACCGGGAATGGCCGGCCGCCGACCGGTTCAGCCTGCACCCGCGGCCGCGGCGCGTCCGGCGCGGCGACCGAAGAAGGTGCCGTCGCCCAGCGAGAGCCCGCTGCTGTAGCTGCCGACCGAGAGCCCCGACGTCGTGCGGCCCGCACCGAAGAGACCCGGGATCGGATCGCCGGCGGGGTCGAGGATGCGGCCGTCGATGTCGCTGCAGAGACCTCCGAGGGTGAACACCGCATAGATCGAGGACTCGACCGTGCAGTCGAGGGCGCCGAAGGGAGGCCGGTCGAGGGGCTTCAGGTATTTGGGCAGCTTGTGGAACGCCGGGTCCTCGCCGGCGGACGCTCCCCGGTTGTACAGCTCGATCGTTGCTTCGAGGCTGCCGGCGGGGAGGCCGAGCTCGCCCTCCAGCTCGGCGATCGTCTCGCCGACCGCGACGAGCTCGCGCGGATACTCGGGCTTCTCGTAGATCTCGTCGTCGACGATCAGCCACGCGCGGCCTTCGTGATGCAGCAGCGCCCACTCCCCGAGTCGGCCGTAGTACGCGTCTTCGGTGATGAAGCGCTGGCCCCTGGCGTTCACGAGCACGCCGCGCTTCAGGTCCCACGGCTGTGTCACGGGGAGCGAGATCGACACCTTGTCCATGTGCTGCACGTCGCCGCCCGCCGCCTGTCCGAGGCGGATGCCCGAGCCGTCGTCGCCCTGGGCCGCGATGCGAACATTGCAGCGCAGCGCCGCCGGCTGATGACGCCGCAGCATGTCGTCGTCGAGCACGAAGCCGCCGGTGGTGAGCACCACCCCACCGCGCGTACGCACGTCGCGCGACTCGCCGAAAGACTCGATGCGCGCGCCGACGACCCGCCCGTCCGGTGCCTGGTAGAGCGCGGTCGCCGTCGTGTCGGCGACGACGCGTGCAGGGCTCCCGTCGACCGCCGCGCACAGCGAGCGCATGAGCTGCGGCCCGCCCTGGTGCTCGATCTGCGGGACGTGTCCGCGCGGCGCCGGCTTCGCGATGTCACAGAAGGGGTGGATCTGCTCGGAGCCCGACCATACGAGTCCGTCGTCGGTGGGCGGCTCGCCGGAGCAGCCGTCATAGAAGGTGTGCTTGAAGGGCACGCCCTGATCGACCAGCCAGTCGAAGTGCGCGGGCGAGCCCTCGCAGTAGACGCGGATCTTGTCCTCGTCGGGCGCGTCGCCCACCGAGGCCATGAGGTAGTCGAACATCGCCTGCTCGGTGTCTTCGAAGCCGCACGCCCGCTGGAGCGCCGTGCCGCCGCCGAGGTAGAGGACGCCGCCGCTCATCGCCGACGTCCCGCCGCCCCCGCCGGCCTTCTCGACGACCAGCGTGTCGCCGCCCGCCGCCGAGGCCTCGAGCGCGGTGGCCGCGCCCGCGCAGCCGAGCCCCACGACCAGGACGTCGACCTCCTCGTCCCAGTGAGGGACTGCGTCGGGATCGAGGTTCAGCTGAGACATGGGGCGGGCCTTTCGCGCGTGGGCGGGTGGTCGTGGACGGTCAGGGTCGCACCCTCCACCCGCGGCGCGGGGAGGGCGGAGGGCGGCCCGGAGGAGGAGTGTCCGCGACGGGGCGGCGCGCTTCCAGAGCCGAGCGATGATTCTGGCCGCCATCAGTCTTTCGCCCGTGGGGAGTTGACATACGCTGAAGTATGTCCATATGATATACGGCGGTCGGGCCATTCGCGGGCGAGGGTTTCGACGCGGGAGCGTCGTTGCCGCAGGCCCTCGCGGCTGGGAGCCGCACCCGGTCCCCGACCGCTTCCATTGGAGACCCACCCCCGATCGACGGAGAGCCCATGTCCAGTGCAGCGACCGCAGCGACCGAGACGCGACGCCACCCGATCCCGATCCGACGCCCGGGGCTCGACTTCAGCGTCGACATCCCGCGGCACTGGGCGGGGGGCAGCCCCTTCGCGACGCACATGTTCAACGCGACGAACCTGCTGTTTCCACAGGGCGAGCGCTTCTTCATTCGTGCGGTCAACGACTACATGTCGGACATCGAGGATCCCGAGCTCCGACGCGAGGCGCGGGCCTTTGCCGGGCAGGAGGCGATCCACGGTCTGGAGCACGAGGCGTACTTCGATGCGATGCGGCGGCAGGGCTACCAGATCGACGGCTACCTCCGCGCGTTCCACTGGATCGAGCGCTTCATGTCGCTGTTTCCGCGATCGATCCGGCTGTCGATCACCGCGGGCGCCGAGCACTACACCGCCACGCTCGGGCACTTCGCGCTCAGCGCGCAGCATCCCCGCGACTTCCATCCGACCATGGAGAAGCTCGTCGTCTGGCACGCGACCGAAGAGGTCGAGCACAAGGCGGTCGCCTTCGACATCATGCAGGGCGCCGGCATCGGCTACGTGAAGCGCATCGCGGGGTTCCTGATCGCGTCGCTCTTCATCGGCGGGTACAGCGCGGTCGTCTCCCGGCGTCTCATGCGGCAGGACGGCATGAAGAGCGCCGACATCCGCGCGGCTCGCAAGGCGATGTTCGCCCGGCACCAGGGTCGCGACGCAGAGGCGATCGGATTCGCCGGCCGCCAGCTCAAGGCGTACTTCCGGCGCGACTTCCATCCGAACGAGATCGACGATCTGAAGCTCGCCCACGACCGGCTCGCGGAGACGGGCCTCGAGAGCGAGGCGGCCTAGCTCACTCGGGGTCGGCTGGACCTCGGCGGGTTGGATGGGTGGGGCCCGTCGGCCTGCGGCTGCCGCGCTCGATGCGTCACCTCGCGTGCGTCATCGCCGTATCGGGGGCGCGTCATCGGTGCGTCATGCGGGCATGACGCAGGCTTCGGGAGCCTCAGCCGCGCTTCGGGTCTTGTTCAGGAGGACGTAGGCGATGCACGGCTTGGTCCCAGTCCTCCTCACGCATGGTAGCGGCCGTGCACCTCGATCTGGATGCTTGCACGCACCGCGGCATCCTCGAGCCGCGCCATGTGGTCGGCCTCGTGCTCCTGGTCCATCAGCTCGGCGATCGCCTGGCGCATCTCTTCCTGGGTGCGGGTGGCGTGCTCGAGGTCGATCTCGTGCGCCTTGTAGCATTCGTCGACGAGCACCACGACCTGTTCGCCCGACACCTCGGCGAAGCCGCTCGAGACGCCGGCCCACTCGGTCTGCCCGTTCGTGAGCTTGATCTCCATCGGGCCCGCCTGCAGCGGGGCGAGGAAGCGGGCGTGCTCCGGGAGCACCCCGAAATCGCCCTCGGCGCCGGGCAGCACGACGCCGTTCACCGGCTCCGAGAAGGCCTCGCCTGCGGGCGTCACCACGATCAGGTTGATCGGCATCGGTTCACTCCCTCGTTCGTCGACGCGTGCTCCGCGCGGGCGCGGGCATCGCGCTACGCGATCGTCTTGGCCTTCTCGATCACGTCGTCGATGCCACCGACCATGTAGAAGGCCTGCTCGGGCAGATCGTCGTGCTTGCCCTCGAGCACCTCCTTGAAGCCGCGGATCGTCTCGTCGAGTCGGACGTAGCAGCCCGGCGTGCCCGTGAACTGCTCGGCCACGTGGAAGGGCTGCGACAGGAAGCGCTGGATCTTGCGCGCGCGATCCACCGTCAGCTTGTCCTCTTCGCTGAGCTCGTCCATGCCGAGAATCGCGATGATGTCCTGCAGATCCTTGTAGCTCTGGAGCGTCTGCTGGACGCCACGCGCGACCTCGTAGTGCTCGTCGCCCACGACCTGAGGATCGAGAATGCGCGAGGTCGAGTCGAGCGGGTCCACCGCGGGGTAGATGCCGATCTCGGTGAGCGCGCGGTTCAGCACCGTCGTCGCGTCGAGGTGCGTGAACGCGGTGGCAGGCGCGGGGTCGGTGAGATCGTCGGCGGGAACGTAGATCGCCTGCACCGAGGTGATCGAGCCCTTCTTGGTGGACGTGATGCGCTCCTGCAGGAGCCCCATGTCGGTCGCCAGGGTCGGCTGATAGCCCACCGCCGAGGGAATGCGGCCGAGGAGCGCCGACACCTCGGAGCCCGCCTGCGTGAAGCGGAAGATGTTGTCCACGAAGAGGAGCACGTCCTTGCCCTCTTCGTCGCGGAAGTACTCGGCGGCGGTCAGACCCGTGAGGCCGACGCGGGCGCGGGCGCCCGGCGGCTCGTTCATCTGGCCGTACACGAGCGCGGCCTTGTCGAGCACCGTCGAGCCGTCGCTCAGCACCGAGTCCTGCATCTCGTGCCAGAGATCGTTGCCCTCGCGCGTGCGCTCACCCACACCGGCGAACACCGAGTAGCCCGAGTGCTCCTTCGCGATGTTGTTGATGAGCTCCATGATGACGACGGTCTTGCCCACGCCGGCGCCGCCGAAGAGGCCGACCTTGCCGCCCTTCGGATACGGAGCGATCAGGTCGACGACCTTGATGCCCGTCTCGAGC
This sequence comes from uncultured Spirochaetaceae bacterium, assembly GCA_964474355.1. Lineage (GTDB taxonomy): Bacteria > Myxococcota_A > UBA9160 > UBA9160 > UBA4427 > CAYYSY01. The sequence goes on along the minus strand of CAYYSY010000431.1, from coordinate 20,461 downwards.
ACCTCCACCGACGTCGACTGATCGACGAACTCCGGCGGCGGGCGATGGATCGGGTAGGTCATCTCGGTCACGATCGGGCCACGTTCGTCGACCGGCTCACCGATGACATTCATGATGCGGCCGAGCGTCTCGGGGCCGACCGGAATCGTGATGGGCGCGCCGGTGTTCTTGACCGGCTGACCGCGGCGAAGACCGTCGGTCGTGTCCATCGCGATGCAGCGCACCGTGTTCTCACCGAGGTGGAGGGCGACCTCGACGACGAGGTTGTCCTCCTCGTCGTTGATCGCTGCGTTGCTGGTCTTGAGCGCGGTCATCGTGTCGGGGAGGTTCCCGGGCGGGAACTCCACGTCGACCACGGGGCCCATCACCTGAACGATCGTGCCGGTTTCCATCTCTTCTCTCTCCAGGTCGCGCCACGCTTCGCGTGTCGCTTGCTCCGTATCGCGACGCGATGCGCGCGCCGCTGACTTCACGATCGCGGCCCTGCCGGGCCGCGTAGCTCTTCCTACTCCAGGGCCTGAGCGCCGGTCACGATCTCGACCAGCTCACTGGTGATCGCGGCCTGGCGGGCCCGGTTGTACTCGAGGGTGAGCTTCTCGATCAGCTCCTCGGTGTTCTTCGTCGCGCTCTCCATGGCGGTCATGCGCGCGGCGTGCTCGCCGGCCTGGTTCTCGAGCATCGCTCGGAACACCTCTACCTCGACGGCGCGCGGGACCAGGGTCGAGAGCAGCGCCTCCGGCGAGGGCTCGATCTCGTGCTCGATCTTGTCCTCTTCTTCTTCGGCCGGCTCACCGTCGAGCACCGACGACACGAAGGGCAGCAGCTGCACGATGCGAGGCGTCTGGGTCATCGTCGAGATGAACTCGTTGTGGACGAAGACCCCCTCGTCGATCTGCTCGTCCTCGAAGCGCTCGATGATGCGCTTCGCGACAGACTGCGCCTCGAGATAGGTGACGTTGCCGCCCACCTCGTGCACGTAGTCCAGCTGCTTCGGCCGCCGCCGCCTGAAGAAGTCGCCGGCCTTCTTGCCGATGCACGTGATGCGGATGTCCGCGTAGCGCTTCTCGCGCTCGGCGATCAGAGCCTCGGTCGCCTTGCAGATCTGGCTGTTGAACGCGCCCGCGAGGCCACGGTCGGAGGTCACGGGGATCACCATGAGCACGCGATTCGCACCCTTGTCCTCGCGCGTGTCGAGGAGCGGGTGCTCGGCGTCGGGCGAGCCGGCCGCCACCTCTTCGAGCGTCTCTCGCATGCGCTGCGCGTAGGGCCGGGCGCTCTCGGTCGCGTCCTGGGCCCGGCGCAGCTTCGCGGCCGCCACCATCTTCATGGCGCTCGTGATCTTCTGCGTCGACTGGACGCTGACGATCCGGCGCTTGATGTCTCGCAGGTTCGCCAACTCAGGCCGCCTCTTCGCCAGTGCCGCTCGTGGTCGACGGCTGGAAGATCTCCGCGAAGGCGTCGAGCGCCGCGATGAGCTTCTGCTCGGTGTCCTCTTCGAACTTGCCGCTGTCGCGGATCGCGTCGAGGACGCCGCCGTGCGACGTCCGAACGTACTCGAGCATCTCGCTCTCGTAGCGCTGGATGTCCGTGAGCTCGAGCTTGCGGATCCAGCTGTCACGATCGTCCTGGGGCGTCGATGCGTAGATCGACACCACCTGCTCCTCCATCGGAAGCGGCGAGTACTGACCCTGCTTCAGGATCTCCGTCTGACGCTCGCCGTTGGCCAGCTGCTCCTGCGTGGCCTTGTCGAGGTCGGAGCCGAACTGCGCGAAGGCCGCCATCTCGCGGTACTGCGCCAGGTTCAGCTTGAGCTGACCGGCGACCGCCTTGGTGGCCTTCGTCTGTGCGGCGCCACCCACGCGCGACACCGAGAGACCGACGTTGATCGCCGGGCGGATGCCCGAGTTGAACAGATCGGTCTCGAGAAAGATCTGGCCGTCGGTGATCGAGATGACGTTGGTCGGAATGTACGCCGACACGTCGCCCGCCTGGGTCTCGATGATCGGCAGCGCCGTGATCGAGCCGCCGCCACGCTCGTCGCTGAGCTTGCAGGCGCGCTCGAGCAGCCGGCTGTGGATGTAGAACACGTCGCCCGGGTACGCCTCGCGGCCCGGCGGGCGGCGGAGCAGCAGTGAGAGCTGGCGGTAGGCCACGGCCTGCTTCGAGAGATCGTCGTAGACGATGAGCACGTGCTTGCCCTGGGCGCAGAAGTGCTCGGCCATGGTCACGCCCGTGTAGGGCGAGATGTACTGGAGCGGGGCCGGGTCGGACGCCGTCGCCGCGACGATGATCGTGTACTCCATCGCGTCGAACTGGTTCAGCTTGTCCACCACCTGCGCGATCGTCGACTGCTTCTGGCCGATGCCGACGTAGACGCAGATGACGTCCTTGCCCTTCTGGTTGATGATCGTGTCGAGGGCGATGGCGGTCTTGCCCGTCTGGCGATCACCAATGATCAGCTCCCGCTGGCCGCGACCGATCGGGACCATCGCGTCGATGGCCTTGATGCCGGTCGCGAGCGACTCGTCGACCGACTTGCGCTCGACGATGCCCGGGGCCTTGATCTCGACCTGGCGGCTGCCCTCAGAGGCGATCTCGCCCTTGCCGTCGATCGGCGAGCCGAGCGCGTCGACCACGCGTCCGAGCAGCCCGTCACCCACCGGCACCTCGATGATGCGACCGGTGCGACGCACGAGGTCGCCTTCCTTGATCGCCGTCGCGTCGCCCATCACGGCGATACCGACGTTGTCCTCTTCGAGGTTGAGCACCATGCCGCGAATGCCACCGGGGAACTCGACGAGCTCACCGGCGAGCGCGTTCTCGAGACCGTAGACGCGTGCGATGCCGTCACCGGCGTTCAGCACGGTCCCCGTTTCGGCGACGTCGATCTCGCGGTCGTACTCCTTGATCTCCCGCTTGAGGATGTCGGTGATTTCACCGGGCTTGATGTCCATCTCTCACTGTCCCTTCGTGAGGTTGGCCCGCAGCTGGCTGAGCTGCGTGCGGAGACTTCCGTCGAAGACGAGGTCGCCCACCTTGGCGACGGCGCCCCCGATGAGTTCGGGATCGACCGTGACCTCGAGCCGCACCTCGCGGCCCGTGCGCTCCGAGAGAGCGCGGCGGAGGCGGTCGCGGCGACGCTCGTCCATCGGACTCGCGGCGACGACCTCGGCGGTGGTGAGGCCAGCGTCTTCGTCGGCCAGGCGCTCGAATTCCTCGCAGATCGCCTGGAAGTCGACCAGGCGGCGCTGGTCGATGAGGAAGCTGTAGAAGTTGATGAGCGTTTCGCTCTGCTGTGCGGGCCCGGCCAGCGCCTTCACGACCGCCTTGCGCTCGTGGGCGGGATGCAGCGGCTGCTGCAGCGCGCCGCGCAGCTCGGCATGGGTGTCGAGCAGCTCAGCAAAGCGTTCGACCTCCTCGCGTACGTCGGCGAGGCGTCGTTCGTCCTTCGCGAGGCCGAAGAGCGCCTTGGCGTATCGGAGGGCGGCTGCGTGTGACTTCATGTCGTGTCGTCTCGTCGCTCTGGGCTTCGCCCGTGGCGGCCCGCGTGATCGCGCGGCGCCATCGGGCGGTGTGTCGATCCAGTGCCGGGCTCAGCCGTTGCCGCCAGGCTCGACCCGGGTGATGAACTCGTCCAGCAGTCGGTCGCGGTCGCTCTCGGCGATCTGCTCCCGAAGGATGTCGGCGGCGGCGCTGAGCGCGAGGCTCGCGGCCTCGTCGCGCAGCTCGTTCTGGGCGCGGCGCAGCTCCTGGTCGACCGCGGCCGTGGCGTCGGCGCGGATGCGCTCGGCGGCCTTGCGCGCCTCGGCGAGGATCCGCTCGCTCTCCTCCTCGGCTCGCGCGCGCGTCGTCTCGCGAATCTCCTCGATCTCGCTGCCGAGGTCGACGAGGCGCCGCTGGAGCTCGGAGTTGCGCGTCTCGGCCTCGGAGAGCAGCCGCGCCGCCTCTTCGAGGTCGTTCTGGATCTTCGAGCGGCGATCACCGAAGAACGACATGACCGGGCCGCGGGCCGCGTAGACGATGACACCGATCAGGATCAGCAGATTGATGCCCTGCCAGATCGTGATCTTCACCGCGTCCTCGCCGCCACCCGCCGCGAGGGCAGGAGAAGCGACGACCAGGCCGGCGAGTGAGAGCACACCGAGGCGGAGCGTCCGTTGCAGCGTCGCCGGGTCACCCGCGCGGGTCGCCGTGGCTCGCATCATCACAGGCTCCGTCCCAGGATCTGCTCGGCGGCCGAGCGCGCGAGCTCCTGCGCGTCGGCACGCATGCTCTGACGCGCATCTTCGAGATCGCTCGCCAGGGTCGCGCGGGCGCGCTCGATCTGTGCCTCGGCCTCGCTTCGCGCAGCGCCCGTCATCGCACCCTGCTCGGTGCGTGCGGCCGCGATCTGTTCCTTGCGTGTCGTGTCCGCGTCGATGCGGGCCTCGCGAATCCGGCTCTCGTAGTCGGCGAGCACGGTGTCGGCATCACGCTGGATCTGCGTGGCACGGCTGCGCGCACCTTCGATGCGCTCGTCGCGCTCGTCGAGGGCGCGGAAGATTGGCTTGAAGATGAGCTGGTTGGTCGGGAACATGAGCACGACGAACCCGACGATGAGGCCGATGAGGATCGGCGGATCGGGCTCGAGCACGAGCGCATCGGCTGCCAGCGCCGGCGTGGCCATGGCCGCAGTCGCGATCAGGAACGCCAGGAGCCGGAGACCGGAGGAGCGAACGGAAGAAGAAGAGATGGATTGCGGGGTCGGCAGCGACACGATGCGGGCGCGCGCTGCGCGTCGCGGCCGCGTCGATTGTCGCTCTTCCGTGGTCGGCTTCACGTTCACTCCACGTCGTCGTCGACTGAGGGTGTCGGCGTTCTTCGAGCAGGCCCCTCGCGCGCGCTGCGCGGAGCGCGGGGTGGCCAGCTCGGGCTGGTGCGTTGAATCCATGCGATGGAACTCGTGCCCTCACCGCGCTCGTTGGGCCGTCATCCGACCCTCGTTCTCTCCTCGATCCACTACTGAATCGGCTCGAGGGAGGGGCCGTGAAAGGGCCGCTCCGAGGGGCGTAGACGGGGCCCGGAGGGGGTCTGGGCGGGAGCAGTTTGGCATAGCTCCGCCCAGATTCAACCGGCGCAACCGTCTGTTGCCGGTCACGAATCGGCGTCGGCGACCGCCGCGACGACGGCGCATGGACCGTCGAGAATCGCGCCCTCGTGCATCTCCAACGAGGCCGTCCGGATGGCCCCGCACACCCGGGCGCCCTCCTGGAGCTCGAGGCGGTGAGCCACCTCGAGGTCGCCTTCGATGGTGCCGGCTACGACGAGCTCGTCGGCGCGGACGTCGCCCTCGAGATGGCCACTCGGACCCACCTCGAGTCGGCCCCGGCCCTCGACCCGGCCCGTCACGTGGCCGTCGAGGTGCGCCCGTCCGTGAAATGCCACCGTGCCCTCGAAGCGAAAGCCGCTGGGGACGAGGCTCTCACCGGGCTCGGATGCGCCGCGGCGGGCGGAGTCGGGCTGCGGCGCCGAGGAGCGAGGTGCCCGCTGCGGGTCGCCGGGCTGCTGGCTCGTGAGTACGATGGCGTCGGACACGTGCTCAGCCCTCGCCCAGGAGCAACGAAGTGATGCGGTGGAGGTCCTCGGGGCCGGCGAACTCGATCTCGACCCGACCCTTGCCTCCTTCGTCGCGGATCGACACCCGCGCCTGGTAGCGGCGCTCGAGCACCTCGATCAGGTGGCGCGTGTTCGCGTCGAGCTCGGCCGCGGCGAGAGCGGGCTTCTTGTCCGCCTTGCGGCGGGCGCTCGGACCGGCGGTATCGCGCGCCAGCTTCTCCGCGGCGCGCACGGACAGACCGTCGGCCACGATGCGGTCTCGCACGTGCAGCCGACGCTCGGTATTCGTGACCTGGAGGAGCGCCTTCGCGTGGCCCATCGAGAGGCGACCCGCCTCGACGTCCTCCTGCAGGTCGCGCGAGAGCTCGAGCAGGCGCAGGTGGTTGGCGACCGAGGAACGGTCCATCGAGACCTTCTGGCCGATCTCCTCCTGGGTGTGGCCCTGGTCCGCGAGCGCCCGGTAGGCGATCGCGAGCTCCATCGGGTTGAGGTCGTGGCGCTGGACGTTCTCGACGATGGCGAGCTCGAGCTGGTCGTCGGGATCGACGTCCGCGACCACCGCGGGGATCTCCTCGAGCCCCGCTGCCCGACTCGCGCGCCAACGCCGCTCGCCGACGACGAGCTGATAGCGGTCGCCGACACGGCGGACGACGATCGGCTGCAGCACGCCGTGCCGCATGATCGACTGGGCCAGCTTCTGCAGCTCGGCGGGGTCGAAGCGGCGGCGCGGCTGATCGGGGTTCGGATCGATCTCGGCCACGCGCAAGCGCTGGGGAGCGACGGCGGTGGTCTCGGACGGAGACGGGGCGATCGCGGCGTCGGTCTCCTGCTTCGACCGATCGCTTGCATCGGAATCGGTAGCGCGCTTGGACGGCCGGGGCGCCGTGGGCTGTCTGCCCCCCTGGCCCTGGCTCGGAATCAACGCGTTCAGGCCGCGGCCCAACGCGCTTCGCTTGGCACTCATGTGGGCTCCCCCCTCCCGCTCCTCACGCTCGGTCTCGCTTGCTCTCGTCGGTCCGCCCATTCGATGGACGAGAGCGCGGCTCTATGCTTCGTCTTCCGAAGCGGTCGCGCTCACCTCTTCTTCGGTGGTCGTGTGGGTGGTCGTGTCAGTGGCGCCGGCACTCTGCTCGTCGGGCAACGCTGCGTGGCGCGAGGCGGCGAATGGCGCCTTCTCGAGGATCTCCTCCGCCAGCTTCAGATACGCCACGGCGCCCTTCGAATGGATGTCGTAGAGGATGATCGGCTTGCCGTGGCTCGGCGCCTCGCTGAGCCGGATGTTTCGTGGCACGCGCGTGCGATAGACCTTGTCGCCGAAGTGCCGGCGCACCTCGGCCTCGACCTGGCGCGCGAGGTTGTTCCGCATGTCGACCATCGTGAGGACGATGCCGAGAAGTTGCAGAGCTGGATTCAAGTTCTCGCGAACGAGCTCGCTGGTCTCGGTCAGCCGCGCGAGCCCTTCGAGTGCGTAGTACTCGCACTGCAGCGGGATGAGCAGGGAGTCGGCCGCGGTCAATGCGTTGAGCGTCAGCAGCCCGAGCGACGGCGGACAGTCGATGACGACCAGCTCGTAACGGTCATGAGCGCGGGCGATCGCTTCGGCGAGCTTGTGCTCGCGGCTCTCGGCGGTGACCAGCTCGATTTCGGCGCCGACCAGGTCCGGGCCAGCGGGGAGCACGTCGAGGTACTCGATCGACGAGCGGAGGGCGACCTGCTCGATCGTCGCCTCACCGATCAGGACGTCGTACACATGCTGTGGGGAATCGCCTATACCGAACGCGCTGCTCGCGTTCCCCTGGGGGTCCAAATCGATGAGGAGCGTGCGGCGCTCCGTTGCGGCGAAGCAGGCAGCGAGATTGACGGCGGTCGTCGTCTTACCGACGCCCCCCTTCTGATTCACGACTGCGATGACGTGGCTGGCCTTCGCCATGGACCCCCCAAGATCTCGCGAGAGGTACCACACGCTCGGGCCCCCGCCCAGGCGGATGCGCGATGCGGCCCACTCTCGAGCGCTGAGCTGGGACTCAGCGGGCTTTCGCGCGGCCGATCCAGAGTCGGCGCGGCTGGTCGAGGATCGGCGATCGGTAGTCCACGACGATGGGCTCGAGATCGGCGGCTGCAGCGGGGCTCTCCAGCTCGGCGCCTCCAGGCACGACTGCCCATGATCCGGGAGACAGATACGCGCGCATCGCTTCGACCACCTCGGCGATCGGTCCGACTGCCTGGGCCATCACGATGTGGCCTGGGCCCGTGGCGTGGTCTTCGATCCGCGCCCGGACGGGATGGGCGTTCTTCAGGCCGAGCGTGCGGCAGGCGGCGCGTTGGAAGAAGTGTCTCCGCTCGCGGATCTCGACCAGGTAGATCTCGGCACCGGGCCGAAGGATGGCGATCGGCAGGCCGGGAAACCCGGCGCCCGAGCCGAGGTCGATCACTCGCCGCGCGACTGGCGCACCGATCGCTCGCTCGAGCTCGATGAGCATGCCGACCGCGTCAGCGATCAGTGACTCGCAGATGGCTTGGGCGCTTCGGTGGCCGCTGAGGTTCATCCGGCCGCCCCACTCCTCCACGAGCCGGGCCAGCTCGGCGAGCCGATCGACCGCGAGCTCCGGCGCGGGGGGCTCGAGGAGCCGGAGTATCTCGTTCAGTACCGCTTCGATTTCCGGATCGTGAGCCATCGGTCAGCCATTCGATCGGAGCCAGGAGTGGCGACGGGACACGATTGCGCGCCGAGGGCCATCCTACCAGACGCCCCTGGCAGTGCGTCGAATCCGTTCCACGTGGAACGCTGCCTCGCGGCCGGACGTGCCGAGACGCTCAGAGTCGTGCGTGAACGCAGGCGACCGACGGCCGGGCGGCCGTTACGATCGTGTTCCACGTGGAACGGAACAGGCGACGGGGCGTCGAATCGAGCCGCCCAACGGCTTGCGTTCCACGTGGAACGGAAGCCAGCCAGCGGCCAAGAGCCCGCCCCGCGGCCGCCCGACTCTCCCCGGCGTTCCACGTGGAACGGAGACCCTCCGAGCAGACGGCACCGGCCAGTCGCTCGACCGGGTCTGCAGAGTCGGCGCGCCGAATGCGCTGGGGCCTCAACGCGGGGTCCTTCTCCCCTGCCAATCGCGACTCGAAACAGGCGAGGCGTGCAGCTCGATCGAACCCTCGCAGCCTCGCCGAGGAGAGGAGCAGCCCAGAAGTACGAAGGGCGGAGCGCCCAAGCGCCCCGCCCCTCAAAAACTTGCGAATCAGCAGACGTCGCAGCGGCTCCGGCCGCGACCGCGCTCTGACTCAGCTAGCGCCGCCGTCGCTGGCCTCGAGGGCCTCCTCGTACTCGCGGGCACCTTCCGGTACGACCAGCACCTGGCGGAAGCGCCCGCTCCCGATCGACATCGTCGCGACGCCCTCTTCCTCTCGCACGGCGAGGTGGATCACTCGGCGATCGCGCGGGCTCATCGGGTCGAGCGCAATGCTCCGTGAGGTCGATCGCGCACGCTTCAACGCGCGAGCAGCCAGCTCGATCAGCGAGCTATCCCGATCATCCGACTCGCCGTCGATCTCGATCACGACACGAGGTGCGTCTTCGTCCTTCTGCTTGGCCGCCTGGTTTGCGATCAGCTGCAGCGCGTCGGTCGCGCGTGCATCTGCAGAGTGTAGGTTTTTCACCGCATCGCCATCGAGCTGGACGACGAGCATGTCGCCCTCGCGCGTCTCGGACACCTCGAGGTCTCCGATCCGCAGCCGCTCCATCACGCCAGCCACGAACTCACCGACGTCGCTCAAGTCTCCGCTGCGAGTCGCCTTGCCGAGCGGACCCGCCGAGGCGGCCGGGGCCTCGTTGCGGCTCTCTCGGCCGCCCCGATCACCCCGGTCACCTCGGTCTCCCCGATCGCCACGATCACGCCGGCCACGGCCGCCGCGCTCGCCCCGGCCACCGCGTTCGCGGCGCTCGCCACGATCGCGACCCCGGCCGCCCTCACCACCGTCACGCGACGGTGCAGGGGGCTTCGCGTTCTTCGGGACCGCCACGATGGCCGCTCGGCCACCGAGGCCGTAGATCTCGCCGGCGGGTGCCTGCGAGATCCGGAGCTCGTCCGCGTCCATGTCGTAGAAGCGCACAGCTGCTGCCGTCGCCTCCTCGACCGTGTCCGCCACGAACTCGTTCGCTTCGTTCTTCCTGTCGTACATCACTCACTCCGTCTTCTTCAATCGTGCACGCGATGAGTGCGTGCACTGCTGGGACGTCCTCAGCCAGCCGCCTTCTTCTGCTCCATCTTGCGTCGCACCAGAAGTTGATGTCCGATGCCAAGCAGATTGCTGACCGTCCAGTAGAGAACGAGCCCGGATGGGAAACTCCAAGAGATGAAGAGCATCATGCCGGGCATCATGATGAGCATCATCTTCTGCTGAGCGGGATCCATCCCCGTCTGCGGCGTCATCTTCTGCTGAGCGTACATGCTGGCGCCCATCAAGATAGGAAGCAGTCGGACGGGGAAGTCGAGTCCCGGCAGGTAGAACAGGGTCGCCGGCTGCGATAGATCGTTGATCCACAGCATGAACGGCGCGTGCCGCAGATCGATCGAGCTCTGCAGCGCATAGAACAGGCCGATGAAGACCGGCATCTGGAGAAGCAGCGGGAAGCAGCCAGCGAGCGGATTCACGCCTGTCTCGCGATAGAGCTTGAACGTCTCCTCGCTCTGCTTCTGCTTGTCGTCCTTGTACTTCTCTTGCAGCTCCTTCAGACGCGGCATCAGCTCGCGCATCTTCTCGGCGCTCTTCATCTGCTTGGCCATGATCGGCCAGGTCGCGAGGCGCACGAGGATCGTGAGCACGATGATCACGACGCCATAGTTCGGGATGAAGGCGTAGAGGAAGTGCAACGCGCGCTCGAAGAACGCGGCGAGCGGGGAGATCCACGACCAGCCGCGATCGATCGACTCGTTGAGGTCATTGCCGAGCGACTCGAGGAGCGGCGGCTCCTTCGGACCCATGAACACGAAGAACGAGCGCGTGACCGACAGGCCCGGATCGACCGGCGTGGGCTCGAGCCGCATCACCATCGCGCCGGCCTTGCCGGGCTCGAACGTCTCGAAGACGACCTTCGAGCCGACGCCCTTCGGCGGCACGACGAGCCCCGCGAAGTACTTGAGGTCGGCGCCGGCCCAGCGCACACCATCGGTGAACGTCGGCGGACCGTCGTCGCCACCGCCGAAGATGCCGCCCATGAAGCCGCTACCACCGAGGCCTGCGACCAGCTCCCTGGTCGCGCCCTCGACGTCGAACGCGAGAAGCGAGAGCTGCTCCGACTCCTTCGACTCGCCGAGCACGGCGGGCCACACGATCTCGAACTCGGGCGAGAAGATGCGATCGGTCTGGTTCTCAACCTTGATGTCGAGATGGAATCCGTAGTCGCTGGCCGCGCGCCGGTAGGTCTTCGTCACACGCACGCCGCCGCGCACGAGGGCGAAGGTCACCTCGTCCGGGCCCTCGTCGACGACGTCCCAGCGCACCGAGCTCAGATCGCCGAAGCCGAGCTCCTCGAGCGGCGTTGCGAGCACCACATCGTACGGCGCGCTCTGTGCGAGGAGCTCCACTGGAGCGGCCTCGCGCGGCCGCTGCTTGTAGTCGAGCAGCGCCCAACGGTCGAAGGTGGCGCCGCGATTCGTGAGCCGGCTGCTCACACGCGGGCTGTCGAGCTCGACGGACCAGGGCTCCACGGCCCGAACCGAATCGAGATATTCTCTTTCAGCGGCAACGACTTCCGGCTGCTCCTGCGCACCCGCAAGGGGCTGCCCGGGCTCTGCCCGATCCACCGAAGGGGTGGCCTCCACCTCTCCTGCGCCTTCGGCCGTCTCCTCGTCGAGGCGCTGCTCGAGCGCTGCCTCCTCGGGCGGAGGCGCCATCGAGGCCTGCCAGGCGGACCACGCCGTGAACACGAGCATCGAGAGCGCGACGGCGAGGATCAGGTTTCGGTCCAAGGTCGTGGATCCTCAGGGAACGGGGTCGAAGCCGCCGTCGTGGAAGGGATGACAGCGCCCGATGCGGCGGACACCGAGGAAGGCGCCGCGGAGCAGGCCGTACCGCGAGATGGCCTCGAGCGAGTACTGCGAGCAGCTCGGATGGAAGCGGCAGCGCGAGCCGAAGAGGCGCGAGAGCGTCAGCTGGTAGAGCCGGATCAACACGACGGCGAGACGAGCGGGGAGCGCGACCAGGCCCGCGGCCGGTCGACGTCCATCGCTGTCACAAGACACGGCTTCACCCATTGCGGCTCCTGCGGCGACGCGAGCGGGGCGCCGAGGCCAGCGCGTGATGCAGCGATGCACGCAGCTCGGCGCTGTCGAGCTCGGCCGCGCCGGGCTTCGCGATCACCACGAGATCGACGTTCTCGGGCAGCGCACTGCGCTCCGCCCGGAACCACTCGCGTACACGTCGCTTGACATGATTTCTAGCCACGGCATTCCCGACCTTGCGGCTGACCGTGAGCCCGAGACGTCGCGTAGAAGCTGGCTGCCCATCACCGAAATGGCCCAGAGGGGCCACGAGAACCACGAATTCGCGTGATCCGTGACGGGCGGCGGTGCGCGAGATGCGGCGATAGTCGATCGAGCGCCGCACCCGGTCCGACCGTTGGAAGCGGCCGGTCCGCGTCGTCATGGCTACTTGGAGGGAACCGTGGCAGCAAGCCGCTTGCGGCCCTTCGAGCGCCGGCGCTTCAGGATCGCGCGACCGGCCTTCGTCTTCATGCGGCTGCGGAAGCCGTGCTTGCGGAGGCGCTTGATGCGGCTCGGCTGATAGGTCCTCTTCATCTTTACCTCTCCCCTCCGTCCGTGCTGCTTGCCATGCCTCGGCGCGCCCGTGTCGTCGCCCGCGGATTCGTGCGGGCGGCGGGGCGTTCGGCCAGCGAGCGACCGGTGACCGGTCGCTCACCGCGCATCGCAGCATCAGATGGGGTGCGGCGGGGCGTCCCAGACCCGAGGTGGGGGCCAGGGGGCGCGCGTCGCCGCGTTCAGATTCGTCTCTCGCCTTCAGTAGCGTTCGATGGCCTTCGATCGATCGACCCGATCCGACAGACCGAGCCTCCGGTCCGACGATCGATCCGATGATTTGAGATCTGGCGCTGGTGAGAGCTCCGACCGGTCGTGCCGGCGGGGCTCACGAGGCGGCGCAGAGTAGCGACCGCCCCGCCCCCGTGCCAACCCGCAGAGGAGCGAAAAGCGTCCCGGTTTCAGGCGTTTCGCACGCCGCTGCGCCCCGAAGCGGTAGCCCGCGTGGTAAGATCGCGACAAATCCGCGCACCCTTGTCGTGGCCGGGGTGAGGCGATGTCGTCCGAAGGGGGTAGGGGGGACGTCCCGGACAATCCGAGACACATCCGAATTCTCAATGATTTCGCGTACTTGGAGTGCGTTTGTCGCCGTTCGTGAACCCTACTGCTACTAAAAAAACAAATCCATTGAATATGGGAAGAGCTTCGGGATGAAACTCACGATCGCCAAATCCGAGCTGCAACGGGGCCTCGCCCGCATCCAGTCGATCGTCGAGAAGCGCAACTCGATGCCGATTCTCGCGAACGCGCTGCTCGACGCCGCAGACGGCAAGCTCGAGATCGCAGCCACCGATCTCGAGGTCGGCATCCGCGGGGCCCACGAGGCCGAGATCACCGAGCCCGGCGGGCTGACGGTCTCGGCGAAGAAGTTCTTCGAGATCGTTCGCGAGCTTCCCGAGGATACCGTGACCCTCGAGTCGACGCCGAACGCGTACCTCGAGATCCAGTGCGCCCGAGCGCGCTTCACCCTCGCCGGTACCTCGAGCGAGGAGTATCCGACGCTCCCGGTCTTCGCACCCGAGAAGACGGTCCCCGTGCAGTCAGCGGTGCTCGGCTCGATGATCGAGCGCACGATGTACGCCGCCTCGGCGGACGAGACCCGGTACAACCTGAACGGCGTCTTCCTCGAGGTCCTCGAGGACTCCGGGAAGATCCGAATGGCGGCCACCGATGGCCATCGCCTCGCACTCGTCGACCGGAACCTCACGAGCGAGGTCGAGGGGCTCTCGAGCGGGGTGATCATCCCTCGAAAGGGCCTGGCCGAGCTGAAGAGGCTCGTCGACGAAGACGACGCCGACGAGATCGAGCTGGCGTTCGAGGGCAACAACGGTCTGGCCCGAAAGGGCGACGTGACCCTCGTCATGCGCCTCATCGAGGGCGAGTTCCCGAACTACCGACAGGTGATCCCCAGCGACCAGCGCACCACGCTGACCCTGCCCGTCGAAGAAATCGCGCGAGCGGTACGCCGCGTGGCCCTGCTCTCGAGCGAGCGCAGCCGGGCGGTGAAGCTCGAGCTCTCAGACTCGCAGCTCGTGATCTCGTCGAACAACCCCGATCTCGGCGATGCCCGTGAGGAGCTGGACGTCGAGTACGGCGGCGAGCCGATCTCGATCGGCTTCAACGCGAAGTACCTCCAGGACGCCCTCGCGGCGACCCATGGCAAGGAGGTCCAGCTCTCGTTCGTGGACGATCTGAGCCCGGCGAGAGTGACTCCGACCGACGACCCGGACACCCTTGCCGTGGTCATGCCGATGCGGATCTGACCGGCCCGAAGCGAAAAGCGGGGTCCGACTCCGCGAAAATCCGCCCTTCAGAGCCACGAGGACCCGCTCCAAGCTGCCGATCGGATTGGGCTCGGGGCCTTTCCGGCCCCCGATGCTTCGGGTACTCTCCTCGCGCGTTTCAGGGCCTCTAACGGGATGGGGGAATCCCGGTCCGAGGCCGCCCTGCCGACGCTGCAGGGACCGCGCGGGAAATCGTTTCATTGAGCTATGACGCCAGCTCCATCGAGGTCCTCGAGGGCCTCGAGCCGGTGCGAAAACGCCCGGCGATGTACATCGGGACCACGGGTCCCGATGGGTTGCACCACCTCGTCTACGAGATCGTCGACAACTCCATCGACGAAGCGCTCGCCGGCCACTGCGACGAGATTCGCGTCACGATCCATCCGGACAACAGCATCACCGTCATCGACAACGGGCGCGGCATCCCCACCGACATGCACGAGTCCGAGGGACGCGCGGCCTGCGAGGTCGTGATGACCACGCTGCATGCCGGCGGGAAGTTCGACGAGAACAGCTACAAGGTCTCGGGCGGCCTGCACGGTGTCGGCGTGTCGGTGGTGAACGCGCTCTCGAGCAAGCTCGAGTTGTGGATCAAGCGCGGCGGCAAGCTCTGGCACCAGACCTACCAGCGCGGTGTACCCGACGGTCCCGTCCAGGTCATCGGTGAGGCGGAAGAGACCGGCACGACCGTCACGTTCCATCCCGACGGCGAGATCTTCGCGCAGACCGAGTATTCGTTCGACGTCCTCTCGAAGCGGCTGCGCGAGCTGTCGTTCCTGAACGCCGGTGTGCGCATCATCGTGCACGACGAGCGCAACGACAAAGAGCACGACTTCAAGTACGAGGGCGGCATCGTCTCATTCGTCGAGCACCTGAACGGCTCGCGCTCGCCGCTCCACGAGGAGCCGATCTTCGTCGTCGGCGAGCGACCGCTCGAGAGCGACGGACGCACGGTGACCGTCGAGATCGCGCTGCAGTACAACGACTCGTACAACGAGAGCGTCTACTCGTTCGCGAACAACATCAACACCGTCGAAGGCGGTACGCACCTCATCGGCTTCCGCACGGCGCTCACCCGCTCGATCAACCGCTACCTCGCGAACCACAACAAGAACAGCAAGGGCGAGGCGCCGAGCGTGACCGGCGACGACCTGCGCGAAGGCCTCACCGCTGTGATCTCGGTGAAGCTGCCGCAGCCCGAGTTCGAGGGGCAGACGAAGTCGAAGCTCGGCACCAGCGAGGTGCGCGGCATCGTCGAAGGCATCTTCTACGAGCAGCTGACGACCTTCCTCGAAGAGAACCCGAAGGTCGCGAAGCCGATCGTGGCGAAGGTCGTCGAGGCGGCGAAGGCCCGCGAAGCGGCGCGCAAGGCGAGGGAGCTCGCTCGGAGAAAGGGCGCGCTCAGCGACTTCAGTCTGCCGGGCAAGCTGGCCGACTGCCAGGAGCGCGACCCTTCGAAGTGCGAGATCTTCATCGTCGAGGGCGACTCGGCGGGCGGTACCGCGAAGCAGGGCCGCAGCCGCGAGACGCAGGCCATCCTGCCGATTCGAGGCAAGATCCTGAATGTCGAGCGAGCGCGGCTCGACCGCATGCTCGGGAGCGCGGAGATCCAGGCGATCATCGCGGCGCTCGGCTGCGGCATCGGCGACGACTTCAACGCGGACAAGGCCCGCTACCACAAGGTCGTCATCATGACGGACGCGGACGTCGATGGGTCGCATATCCGCACCCTGCTGCTGACGTTCTTCTACCGGCAGATGCGCGAGCTGATCGAGCGCGGCTACCTCTACGTGGCGCAGCCGCCTCTCTTCAAGGCCAAGCGCGGCAAGAAGAGCAGGTACCTGAAGGACGAGCCCGCACTCGAGGCGTATCTGCTCGACCTCGGCCTGAACGACGCGAGTGTCAGCGACGCCAGCGGCGAGATCTCGGGCGAGCGCTTGAGCGAGCTGCTCGAGAACGCGAGCGAGCGTCAGAAGGCGCTCGACCGGTTCCAGATTCGCCTCTACGACGAGCGCCTGGTCGACGCGGCGGCGCGCATCGGCCGCCCGACCCGCGAAGACCTCGCCAACGAGGACGCGCTGCTGACCGAGGTTGCTCCGGCGATCCAGGCCGAGTTCGAGCGGGCGCATCCCGACGAAGAGAATCCGATCGACTGGTCGGTCGAGCGCGATCGCGGCGCTGTTGCACTCGTCGCGAAGATCCGCCGGGGCGGCCAGGCGCTGCGCTCCGCGCTCGACGCATCGTGCATCGACGGCTCGGACTTCCAGCGCATGCTTCGCCTCTCCGAGCGCGAGCCCGAGCTGGGCGGCGCGCCCTTCAGCTACAGGCAGGGGGACGGCGAGCCCGAGGTGTTCCAGACGAACACCGACCTGCTGAAGCGCGTGCTCGACGCCGGCAGCAAGGGCCTCTCGATTCAGCGCTACAAGGGCCTCGGCGAGATGAACCCCGACCAGCTCGCCGAGACGACCATGGACTCGGACAACCGCGTGCTTCTGCAGATCTGCATCGAGGACGCCGTCGAGGCCGACGATGTGTTCTCGACGCTCATGGGTGACGTGGTCGAGCCGCGACGCCAGTTCATCGAGAACAACGCTCTCAACGTCGAGCATCTCGACGTCTGACCCACGGACGGGCGCGCCGACTCGCGCTGCCCACCGACGACGCGCACGCGACCCGACGGTCTGCGTGACGTAGAGAAGCAAGGGAGGACCAGTGGCGGACGATCCCCGCGGTCCCAGCGATCCGGAAGGTCCCGAAGGCCCGGGCGGCGAAGACGCCGCCGCGGCCGGCGGCGGTGGCCCCGAGATCACCGCGATCAACATCGAGGACGAGGTCCGCAGCTCGTTCCTCGCGTACTCGATGTCCGTCATCATCAGCCGCGCGCTTCCCTCTGTCAGGGATGGGCTGAAGCCGGTGCATCGCCGCATCCTCTACGCGATGAACCAGGAGGGGCTCCACTCCAATCGCGCCTACTCGAAGTCGGCCGGTGTCGTGGGCGAGGTGCTGAAGCACTACCACCCCCACGGCGACAGCGCGGTCTACGACTCGATGGTCCGCATGGCCCAGGACTTCTCGCTTCGCTACCCGCTCGTCGACGGCCAGGGCAACTTCGGCTCGATCGACGGCGACAGCGCCGCGGCCTACCGGTACACCGAGGCGCGGCTCGCGCAGCTCGCCGAGGAGATGCTTCGCGACATCGACCGCGAGACGGTCGACTTCCAGCCGAACTTCGACGGCCAGATGGAGGAGCCGACGGTCCTGCCGGCGCGCTTCCCGAACCTGCTCGCGAACGGCAGCGCGGGCATCGCGGTCGGCATGGCGACGAACATCCCGCCGCACAATCTGAACGAGCTGACCGAGGCGCTCGTCCACGAGGCACACAACCCGGACTGCACCGTCGACGACCTGATGGCGCTCATGCCCGGCCCCGACTTTCCGACCGGTGCGCAGCTCTGCGGCACCGACGGCATCCGCAGCTACTACACGAGCGGCCGCGGCCACCTGACCCTGCGCGCAACCGCCGACTTCGAAGAGACGAAGCGCGGCACGCGCATCGTGATCACCGAGATCCCCTATCAGGTGAACAAGTCGGTGCTGATGGAGCGCATCGCCGATCTGGTGCGAGAGGGTCGTGTGGAGGGCATCACCGATCTGCGCGACGAGTCGAGCCGCGAGGGCATGCGGATCGTCATCGAGCTGCGTCGCGATGCCGCCGAAGACGTCGTGCTGAACCAGCTGTACAAGCTGACGCCGCTGCAGACGACGTTCGCGGTGAATCTGCTCGCGCTGGTGAACGGCCGGCCCGAGACGCTGAGCCTCAAGCGCGCGCTCCGCGAGTTCATCGAGTTCCGCAAGGAGGTCGTGATCCGCCGGGCGATCTACGACCTCGCCCAGGCCGAGGCGCGCGCCCACATCCTCGAAGGCTTCATGGTCGTGCTCGATCACCTCGACGAGGTGATCGCGTTGATCCGCGCGAGCGAGGACGCCGCCAGCGCCCGCGTCGAGCTGATGGCGCGCTTCGATCTCAGCGAGCGCCAGGCCCAGGCGATCCTCGAGATGCGCCTGCGCTCGCTGACCGCGATGGAGCGCCAGAAGATCATCGACGAGCTCGAGGAGCTGCGCGCGAAGATCGCAGACCTGAAGGATCTCCTCGGGAGCGACGAGCGCATCATCGGTGTCGTCGTCGACGAGGTGCGCGAGGTCGCCGAGAAGTTCGGCGACGAGCGCCGCACGCAGCTGACCGAGGCCGTCGGCGGCATCACCAACGAGGACCTGATCGTCGAGGAGGACATGGTCGTGACCCTGTCCCACCTCGGCTACATCAAGCGCAACCCGATCACGCTCTACCGCTCGCAGCGTCGCGGCGGCAAGGGCGCGAAGGGCATGGAGACGCGTGACGAAGATTTCGTGCGTCATCTCGCGGTCGCGAGCACGCACGCCTACCTGCTCTTCTTCACGAATCGCGGCCGCGTGCATTGGCTGAAGGTGCACGGGCTGCCGCAGCTCGGCCGCGCCGCCAAGGGCAAGGCGATCGTGAACGTGCTCGAGCTCGGCGCCGATGAGCGCGTCGAGACGATGTTGCCGGTGCGCAGCTTCACCGACGCGCACGAAGACGAGTGCATTCTGCTCTGCACGAAGAACGGGATCATCAAGAAGACCCCGATCCAGGCCTACGCGAACCCGCGTCGCGCGGGCATCATCGCGATCAACCTGACCGAGGACGACGAGCTGATCTCGGCGCGCCGCGCCCGTCCGGGCGACCAGGTGCTCGTCGCCGCGAAGGGTGGCAAGGCGATCCTCTTCGACGAGGGCGACGCACGCGCCATGGGCCGCACCGCGACCGGCGTGAAGGCGATCGCGCTCTCGGGTGACGACGGCGTGGTCGGCATGGAGGTCATCCATCCGGACACGCAGATCCTGACCCTCACCGAGAACGGGTACGGCAAGCGCACGCCGGTGGGCGAGTACCGCGTCCAGAAGCGCGGCGGTCAGGGCATCATCAACATCAAGACGACGGCGCGAAACGGCTCGGTCGTCGGCATCCAGCAGGTGGGCGACAGCGACGACCTCATGCTGATCACCGACCGCGGCAAGGTCCTGCGCTGCCCGGTCCACGGCATCTCGAGCATGGGCCGCGCGACCCAGGGCGTCCGCGTCATGAACCTGTCGGCCGACGAGAAGCTGGTCGCGGTGGCGCGGCTCGCCGAGGACGACCCCGAGACCGTCGAAGAGGGCTAGGAGCCTGACCGCTCCGCCAGGGACCCCGATGAACCACGAGCGATCGAAGCAGCTCTTCACCCAGGCCCGCAAGCTGATCCCGGGTGGCGTCAACAGCCCTGTGCGCGCGTACGGCTCGGTCGGCGGCACGCCACCCTTCATCGAACGCGCGAAGGGCAGCAAGATCACCGACGCCGACGGCAACACCTACGTCGACTACGTCGGCTCGTGGGGGCCGATGATCCTCGGGCACGCCGACCCGGGCGTGCTGCGCGCGATTCGCGGCGTCATGAAGCAGGGGACGAGCTTCGGCGCGCCAACCGAGATCGAGACGCGGCTCGCCGCTGCGGTGAAGCGGGCGCTGCCCAGCGTGCAGAAGGTCCGGATGGTGTCGTCGGGGACCGAGGCGACGATGTCGGCGATTCGGCTCGCCCGGGGCGTCACCGGCCGCGACCGCGTGCTGAAGTTCGACGGCTGCTACCACGGTCATAGCGACGGGCTGCTCGTCGGTGCGGGCAGCGGGGTCGCGACCCTCGGCATCCCAGGCTCGCCCGGCGTGCCGAAGGCGATGACCGAGCTCACGGTGCAGGCCCCCTACAACGACCTCGACGCAGTTGCGAACGCGTTCGCCAAATGGCCGGGCGAGATCGCGTGCGTCATCGTCGAGCCGATCGCGGGCAACATGGGCTGCATACCGCCCGTCGCGGGCTTCCTCGAAGGTCTGCGCTCGCTCTGTGACCAGTACGGCGCGCTGCTGATCTTCGACGAGGTGATGACCGGCTTTCGGGTGGCCCGCGGGGGCGCCCAGCGGCTCTACAAGATCAAGCCCCACCTCACCTGCCTCGGCAAGGTCGTCGGTGGCGGGATGCCGGCAGCAGCCTACGGCGGGAGCCGCGAGCTGATGGCCCGGGTCGCGCCGGAGGGCGACGTCTATCAGGCTGGGACGCTCTCGGGCAATCCCCTGGCGATGGCGGCGGGGATCGCGACCCTCGATCGGCTGAAGAAGTCAGGCGTCTACGACCGCTTGGGTCATCTCAGTGACTCCCTGGC
>CAYYSY010000430.1:0-17735 GCA_964474355.1 uncultured Spirochaetaceae bacterium | reverse complement strand
CGGCCGCGGCCGACCGACCTCGCGGTCTCGACGAGCTTGCGTGCCGTGCTCGGGTCCGAGAGGTCCTTGCGTGTGACGACATCCGCTCCCGTCGCCGTCTCGCACTCACGGACGAGGAGCGGCGCGGTCTCGATCGTGCCCGTCACGCCGAGCACAGGCAGCGCGCGCCGCCGCAGCCACTCGAGGCCGGCCAGCGCGCCCATGCTGTCTCCCGCCGCGAAGAAGAACGCGTCGACGTGGCTCGTGAGCTCCGGGTGCTCGAGCAGTGTCGCGGTCTCGTCCTGGAGCAGGCCATCCGCGATCTCGACGAGCGCGACGTCGACACCCGCCCCATGCAGGTGACCGGTGAGCTCACGGAGCAGGCCGAAGAGCGTCTCCGGCGACTCGCCGTGGGTCGAGGCGAAGCCTGCATCGGTGAAGTCGAGCACGGGATCGGCGCCGGCGTCGACGAGCAGCAGCGGATCGCACGAAGCGCCGGTGCCCGTCACCTTTGCGTAGCCGACGCGCATGCCGCTGCGCATGAGCCCCAGGGCGAGGTGGGCTGCAGACGTGGTCTTGCCCGAGTCCATGCCGGTCCCGACGAAGCCGATCGTCGGCAACGTCGACGGCGCAGGTGCACTCGGCAGCAGCGCGAAGGACGCGACGTTGAGCGGCGGACCATCGGGCTCGGCAGCGACGAGGCCGATGGGCGTCACGCGCGTCGCGCCGCGCCGGATGCGCTGGTGCTTTGCAATGGCACGGCCTGCGATGCCGCCGCCCGCGACGAGATGACACGGCTCGAGCGTGTCGGGCACGACCGCCTCGAACTGGCTCGCGGCGTAGCGATTGCCGTAGGCCACGATGACGTCGTCCCCCACGAAGAGTCGCTGGCGGCGGGCGTTCGGCAGATGCAGCCGGGTGTGATGGCCGAGCGACTCGACGCGCGCGAGGACGAGATCACCCGCGCGAGGCGCGAGATCGTTCACGAGGCAACGCATCGCCTCGCGCGGGACGCGGCGGGTCGTGTAGGCCTGGGGGGCCCGCGCGATGCGCGGATCGATCGGGACCGAGGTCGGCGAGAAGTGTCGAGACATGACGTGCTCCGGGTGGGACGAGTGCGTGGGCCGGGGACCTGCCCCGACGATTTTCGTAGTTTGGGAATATTTTCCCAAATCTTAGGTGACCGCAATCACCCATCGGACGAAAATCCGAGAGCATGAAGCCCATGCAGGATTCAGTCGAATTCTCTTTTGTTTTCAGTTGTTTATGGTCGAGCCCCGTGGAGGGCCCGGCCTACTCGATGTAGCCGAGCGCCCGGAGCTCCGCCTCGCGGTCGGGATCGTGAGGCTGAGCCGACCGCCCTCGGCGGTGCGCATTTCGCGCTCGAAGTAGCGGGGGCCGGGCTCGATGGCCCCTCGCTCGCGGTGCGCTCCGATCTTCTGCGACCGGCGACACGCTGCCGTCTGCACGGGAAGGGAGTAGGAAGCAGCCGTCCTCGATGCCGCTCCGCTCTCACGTTCGTCCTGCACGAAGAGAGAACCCCTCTCGGGCAATGGCGCCCGAGAGGGGTTCGGCCGTGCGTCTGGCGGAGCGCCCCGAGCGGGCGCCTCGCTTCGATCAGGTCTCCTGGCTCTTCCGCCGCGAGGTGATCAGTGCCACGAGGGCCATGATCGCCACGAGCCATGCCACGCCGAGGGGCGAGAGCAGGGGCACCGGCGGACCGGCGCCCGGGAAGCTGTTCCCGTCGTTCGGGTCGGTGCCCTGGGCGATCTCGTCCGGGTCGGTGAAGCCGTCATCGTCGGTGTCGGCCTTGTCGGGGCGGGTGCCCGTATCGCTGTTGCCGACGAAGATGCCGCTCGCCGTCTCGACTCCGTTCAGCAGGCCGTCGCCGTCACGGTCGAGCGCGATGCGGTGGCCGTTGCCCGGCGGCACGCAGGTGTACGTGATCTCCTGCTCGCTCGTCGCCGCCTTGGCGCGCAGCGCGGCATCGGAGATCGCCGGCCCACCGTCGTCGGGCAGGAAGTCGTCGTCGGGGCTCGGGCGATAGAGGTAGCCGCTGTGCTTGCTCGTATCGACGAGCTTCGCGACGAGGTCGCACTCGTTCACCGCACCCTGGTTCAGGTCGGTGAGCACCTTCGAGACGAAGTTCGTGCCTGCGCGGTCGATCAGGAGGTCGATGCGCGAGGCGACGGTCGTGCCGTTCGTGCTCGTCAGCGTCACCTGCTGGCCGAGGACCGGCGCCACGTCGGTGTCGAAGGCCATGAGGGCCCCTTCGATGTCGTTGCGCTGGGCGTTGTTCAGCTGGAACACACCCGCGGTGACGAAGCGGAAGACCGTGTCGACCGAGCCGTCGTGCGTGTAGCCGAAGCCCCGAATCTGATCACCGGTGTCGGTGAAGGGCCCGGTGAAGACCACGCCGTTCCCTAGACCGGGAAGCGACGAGCCGGTCGAGGGCTGCGCCTCGCCGAACATACCGACCTTCTGATACAGGTTGCGGAAGTGGGGCACCTTGAAGACCTGGGGCTCGGCATCGAACGTCGACAGATCGGAGCCGCCGAAGAAGCCCTGGGAGGCGTCGTGGCTATGGCACCCCACGCAGCTCTCGACGGTATCGGTGCCCGCAATGTTGAGCGCCGCGATGCCCTGACTCTGATCGTTCGTGAGCGAGCGATCGAGGCTGCGGATCGGATTCGGCGGGTAGCGCAGCTGCAGCGCGAAGTCGGTGAACGTCTGCATCTGCTGCGTCGTGAGCTCGGTGGCGCGGCCCACGAGACCCGGGAACGCCACGTTGAAGTTGTTGAACGAGGTCTCCGCCGTCTGGCCACCCGCGCCGGGATCGCCGCGATCGCCGCGCCAGTGCTCGGGACCCTGATTCTCGAGCCCCCTCAGACTCTGCGTCGTCATCGGGCCCTTCATCGGGTGGAAGTTGCAGCCCGTTCCGCCGAACACGAAGCCCTGGATCGTGCACGACCCGAAGCCGACCGCATCGATGAACGGCTGGTCGTGGAAGACATTCGAGTTCGTCTTGACGTCGTCGTCCGGGTTGCCGAGATCCCAGCCGAGATCGTCCATGTCACCGAAGATGTGGCAGCTCGAGCACGAGGCCTCGCCATTGCTGCTGGTGAGGTTCGCGTCATAGAGGAAGAGCCGGCCATCGATGATGCTCTGGGGCTCGGGGTTGTGCAGCGACACGCTCGAGAGCTCCGTCTCCGCGATGCGGTCGACGACCTTGATCGAGTTGTCGAAGCGCGTCATCACGTAGATGCGGTCGCCGTTCACGACGAGGCCCGAGGGACCACCGCCAGACAGGGTGATATGGTCGTTCTCGTCGGGCGTGAACGAGTCGTTCTCGAGCGCAGTCGTGTCGAAAACGCCGATCTTCTGCGACCCGAACGCCGCCACGTAGAGCGTCGAGCCCGTCGAGTCGAAGGCCATCCCGAGCGGCGTGGCGAGGCTGTCGTTCTTCACGCCCGCCGGCGCCGGGTGCACGTCGTAGTCGATGTGCTTGTTCAGATGGCGCGCGGTCACGTTCGCGCCATTCAGCACCGTGATGCGAGCCTGGGCCAGGTTGCCCAGCACCGTGGTCGGCTCGCCGAAGGGCTTGATGCCGGTCGCGTGCACACCCGGGCCCTCGAAGCGCACGTGGTTCTGCGAGTCGGTGTTCGAGACGAAGACCTTGCCGTTCGTCGGGTGCACGATCATGTTGAAGAGGATCGTGCCGACCGAGGCCCAGCAGCCCGACCCGTTCGAGCAGCTGCTGCTGCCATCGACGGCGGCCACGTTGACGGCATCGGCGTCGATCTCGAACACGTCGCGGTCGGGCAGGTCGAAGCGCACCATGTTCGACCAGTCGCGGCCAAGCTCGTCCTGCCACTCGTTCGGGCTGCTGCCGTCGCGGTTCTTCTTGACGATCAGGCCGACGTCGGGGCGATTCGTGTTCTGCACGTTGTCGTGCGGGGGCGGGGTGCCGCCCGGGACGCTCTGCCCTTCGATCGTGCAGGGGCCCTGGACGATGTCGTTGTCGAGGTTGCTCTCGCTCGTCTCGCAGATGTGGCCGGCGTTCAGCCCCATCGTCCCGTTGCCCGAGTGGAAGGCCGCGACGTAGACCTTCGTGCCGTCGGCGCTCGCAGCCAACGCGCGGGGCTTATCGGAGAAGAAGGTGAGGATCGCCTCCTCGTCGCCGCCCAGCGAGCTGCCGAGCTGCGTCACGTCGAAGACCCAGACGTCGTTGCGGCCGATGCCCTCGACGTCGAAGTCGCCGTCGACGTTGGGCGTGTTCTGACCGCGATGGGCCGTCGAGATGAAGGCGCGATCGCTCGCGAAGACGATGTCGCTCGGCTCGTCACCGACGTGCAACGTGCGCTTCACGCGCGGCTTCGCGCCGGAGAGATCGACGACGCTGACCGAATCGGACAGGTGGTTCACCACCCAGACCTCGTCGTTGGTGCGCGCCGCCACGGCCACCGGGTCGAGACCGACCTGCACCGCACCGGCCCACTCGAGCTCACCGTTGCCGAGCACGTCGAAGATCTCGAGCGTGCCGTCGGGCGTGTTCACCGCGAACAGCTGCTGTCCGTTGGGTGAGAGCGCGAGGGGTCGCACCTGACCCGACTCGAAGTTGAGGTAGGGGTCCTGGGCGAACGCAGGCAGGGCGAATGCCACGCTCGCGAGAAGGACGAGGCAGAACGTGAGGGTCACGCCTGCTCGGCCCGGGCGCTGGGGTCGAAGCCGCATCGATGATCTCCCAAAGGGTTTGGGCGGACGGCGCAGCTCCCGGCCGCACGCCCCGCCAGGGTGAGTGCACCTGGAGGACGAATCAGGAACGCGCGTCGCTCAGTCCGGCCACCTTCTCACGAATCGACACGCAATTGAAGTGCACAGTGGGAAAATCCCCCATTATTGCGTGCGCGCTGCCGCCGACCGGCCCGCGCGCCTTCCGAAGAAGGTGCCGTCCGCGAGCGAGAGCCCGCTGGAGTAGCCCTGGGCGGCGAGCCCCGAGGTCGTGCGACCCGCGGCGAAGAGCCCGGGGATCCTATCCCCGTCGGCCGAGACCACCTCGCCGTCCACCGTGGTGTGCAGCCCGCCCATCGTGAAGACGCTCCAGATCGAGTGCTCGACCCGGTAGTCGAGCGCGGCGAAGGGCGGCGTGTCGAGCGGCTTCAGGAACTCGGCGGTCTTGTGGAAGAGCGGGTCCTCGCCTCGCGCCGCGTGCTCGTTGTAGAAGGCGATCGTCTGCTGTAGCGCTCCGGCGGGCAGCCCCATCTCGCCCTCGAGCTCCTCGATGGTGTCACCGACACCGGCGAGCTCGACCGGAGGAAACGGCACCTCGTAGAACGAATCGTCGACGATCAGAAAGACCTGCCCGTCCTGATGTCGCAGCGCCGCCTCGCCGACGTCGGACTGATACGCGTCCTCGTTGATGAAGCGCTGGCCCCGGGCGTTCACCATCACGCCCTGAATGTGCTTCTTCGGCACCGTGAACGGCAGCACGATGCAGGCGGTGTCCATACGGATCGCCTCGCCCCCCGCGCCTTCCCCCATGCGGATGCCGCGCCCGTCGTCGCCGTCGACCGCGAGCCGCATCTTGCAGCGCGCGAGCCACGGCGCGTGCCGCGCCACCATGTCCGGGTTGTTGATGAAGCCACCGGCGCAGAGCACGACGCCACCCCGCGCGCGCAGGCACCGCTCTTCACCGTCGATGCGAGCGACGACCCCGACCACGCGCCGACCGCGGTCCTGCACGAGCGTCTCGACACGCACGTTGGGCGTGATGCGCGCACCGCTCGCCTCGGTCGCTGCACACAGCGCGCGCATCAGCTCCGCGCCCGCCTCGATGCCTTCCTTCTGCGCCGAGTGCCCGCGCGGCGCGGGCTTCGCGATCTGGGTGTAGCGCTCGTTCAGCTCGCTGCCCGACCACGCGAGGCAGTCGTCGGTGGGGATGTACGACCCGTTGCCGTAGTAGCTGCGCTTGAAGGGCACGCCGACGTCCTCGAGCCAGTGGAAGTGCTCCACCGACGAGTCGGCATAGAGCCGGATCTTCGCCTCGTCGGGACTCGGGCCGCACGAGGCCATGAGGTAGCGGTACATCTCGTCGGGCGAGTCGTCGAAGCCGCAGCTCTTCTGCACGGGTGTGCCGCCACCGAGGTACACCTCGCCCGTCGAGTTCGCGGATGTGCCGCCGCCCCCGCCCGCGCGCTCGAGCACGAGCACGTCGGCGCCCGACTCACGCGCGCCGATGGCGGCGCACGCACCCGCAGCACCGAGCCCCACCACGATCACGTCGGCCTCGTCGTGCCAGCGATCGACGGTGTCGGCCGCGCGCACATCGGTCGGCCGGCCCAGATCCTTGCTGCTCTTCTCACTCACGAGCTCAGCTCTCCGATCCCGCGCGCGCGGAGAACAGCCGCGCGCCTTCCTTGCGGATGCGAAGCCCGCCCAGCAGCGCCTCGAGCTCGAGCAGCTCGGGCCCACGCGCGAAGTGGCCGAGCAGCTCGGTCACCGCGGCGCGCCCCGCCTCGCTCGCCGTGCAACGCTCGAGCACGCCGAGCAGCCGCTGCAGCATCCACGTCTGATAGGGCACGACCATGCGCCGGCCCGCGACGCCGTCGATCTCGAAGGCGTGGGTCAGCGGGCCGTCGCCCGTCTGCAGCGCCTCGAAGCCCGGCGTCGCCAGGAAGGTCTTGCCGGGCAGCTCGTCGCCGATCGTGTGGTCGCCGCCGTCGACGTACGCGCGAAGCGTGCGCGTCGCCGAGTCGAGCACCGGCCACATCTCGTCGAAGAAGATGCCGAGCACGGGAAGCAGGCTCTCGGGCAGGGCGTCGCCCTCGAGCCACTCGCCCCCGTCGCTGGTCGCCGGACGCGGCACCAGCTCGCCCGACTCGCCCAGCGAGTAGAGCGACTGCCCCTTCATGCGGGCATTGAGCGCGCCCTCGCCGTTCGCGCGCTCGACCCACTCGGCGAGCACCGGGAAGAAGATGCGAAGCGCGAAGCCCGGTACCGCGTCACGAAACAGATGCGCGTAGAGCGGCGCGAGCAGCCCATAGTCGGCGAGGCTCGGCGCGCCGCCGAGCACGTAGTCGTGGTGGCCGAAGTGCGCGTCGAGCAGGCCGAGCCAGCGGTGCTGAGCGGACTGCCACGCGGGCTCCGTCTTTTCGTCGACGCCGAGGTGCACGAGGCCGGCGTACACGCCACGCGGCTCGCTGCGCGCGTTCGAGATGTTGAACGCCACCTCGAAGAAGCCGGCGGCGGCGGCCCGGCGCGCCGGGCCGGGCGCATCGGGCGCCAGCAGCACACCCCACTGCTGCTCGTTGAACGCCCGGTGACTGGGATCGCGGCCGTCTTCGCTGTAGAACCAGCGCTCCCAGAAGCCGGGGACGACCATCCACTCGTCGGCCAATAGCTCGATGAGGTGCGCCGCGAGGCACTGCCTCGGCCGGGTCGCGGCGTCGGGGACGACCGGCGACTGCGGATGGTGCGCCTCGACGAAGTCGATGATGTCGCTCGAGTCGGCCACCCAGGTGCCATCGGGCGCCTCGAGCTGCGGCACGGCCGGGCTGCCCGATTTCGGGAGCAGGAGCCCGGCGAGCAGCTCCTGGGTCGCGAGCACGTCCTCGAAGCCATCGCCGAGCGCGCCCATGCGGTGCTTGTGCCGCAGGTACGCGCGCACCTTGCCCGAGAAGTAGCTGTGCTCCCACGAGAAGAGTCGATACATGGTGTGGAGAGTACCGGGACGACGGGAAGAGCGGGAGCCCGGCGCCCGACGTTCGGTCGAGCCTTCAGCGGGGGGCGTCGGACATTGGGCTCAACGAGGCGTAGGGCACAGATCCTGCGTCGGATCGCACGACCAGGCCTGGCGCGCCTTCTCGTCGTATCGCTCCTGGGCGCCGCGCAGCGAGAGCTCGGCCTCCTGGCAGTCGGGATGTTCGCGGCCGTGCTCGGCCACGCACTCGTCGAGCCTCTCGCGGGCGGCCTCCACGTCGCGCTTCTCGAGGCTGATGCACCCGGCGCTCGGACCCAGGCAGACGACGGCGAGCGCGACCGCCATCACGCGCATCGTCCTTCGCCGTCTCTGCCCACTCTCAGTCAAGCTTCGCCCCGCTAGCTTGCATCTGGTACACCGGGCTGCGTCGGCATGCCCGGCAGATCGGGCAGGTCGTCGAGCCAGTCCCGACGCGATCGACACCAGACCTGGCCGACCGGCTTCAGCTCGCGGCGCTGCGCGAGCGGACCGATGCGCAGGCTGAGCGTCCCCGACGCGCCCTCTTCGGGCCCTCCGCACACCTGGGTGCCGCACGTCGGGCAGAACGAGAGCACGCGGGGCGACCCGCTCGCCGCGGTCTTCGCCCAGCTGCGGAGCTCGCCCCGCGTCAGCGCGAAGCGCTCGGGCGGCACGATCGCCGTCCAGCGAAACGGCGACCCCGACTGCACCTGGCAGTCCTCGCAGTGGCAGAGGAACACCCGACCCGGGTCGACCTCCGCCTCCCAGGCGCAGGCTCCGCACAGGCACTCACCGTCGACCTTCATCTCTTCTCCCTATACGGGTTCGTCACCCCAGGTCGGGCGCGAGCGAGGGTGAGGGGCGCGGACCCCGGGCGACGTTCCACGCTCGCCGCAGGGTACCGAACGACCCGTTCGCTGAAACGCCGGCGATTCGACGTGACGCCGTGCCAACGGTTCTGTCAGGCTGACACCACAGGGCGACGCCATTCGCTGGCTCGCCCACGACTGGAGGCCACCATGGGCATCGAGATCGGACCGCTCCACGTGCGTCGCAGCGGCTTCATCGAGGCCGGACCGGCCCGCGTCTGGCAGGAGCTCACCAGCCAGGATCGCCTCGCGGCCTGGTACGGCCAGGGCCACACGCTCGAGCGCTTCGAGCCGGAACTCGGCAGCGACGTGCGGCTGTCGGTCGACATCGACGGCGAGGTCGTGCACTTCGGTGGACGCCTGCTCGTCTTCGAGGCCGACCGCGAGCTCACCTACGAGAGCAACTGGGAGGGCGATCGGGCGTGGCCCCTCGCGACACTGCACACGATTCGCCTCACGCCGCTCTACTCGGGCACACTCGTCGAGATCTTCCACCACGGCTTCGAGCGCATCGGCGCTGGTGTCGCTGGCGTGCTCGAAGACTACGAGTCGGGCTGGACGAACCACCACCTCGCGCGATTGCGCGAGATCGTCGAGGGCAGCTGAGGGGTTCGAGGCGTCATGGCGCGTGCGGGCGACGCCTCACTCCGCGCTCTTCAGGTCGCTCCCCCAGACCAGCTGGTTGCCGTCGGGATCCTCGGCGATGAAATCGACGAGACCGTAGTCGCGGGGGGCGGGCGGCACCGTGATCTGTGCGCCACGCGCTTCGAGCTCGGCGTGGGCGGCCATCGCGTCGCCGACGTAGAGCGAGACGCAGCCGCCGCCGATCGGACGATGCGTCATGGTCCCGTCCTGCAGATGGATCACGACCTCTCCTCGCCACACGCCGGCGAAGGTCGGCGGGTCGCCGTAGACGAAGTCCTCGGTGAAGCCGAAGACGTTCACGTAGTGCTCGACGCTCGCCGGCACGTTCGACACGACCAGCACGGTGGTCGCACCCTTTGGATCGGCGGGGCTCCGGATCACGCCGTACCTCCTCGCCGTCTGCGTCCGCAGTCTACGTGACCTCCTCGGTCAACAGCGGCGGCGCGTTCCATTCGAGCTGCATGAAGACGCCGTGCTTCTGCATGCGGGCGCCGGGCAGCGCCTCGCCATAACGTGCCCGAAACTGCGGCTCCGTGAAATAGCGGTCCGACACGAGGTGTTCGACGCCTCGGGCGAAGTCGAAGAACGGCGCGATGACCTCCACGAGCCCACCCGAGCCGCACCCGACGTCGAGCGCCGTGCGCCTTCGCTCGGGGATGCGCTCGACGAAGAACGAGTGGTCGCGCCGGCAGGTGATGGCGAAGTCGTACTCCTCGGCGAAGTCGTCGAAGCGCTGGGGATCAGGGGCGCAGCTCTCGAGGCCTCCTGGTGTCGGGCCCCTTACGACGCCCGAGCTCGTGATCGTGTTCCCCGGCATCGAACCGCGAGCCGGCGCGCGGGCTCAATCCTCGTAGTGGAACTCGACCAGGAACACGCGCTCGCCTCGACCGTGCTTTGCCGTCTTCATCAGATCGACCACGCCCTTGAACCCGGAGCGCCGCGCGAGCTCGGGGGTGACGTCGCCGAGCGAGATCTCGAGGATCGAATCGACGACGACCTCGCCGGGCGGCAACGCGTAGCGGCCGCCCTCGCGCACGCGCGCTCGCTGCCAGATACGGACGCTGCACGTGATTTCGCCCGACCGGACACGATCGCGGAGCTCACGGGCGAACTGCATCAGGGCACCTCATGTCTGGCCGCGCGATCGTGATGAGCTGCTGCCGCCGCACCAGGACGAGACGCTTCAGTCGACGACCTCGACGCCGTTCCAGAACGCGACGCGGCCCCCGATCTGCTTCGCCGCGTCCATCGGTTCGCGGTAGAACCACGCGGCGTTGGCGTTGCGCTCGCCGCTCACCTCGACGTCGTAGTACGACGCCGTGCCCTTCCATCCGCAGAACGAGGTGTGCTCGCTCGGCTCGAAGTACGTCTTCTCGAGGCTCGATTCGGGGAAGTAGTGGTTGCCCTCGACGACCACGGTGTCATCGCTCTCGGCAAGGGTGGCGCCGTTCCAGATGGCCTTCATGTCGTTCGTCTCCTGGCTGGACGCGTGGACTCACTCGTACCAGATCTCGATGGTGTAGCCGTCGGGATCCTCGATGTAGACGTAGGGCATCCCTGGCGCGAACTCGCCTTGCCTGAGGATCCTCGCCCCGGCGTCACGCGCCTCACGCACCGCAAGGTCGATGTCGGTCGGATCGGTGAGGCGGAACCCGAAGTGATCGATGCCGCCCACTCGTCCCGCGCCCTCGCGACGTTCGAAGACGAGGATGTCATGCGGGCCCGGGCCCTGCACCTGGATCTGCCCCTCCTCGCGGTGCACCTCGCGCACGCCGAAGAGTCGCTCGTAGAACGCCTTCGACCGCTCGGGGTCCGCCACGCTGAGACTCAGATGCGTGAGGCCATGGGTCCGAATCGCCATCGCGAGATCCTCGCGTCTCAGCTGCCCGAGCAGCCTCCCACGCAGCGTTCGTGCAGCTCGTCGCAGCGCGCTCGTTCGAGGGGGTGCGCCGCAGCGCAGCGCTCGCGACACGCGGGGCGATCGGCGCAGCCGGCATCGCAGGCCATCTTCTCGCGGTCGCAGGTCATCGAGCACGCATCCCAGCCGACGTCGCAGCGACGCACGCAGTCGGGGTCGGGCGAAGACGTCGACGCGCACGCGGTGGCGAGCAGCGCGCAGGCCACGAGCAGCGTGAGGCGCGCCCACACCATGAATCGTCCGGGAGGGTTCATGGCCGGAGCGTAGCGGAGCCCGCGCTCGGCGTTCGCGCGTACGAGCGATGCGACGGCAGCTCACACGCCCACGTCGATCTCCCGCACCATGAGCTGCGCGTGATGGATCTGGCCGTCGGGAGAGCGTAGACCCGGCGTCGCCACCGGTGGGCCGTGCCGGTGAAACCCCTGGTGCGTAAAGAAGCCGATCGCGTTCTCGTTCTCGTGGAGCGTGCCGAGATGACAGCCGGGGACGCCGAGGCTGCGCAGCCGATCGAGCCATGCGCGCATCAGGCCCGCGCCGAGCCCCGTGCCGCGCGCCTCGGGCAGCAGGTTGATGTGGAGATGCGCCGGGTAGCGCGGATCGTCGGTCTCGCCCTCGGGTGCTCCGCCGAGGCGGACGACGTCGACGAAGGCCCGGAAGAAGAAGCCCGCCGTACCAGGCCGAAGGAACAGCCAGTACCGCAGCATCGCGGCCTTCACTGCATCGGCCGGGCTCGGTGCGCGCCTCGTGTCGACGCAGCCGGTCAGATAGCCGACCACGCGATCGTCGAGGGTCGCGACGAAGAGCGACTCGGGCTCGTGATCGGTGTAGTAGCCCGTCCAGATCTCGGCGAAGCTCTCGAAGTGACGCCAGTACCAGTCGGCGGGCGCGCCCATGTAGCCGGTCTCGAAGCAGATGCGGCGCACCGCGTCGCGATCTTCGGCGCGATACGCGCGCACCTCGGCCTGCGGCATCGAGGCCTCCTCAGGCGGGTCGATGGTCCGTGCCATCGCCCCGGGTCAGGAAGAGCGCACGGCTCGGCGTCCGTGTCCGAGCCGTGTGCCAGGTGCCGCGGGGCACGATCACGAACGCGCCCGGCTCACGCAGCGCGACGACCTTCTCGCCGTCGGGCAGATCGAGCACGAACTCGACATCGCCTTCGAGGAGGCAGACGACCTCGTCGCCGGCGGGATGGACCTCCCACGAGTCCCAGTCGCGATCGAATGCGAAGGTCGAGACGAGCACGCCCGTGCCGAGCTCGCCGAAGGCACCGCTCCCGATGTCGGCCCAGAAGGTGTCGGTGACCTCGAGTGGCGTGACGCGGCCTTCGTCGGCGATGAACGGAAAATGGCTCTCGATGTGGTGGCCGGATTCCTTCGACATGGTGCTCCCTCCTGCTGACCCCGCTCGGCGTCTCCGTTGCAGCGAGGCTCGCACACGCCGGCGGGTGCCGCCGCGTCAGCGCCCCTCCTGCCTCGTGGCACGCAGCCCCGCCGGCGCCACGAGCTGCCACGCGTCCTCGATCAGGTCGACGAGCCGGGGCACCGTGATCACGGCGAGTCGCGCGAGCAGGTACGGATGCCCCTCGTAGTGCGGCGTCTTGTGGAACACGTCGGGCTCGGTCGCGAGCAGCATCTCGCAGACGTCGTCGTCGAGCTTCACGACGAGGTCGTCGCCGTCCTGGTGCAGGCGTAGGAAGAGCTTCTTCTTCACGCGGAACGCCGGCGTCCCGTAGGACGTCCCCTCTTCGACGCCGGGCAACGCGAGCGCGGCGCGGCGCACCGCCTCGACGTCCACGCCTCGAGCCGAAGGGCGCTGCTTTCCACCCTGCTTTTCACCTTGCCCTCCACCTTGCCTTCCACCCTGCTTTTCACCCTGCCTTCCACCCTGCTTTCCACGCTTCTTTCCCCGCTTCTTTGCTGCTCGCTTCTTCGCCGTCACGTCGGTCCTCCCGCTCCGGTCATCCTACGGCTGCGGCGGCCGCTCGATGAAGACGTCCACGTCACGGCTCGGCCCGTCGTCGTCGAGCTGGAGCGCGAGCGGCTCGAGACGTCGCCGCAGCACGAGGAGATTCACGCCGGGCCTCCCTCGACGTCGAGCTCGTACCAGGCGACGTCCCAGTAGCGATCGAACTTGAGCCCTACCTCGCGGAACGTCCCGACCCGCTCGAACCCGAAGCGCTCGTGCAGCGCCACCGACGCGTCATTCGGCAACGTGATGCCGGCATACACGCGATGCACGCCCGGCTCGGCGCGCATGAGCCCGAGCAGCTCGTCGTAGAGCGCCGCCCCGACGCCGTGGCCGGTTGCGTCCGGGTCGAGGTAGATCGATGCCTCGACCGAGGGATCGTACGCCGCCTTCTTGCGGAACTGGCCGCTGCCGGCGTAGCCGACGACGCGCGGTGCGCCGCCCGCGTCGGGGCCAGGCGCCATGTCCGCCACGAGCATGCGATGGCGCCCGCGGTCGGAGTACGCCCCGAACCAGTCGCGTCGGTCGTCGACCGTGTGCGGCGCGAGATCGAAGGTCGCGGGCGACGACTCGATGTAGTGGTTGTAGATGCGCACGAGCGCGGCGAGATCTCGTGCTTCGGCGGGTCGTATCGTCACCTGCATGCATCTGGTTCCGAGCGTCGGGTCACTCAGTCGTCGTCTTCGGGCTCGTAGAACTCGCCCTCGAGGTCTTCGAGCTTGTCCTGGACGAAGCCACGAGCATCCTGGATCGCCTGATTGTAGATCGGCGCGCCGAGCCGCTTCACCATGAACTCGAGGAGCCGGCTCGCCTGGAACTCACTGAGCTCGACGTCGAACTCGTCCGCCATGAAGCGCCCGAGCGACTCGATGAGCTGCTCGCGACGCTCGTCTTCGAGTCGGATCTGCATCGGACGGAGGGTCTGGGGGCGTGTCACCGCGTTGTCTTCCCCGCGCTCGTTCCGATGCATGGAACGAACGCTGTCTTCGTCCCCACGCCGGGCGGAAACGACGCGTTCCACGGTAGCCCAGTGTCCTGCCACGAAGGTTCGGCGTACGCTCGGGCCATGCAGGACACCTCGATCTCGTGGCTCGAGCCCGTGGTGCTCGGGCTTCGCATCGGCGCGATGGTCACCGTCGCGCTCATCGGCATCGTGTGGCTCGTGCGCAGCGATGCGACGAGCCGCCGCGCGGCGCGCGGTGCGGTCGGCCTCGCCGTCGTGCTCTTCGTGTGGGGCACGACGATGGTGCTGCTCGCACGATGGGGTGTCTTCGCGGCGGGTGCGAGCGGCACGGCGCCACTGATTCCGCTCGCGGCGCTTCTCCCTCCGCTCATCGCGTGGCGGCTGCTGCCCCGCTTCGCCTCGGTCACCGCCTTCGTCGACGCCGTGCCCCAGGCCGGCCTCGTGGGCGTGCAGGTCTTTCGTGCGATGGGGGGCGTCTTCCTCGTTCTGTGGAAGATCGGCGAGATGCCGGGCGAGTTCGCGCTGCCGGTCGGCATCGGCGACGTGCTGACGGGCGCGCTCGCCCTGCCCGTCGCCTGGGCGTGTGCGCGCCGCATGCCCGGTCACGTCGTTGCCCTCGTCGCGTGGAACCTCTTCGGGATGGCCGATCACCTGATGGCGATCGGGCTCGGCATGTCGACGAGCCCCGGCCCGCTGCAGCAGCTCGCGCTCGACCAGCCGAACCTGCTGATCGGGCGTTATCCGCTCGTGCTGATCCCGACCTTCATCGTGCCGCTCAGCCTGACGCTCCACGGGCTCTCGCTGTGGAAGCTTCGGCGCTGGCGAAGAACGCGCTGACCGTGCTCAGTCCACGTCCTGGTTGAAGACCGGGGCGCGCTTCTCGAGGAAGGCCATCATGCCCTCACGCTGATCGGCCGTCCCGAAGGTTGCATGCACCGCAGCACGCTCGTCGGCGAGTGACTGCTCGAGGGTCTTCGTCTCCGCACCGACGATGCAGCGGAGCATCTCGCGCACTGCGATGCGCGGCTGGGCCGCGAGCTCGTCGGCGAGCGCCTGGCCGCGATCGAAGAGCTCGGCGAGGGGCCACACCTCCTGCACGAGTCCGATCCGATGGGCCTCGGGGCCCGAGATCTTCTTGCCGCGCAGGATCATGTCGAGCGCCGCGTCCCGACCGACGCAGCGCGTGAGCCGAGCGCTGCCGCCCCAGGCGGGCACGGTGCCGAGATCCATCTCGGGCAGGCCGATCTGGGCACCCTCGGTCGCCGCGAGGCGGAAATGACAAGCAAGCGGCAGCTCGAGCCCGCCGCCGAGGCAATAGCCGTAGAGCAGCGCGATCGAGGGCTTGCCGAGGCTCTCGATCGCCGCGAGCACCCGCAGCCTCTGATCGAAGACCGCGTCGGGGCTGCCCTTCTCCTTGATGCCCGTCGGCAGCTCCTTGAGATTCATGCCGACCGAGAAGTGCTCTTCGCCCGCACCGCGGAACACGATGGCGCGCACGCCGTCGTCCTTCGCGATGCGCTCGATCTCGACCTCGAGCGCGTCCATGTACGCGAGGCTCATGCGATTGCGTGGAGCGTCGTTGATCACGAGAGTCTCGACGGCGTCCCGGCGCTCGACGACGATCGGTTGCTGGCTCTCGGCTCCACTCGGCTCTTCACGGGACATAGTCATCCATCCTCTCGCGCGTGCGTCTTCGCCGCGCCGGCTGCGCCCACCACGCCGACGAAGTGCTCGACCGTGGGAAAGGGCTCGTAGAAGGGGTGGAGCAGCTCACGCCACGGACCGTATCGCTCCGACTCGCGGAAGCCCTGCATGTGGCTCTCCACCGAGTCCCACCACACGAGCAACACGTAGCGCCCGGGCGCCTCGGTGCGCCGGCGAAGCTCGTGCCGGATGTAGCCAGGCGTCGCTGCGATGTGCTGCTGCGCCTCGCGGAACGCCTCCTCGTACGCATCGCCCTTCTCGAACGGGACGTCGAGGAGCGCGACCTCGAGCACGGCGTCAGCCGTGCCGGCGGCGATCGAAGCTGCGAGCGGGTCGTGCGCGCGCGGGCTCATGGGGAGGGAGCGTAGCGCCGGCCTGCCGAGCATCACCCGGCGCCGGCGTCACTCCCCACCAGCGACCTCGTAGACGTGAAAGACCTGGATCGGCAGGAAGTCGTAGGTCGCGATCTGGCGATAGCCCGCCTGCGCCAGCTCGCCCTCGACCTCGTCCGGGTGACTCCGATGCTCGGGCTCCACGAAGAGCGCGAAGAAGCCGGCGAGCGCCTTGTTGGGCTCGACGATCGCGAGCCGCCCGCCCGGCGCGAGATCGGTCTGCAGACGCTCGAAGTAGGCGATGCGATCCTGGATGTGGTGATAGGTGTTCACGAGCAGCACGACGTCGATCTCACCATCGGGCAGGAGGGGATCTTCGTACTCACCGAGCACCGCGGTCACGTTGCCGCGCTCACCGAACTCTTCGGCGAGCCCCTCGACGATGTCCGCCTCGACGTCGACGGCGTAGACCCGACCCGTCTCGCCCACTGCCTCGGCCAGGTACGGCACGAAATACCCCTCACCCGCGCCGATGTCGGCGACGCGCGCGCCCGGCGCGAGCGTGAGGTGCGCGATCACGTCGTCGGGCCGCTGCCACATGGCGCGTCCCCACGCGCCCCAGTCGAGCTTGCCCGCCCCCGAGCAGCCGGCCACGAGCGCGGCGCACGAGAGCGCTGCGGCGAGTGATTGGGTTCGATTCATCGTGTCAGCTCCGGCGACGCGGCCGGCGAAGCAGCTCGCCCCCGCAATTCGGGCACATGGCGTCCATGGCCCGCGTGCAGCCGAGACAGAAGGTGCACTCGTAGCTGCAGTTGAATGCCTCGGCATCGTGTGCCAGCGAAGAGGCGCACCTCTCGCACGCGGGCCTCATCTCGAGCGGCATCGTGATCCTCCGACGGGCTCTAGTCGAGCTCGAAGTGCGGGTTCCAGGCGACCTCCCAGAGGAAGCCGTCCGGATCGGCGAAGTACCCGGAGTAGCCGCCCCAGAAGACCTTCTGTCCCGGCTTCTTCAACGTCGCGCCCGCCTCGACGGCCTCGGCGAGCGTGGCATCGACCTCCTCGGGCGAACGCACGTTGTGCGAGAGCGTGAAGCCCGCGAATCCCGCGCCCTCGGCCGAGACCGTCGCGTCCTCGGCCAGCGATTCGCGTGGATAGAGCGAGAGCCAGGTGCTCTCCGTCAGGAAGAACGCGATGCCCTCGGGCCCCTCTCGCTGGGGCAGGCCGAGCCCATCGCGATAGAAGGCGACCGATCGCTCGAGATCCGAGACCCCGAGCGTGATGAGCGTGATCCTCGGCTCCACGACTCTCCTGCCCTCGGAGCCTCGGCCCCGGAAGTGTGAGTTCAGCCCACGAAGTGTGCGATCAGCCCGCGCGCCATCATGACCCAGAGCGCCACGCTCGCTGCCGTATAGAGAGCAAAGCGGAGCATCACGACGTTCACCGTGCAGTGCACGATGCTGTGCAGACAGCGAAAGACGAAGAAGAGCCACGCGCACCACACGTGAACCGAGTCGACCTGCCCCGACGCGTAGAGCGCGAGCACCGCCGCATAGAAGAGGACGGGCAGCTCGAAGAGGTTCTTCAGGTTGTCCGAGGGGTTCGAGACGTCGGGCGGCGATGCCTCGGCGAGTCGGCCGGGCAC
>CAYYSY010000429.1:0-16704 GCA_964474355.1 uncultured Spirochaetaceae bacterium | reverse complement strand
AGCAGGCCCCGTTCTCGGGGCGAATTCGAGACACGCCGCACCGCGGGTCTCGGCAGCGCGTTGCGACCGGCGTGGGTGCGCCCTCGATCGGCGTCCGTCAGACGCCCGCGTGCCCGAAGATGTCGTGTGGGGGGCGGTCTCGGCCGAGCCCCTAGGCCGTGATCTCGATCTCGGCCGTGCTGCGGATGTCGCGGCTCGACGCGCCAACGCGGAGCTCGTAGCGACCGGGCTCGACGCGCCAAGCGTGCGCGTCCACGTCCCAGTACGAGAACGCCCGCGGGCCGAGCTCGAGCTCGACGTGACCGCGATGGTGATTGCCGAGCTCGATCTTCTTGAACGCGCGCAGCTCCTGGGTGGGTCGCGACACGCCGTCGTCGAGGCGATGGACGTAGAGCTGCACCACCTCCTGCGCCGTCATGTCGCCGGTATTCGCGAGCTCGAGTGACACCCTGCACGACTCGCCGGCCGCGAGCGTCTCGGGCACGGTGAGCGCGCCGTACGCGAACTCGGTGTAGGCGAGGCCGTGGCCGAAGGGGATCAGCGGCTCGATCCCGCTCGCGTCGTAGTGGCGATAGCCCATCCGCAGTCCCTCGGCGTAGGCGACATGGCCGTCGGCACCGGGATAGTTCTCGATGGCAGGCGTGTCCTCGAGGCGGACGGGCCAGCTCGTCGGCATGCGGCCGCTGGGCGAGGTGCGGGCCGTCAGCACGTCGGCGAGCGCATGGCCGAACTCCTGGCCCGGGAACCACGTGAGGAGCAGCGCCCGGGAGTCGTCGAGCCAGGGCAGGGCGACGGGCGCCCCCGCGTTGAGCACGACCACCGTGTTGGGGTTGGCCTCGATCACGCGCCGCACGAGCTCGTCCTGGTCGCCCGGCAGGTCCATGCCCTTGCGGTCGTTGCCCTCGGTCTCCCAGTCGTTGTTCGTGCCGATGACGAGCACGACGGCGTCGGCGTCGGCGGCCGTCGCCACTGCCTCGCCGATGAGGTCGTCGGGCTCGGGCGGGCGCATGCCGAACTGCAGTCCGCACACGCCGCCCGCGCCGGGAGTCTGGTAGTCGACGCGGAAGAGGTGCTGCTCACCCGCCTGCAGCGTGGCCTGGCCCTGCTTCTCGGCCGAGCCCATGCCGAAGAACGCGTCGCCGCGCTCCTGGTGATCCCAGTTGTCGATCACGAGCTCGTCGTCCACGTAGAGGCGGCTCTTGCCGAACGAGAGCAGGCCGAAGCTGTGCGTGCCGCTGACCTCGGGCGTGAGTGTGCCCGTGTACCGCATGGTGAACGCGTTCGGATCGACGTTCTCCGAGAACTGCCCCATGACGAGCGCCTGGCAGCGCTTGACCACGCGCGTTTCGACCACGTCGCTCTCGAATCCGTCGCCGTTGCGGTACTCGACGAGGAGCCCGGGGCGATCGCTCTCGTCGGCGGGGCGAAGCCACTCGGGCGGGATGCCGGGCAGGTACTTGTCGATGTGCGTGCCGACCGAGTACTCGACGGCGACGCCATCGCCGAACGCCTCGCGGATCGCGGCGAGCGGGTGCGAGATCGCGTGGGGCTTCACGCCGGCGCTGCCGCCGCCCTGGATGATGCCCTTCTCGGCGTTCGGGCCGATCACGGCGAGCTTCTTCAGGCCGGCGCCCCCGAGCGGCAGCACCCCCTCGTTCTTGACGAGCACCATCGACTCGGCGGCGGCCTGCCGCGCGAGCTGCCGGTGCTCGGGGCGATCCTCGCTGCGCTCTTCGACCTCGTCGGGTGCGTCGAAGCGCCCCGACCAGAAGGTCACGCGCAGGATGCGCCGCACCATGTCGTCGATCAGCGCCTCTTCGACTTGGCCGTCCTTCACGGCCTGCAGCAGCGCCTCGCCGCGCGTGGGGGAGGGGCCGGGCATCGCGAGGTCGAGGCCGCCGTTGGCGTTCTCGACGGTCTCCTTGGCGGCGCCCCAGTCGCTCACGACGAAGCCCGCGAAGCCCCACTCGTCCTTCAAGACGTCGCGGAGCAGCTCGGCATGACTCGACGCGTAGGTGTCGTTGATCTTGTTGTAGGCCGACATGATCGAGCCCGTGTCGGCCTCGCGGACCGCGGCCTCGAAGGGCACGAGGTAGAGCTCCCGCATCGTGCGCTCGTCGACGTCGCTCGAGATCGTGTGGCGCTCGAATTCGCTGTCGTTGCAGACGTAGTGCTTGATGCAGCCGGAGACGCGCTCCTCCTGCAGGCCCTGGATCAGCGCGACGGCGATGCGCGCCGTCAGGTGCGGGTTCTCCGAGTAGCACTCGAAGTGGCGGCCCCCGAGCGGGTGGCGGTGCAGGTTGACCGTGGGACCGAGCAGCACCTGGGCACCCTTGCTCTTCGTCTCCTGGCCCAACGCACGGCCGACCTCTTGGAGCAGCTCGGCGTTCCACGTCGCGGCGAGGCCGCTGCCGACGGGGAAGCATGCCGCGGTCGCGCCCGACACGCCGTTGCCGCGCGCGCCGTTCGGGCCGTCGGTGACCTTGAGTGGTGGAATGCCGAGACGCTCGACGCCCGTCGAGTGCCAGATGCCGCTGCCGTCGCACATGCTCACCTTCTCTTCGAGGGTGAGTTCGGCGAGGAGCGCGTCGATGCGCCCCTCCGTGGCTTCGTCGAAGATCGGGGCAGCGGGCATGGGCCTCTCCGGGCGGTGCTCTCGGTTGGGGATCAGCCGCGCATGAACTCGCCGGCGTTCACCTGGATCGTCTCGCCGGTCACCATGCGCGCACGGTCCGAGCAGAGGAAGACGGCCATCTCGGCGACGTCCTCGTCCTTGGGGATCTCGCCGAGCGGCATGTTCGCCGTGATCTCGTCGATGATCACCTGCTCGTCGACCTTGCGCTCGCCCGCCTGCCAGCGCACGTACATCTGCACGGGCGGGCCCCACATCCACGTGGGGATGACCATGTTGACGCGGATCTTCTTCGGGCCGAGCTCCTCGGCCATGTGGTACATGGCCGAGATCAGCGCGCCCTTCGAAGACGCGTAGGCGATCTGCTTGTTCGGCGGCGGCAGCCACATGCTGAGCGAGCCGATCAGGATCACCGCACCGCCGCCGGCGGCCTCGA
The DNA here is from genome assembly GCA_964474355.1 of uncultured Spirochaetaceae bacterium. Classification (GTDB taxonomy): domain Bacteria; phylum Myxococcota_A; class UBA9160; order UBA9160; family UBA4427; genus CAYYSY01. Next base: position 13,636 of record CAYYSY010000429.1, on the reverse strand, counting down.
TGTGCGGCACGCATGCCTTGGCGACCTGGGTGCTGCCGATGACGTTGGTCGTGAGCGCCTTCGTCCAGTCCTCGGCGCTCGTGCTCTCGAGGGTGCCGAAGAGGGTGTCGAACGCGGCGACGTTCACGACGCCGTGGAGCGCGCCGAAGCTGTCGACGGCCTTCTGTGCGAACGCCTGGCACTTCGCCTCGTCGACGACGTCGAAGGGCTGGATCGCGACGCGCTTGCCCGTCGGGTCGAGCTCGGCTGCCAGGTCCTCGAGCTTCTTCTCGGTGCGCGCGCCGAGCACGACGTTGGCGCCGTCGCGCAGGGCGCAGGCGGCGACCTCCTTGCCGAGGCCCGGTCCGGCGCCGGACACGGCGATCGTCTTGCCTTCGAGGATCATGGGGGCTCCGTCCTTCCGCAGCAGCAGCGCGCGAATCGGCGCGCGGCGAAGGACGATGGCACCGCGAACCCGCCCCGGCGTCAAGTGCGCGCGGTGGCTGCGTCAGGAAGGCGTGGCGGCCCGGTCGAGGAAGCCTCTATTCCAGGCCGGAGGGTCCGGGGGGCTGGCCGACGGGCGCGGCGCCGCGTCGTCAGTCGACTCGCGCGGGTCTTGTGCTCGCCGCCTCGAGCTCCGCGAGCTTTCGGATGTTTCCGAGCACGATCTCATCCTCGGGATCGAGCGCCCGTGCTCGCTCGAGATGGGCGTGCGCCTCGTCGTAGCGCTGGTCGATCATGGCCAGAAGCCCGAGGTTCATGTGGCCGTACACGAGCTCGGGGTAGTGCTCGATCAACGATCTCGAGACGCGCTCGAGCGCCCGATCGGCCTCGGGTGTCTCGCTCCTGAACATCGCGGCGGTCCGGGGCAGGATGTTCTGGATCATGAACTCCCGCGGCTCGCCGTGCATCGAGCCGATTGGTCCCCAGATCCACGCGTTCTCGATGGCGCGCGAGGTCTCCAGGATCGTGACGATCTGATCGGCGACGAGGTCGTAGCGCCCGATCCGCTCGGAGACGGCGACGATCCCGAAGTGGATGTCGAGTCGGTTCTGGAAGGCCGGGAGCGCCGCCCTCGTGCGTTGGACCGCATCGACGACGAGTGCCTCGTCCCAGGCGGTACGGTGACCCATGAAGCCGACGACCTCGCCCGTCTTCTGATCGCGAAGCGAGTAGTCGCCCTCGGCCGGCTCTCCTCTGGCGACCACCAGACTGCCCTGATCCGCCTCCCGCACGGCGTAGTTGAGGAGCACGACGTAGTACTCGGGATCGGCCTGGGTGGTCTCTTCGTGCTGCCCCAGGAAGGTCTCGACCGGCGCGAGCTCGCCGTTCCTCAACGCACCCATGAGAGCGTCGAACTCTTCCTCGGGCATGGCGGACGCGGGGGGCGGCGTCGCTGCGAGGGCCACGAGCGCGAGCACGGCCAGCTGAACGGACGGTCGGAATCTGCTCATGCTGCTGAGACGTAGAGGCGCCGCGACCCATTCCATCGGTTCCACTGCCTCCGCGGGCACGAACGAACGGTCGGGATGCCGCTGGCGCTCCGCTCCCGATGCGGATCGGTCGTCGGCCTGCCGGGCTTGAGCACGTGCCCGGCCGGCAAGTCACCACGTCGTCCGGGAAGGGGCCGGGGAGCAATGCTGGATCGGCAATCTCCGTGGCCCCGTGAGCCTGCGTCGACGTGCGCGCCGTTCTCGACCGGCCAGACGTCGACGTCGCCCAGGGTGTCGCAGCGCGAATCGGCCTCTTCGAGCATCAGCCGAGCGCGTAGTCGGAGTGGATGCCGCTAGTCCAGCACCTCGTTCTGCGTGATCTGATCGAGGCTCTGCCGCCTGCGCAGCAGCTTCAGCTCGCCCGTCGAGGTGAGCAGCACCTCGGGCGCCTCGGGGAACGAGTTGTAGTTCTTGCCCTGAAGCCCCGAGCAATAGGCACCTGCACCACCGATGACGAGCGTGTCGCCGGGCCGCGCGGCGGGCAGGAGGCGGGGCAGCAGGCCTTCGGGGTTGCCCGGCTCGGGCGTCAGCACGTCGCCGCTCTCGCAGCAGTGGCCCGAGACCAGCGTCTCGCGCTGCGCGCGGTCCTCGGCGGCATCGGCGGGCACGATCTCGATCGGGTGCTGCGCGCCATAGAGGTTCGGCCGCAGCAGCTCCGTCATGCCACTGTCGATCTTGGCGAAGTGGTAGCCGCCTTCGCCGGTGTCCACGACGTCGATCACGTTGGCGAGGATCACGCCCGCGTTCGCGACGAGGAAGGTCCCGGGCTCGATCTCGAGGTGGAGCTTGCGCCCCTGTCGCTCTTCGAAGGCCTCGAGCATCGGCAGCATCGCCTCGCCGATCGCCTGCAGGTCGGCGCTGCTCTCGCTCTCGAGCCGCGCCACCTTGAAGCCGCCGCCGAGCGAGAGTCGCGTCACGTCGGGCATGCGGGCCGCGATCTCGAGCGAGAGCATCGCGCAGTGCTTCCAGACCTCGGGGTCGCCGCCCGAGCCGATGTGCGTGTGCATGCCGGTCAGCTTCAGCTGGTACTCGGCCGCGATCTCGAGGATCTGCGGCAGCTGCTCGTGCCAGATGCCGAAGCTCGAGCTCGGCCCGCCGACGTTCGTGCGGTTGTTGTGGCCCGAGCCGAGTCCCGGGTTGATGCGGACCGACACCTCGGTGCCGGGAAAGAGCCGGCCATAGGCCTCGAGCTGCAGCGCGCTGCACGCGTTGAAGAGCACCCCCCGATCGACGAGGCCCTTCAGATCCTTCGGCAGCTCCTGGGCGGTGATCTGGATCTGCTCGGCCGGGACGCCGGCGGCGAGCGCGCGCTCGGCCTCGAAGCCGCTGCTCGCGTCGATGTGGAGCCCGGCGCGATTCAAGAGGCGCACGATGCCGCCCGTCGGCAGGGCCTTCATCGCATAGCGGACGGTCAGCCCGGAAGGGTTGGGAAAGGCGAGGGCCTTGCGGGCCTGCTCGAGCAGGGTGGCCTCGTCATAGACGTAGACCGGCGTGCCGTGGTCGGTGCGGATGCGCTGGATCTGCTCGGCGCTCAGGAAGGACATCTGGAGCAGGACCTCCGGGGGCTCGGATGGTGCTTCACGGCGACGCTCCGGGCGCGATCGCGGGAGCTCGGGCGGTGCCGGCGGGTTCGGGGGCTGGGCGAGTGCGGAGCTGGCTCCGGTGCCGTGAGAGAGCGGGGGCGACCGGGGGCGGGCGAGCACGCCTGGCGTCTGAATGAGGCCCGAGCATAGCCGAGAGGCCATCACACGCATGAGTTGACGCACCGTCAGATTTGGGGCTCAATCGTGGCGAGCCCCTCCAAGGGGCCGCGGAGGCCCAGATGATCTCGACGGACGGCACCCCCGATGGCGATCGATACCCCTTCCCGGCCTACCCGAACGGCTGGTTCCGCGTGGCGTACTCGACCGACCTCGCCCCCGGCGACGTGAAGGGCCTCTCGTACTTCGGCCGCGAGCTCGTGGCGTACCGCGACGCTGATGGCGAGGCCCACGTGCTCGACGCCTACTGCCCGCATCTCGGCGCCCATCTCGGCTTCGGAGGCGAGGTCCACGGCAAGGACATCCGCTGCCCCTTCCACGCGTGGAAGCTCGGGCCCGACGGCAAGTGCACGGAGATCCCCTACGCGAAGCGCATCCCGCCGAACGCCCAGATCAAGAGCTGGCCGGTCATGGAGCAGAACGGGATCGTATTCGTCTGGCACCACGCCGACGATGCCGAGCCGACCTACGAGATCCCCGCGCTCGAGGGCGTCCACGACCCGGCCTGGCGGCCCCTCGAGGTGCATTACTGGAAGATGCGCGCGCGCTGGCTCGACATGAACGAGAACTGCGTCGACGCAGCCCACTTCAAGTACGTGCACGGTGTGCTGACGATCCCGACCTCGACCGTGCGCGAAGATGGCCACGTCTTCGCCGTGACGTCGCGGTTCACACAGAAGGCGCCCGGCGATTCGACTGCCGAGGGCGAGCTCACGACGACCGAGTACGGCCCGGGCTTCCAGCACGTCTCGCAGGGCGGGATCATCGACTCGCTGCTCATGAACACGGCGACGCCCATCGACGAGGAGTACACGGACGTATCGTTCGCGTACTCGGTCAAGACCGAGGGTGACCCGCGCAAGGAGAAGCTCGCGACCAAGGTCGTGGCCGACCTCGTGCGGCAGTTCGAGAACGACAAGCCGATCTGGGAGAACAAGGCGTGCTGGCGCCGCCCGCGGCTGTGCGACGGGGATGGGCCGGTCAGCCAGTACCGGAAGTGGTACGCCCAGTTCTTCTGATCTCGGCCGTCGCCATCGGCGGCGACGCGCCGGCCCCACGGGCGGGCAGGTGGAGTCCGCCGAGAGCGCCCGATTGCTCCAAGTTCCTGCAGTCGCTCTGAAAATTTAGCTTCCTGGTGAGACATTCGACGCATTCGCGCTACGATGCCCGCCATGACTGCTCCCCTCCGAACCCCCGTGATGAAGTTGGTGCCGCAGACCGGCCGGCAGGCCGTGCCCGAGCGGTATCGCGACGAGATGGGTGACGCCGACTTCGACGTCGCCACGATCATGATGACCCTGGCCCGGCTCTCCCGGCAGGTGCAGGAGAACTACCAGAACGACCTGCGCACGCTGCGGACGAACTACTCCGAGTACGCGGCCCTGCATGCGCTGGTGATGTCCGGTGCGCCGTACTCGATGTCGCCGTCGAAGCTGAACGAGTGGGTCGGCCTGTCGTCGGGCGGTATCACGAAGACCGTCGACCGGCTCGAGACCGATGGCATGATCGTGCGCTCGCCCGACCCGAACGACGGCCGCGGCGTGCTCGTGAACCTCACCGAGAAGGGCCGGCGCAAGGCCGAGCGCATCTTCGAGGCCGGTCTCGGGCACTACTCGAGCCTGCTCTCGCACATCGATCCGGAGCAGCGCGGCAAGATCGCGCGGGCGCTCGAGCTGCTGCTCGACGCGTTCGAGATCGGGCCGAGCCAGCGCGAAGCGAGCTGACGCGGCGCGGGCGGTCGAGGCTTCGCCCGCCGCGGCCTCGGCCCCGAGCGCGAGCTCCATATCGGCGTCGCCACCGGACTGGCCTGCGATATGGTTCCGGCGTGAAGGCAGCCGTCTACTACGAAACAGGTGATCCCGAAGTCTTTCGCTACGAGGACGTGGCGGACCCCGTCTGCGCGCCGAACGGCGTCGTGCTCGACGTCGAGGTCGTCTCGATCGAGGGCGGTGACACGCTGAACCGGCGCGGCGGGGAGATGCCGGCTCACCCGCACATCGTCGGCTACCAGTGCGCAGGCACGATCTGCGAGGTCGGCACCGAGGTCGAGGGCCGCAAGGTCGGCGATCGCGTCGTCTGCATCGATCTCCACGGCTCGCACGCCGAGAAGCGCGCCGTGCCGGCCGGAGCGACCTGGCTGCTGCCCGAGGGCGTCGACGTCGAGAAGGCCGCCGCCGTCCCGATCGCGGTCGGCACCGCCGACGACTGCCTCTTCGAGTTCGGCGGCCTTCAGGCCGGCGAGACGGTGCTCGTGCAGGCGGGTGCGGGTGCGCTCGGCATGGCGGCGATCCAGCTCGCCAAGCGCGCGGGCGCCACGGTGCTCGCCACCGCGTCGTCCCAGGACAAGCTCGAAAGGCTCGAGGCCTTCGGCCTCGATCACGGCATCGACTACGTGAAGAACGACTTCGTGGCCGAGGCCCGAGCAGCGACCGGCGGGCGCGGGCCCGACCTGGTCGTCGACAGCGTCGGCGGCCGCACGCTCGAGGGCAGCATCGAGTGCGCGGCGTACCGCGGGCGTATCGTGACCGTCGGTGATGCGGGACGCGACGAGGTGCCGCCCCGGATCGCGGGGCTGCGACCCGCGAACAAGACGCTCGTCGGCGTGTTCCTCGGCGCCGAGCTCTTCTTCTCGCCCGACCGCGTACATCCGATGATCGCCGGCCACCTCGCCGACGTGGCCCGCGGCGATCTCGAGATCGTGATCGACCGCGTCTATCCCCTCTCAGAGGCCGCCGAGGCGCATGCGTACATCGAGTCGCGCGCGGCATTTGGTAGGGTCCTGCTGCGCCCCTGACAACCCGTGAGCCGGCCGCGCCCGCGCTACCGACGACCGTCCGATCCGACGACCGAAGGACCCCCGTGTCGACAAGCGACGAGAAGAGCCCGAAGAAGGCGGCCACGCCCGAGACGGCCGCCGAGGGCGAGGCGGCCGTCCGCGGCAAGGACTTCATCCGCACCCGCATCGACGCCGACCTCGCGTCGGGCAAGCATGGGGGGCGCGTGGCCGTGCGCTTTCCGCCCGAGCCGAACGGCTATCTCCACATCGGTCACGCGAAGTCGATCTGCCTGAACTTCGGCATCGCGCGTGAGTACGAAGGCGCGACCTGCAACCTGCGCTTCGACGACACGAACCCGAACACCGAGTCGAGCGAGTACGTCGAGGGCATCCAGGAGGACGTGCGCTGGCTCGGCTTCTCCTGGGCGGGCGACCTCAAGTTCACCTCGGACTACTTCGAGCAGCTGCACGGATGGGCGGTCGAGCTGATCGGGAAGGGGCTCGCCTTCGTCGATGACCAGAACGCCGACGAGATCCGCGCGAACCAGGGCTCGCTGACCGAGCCCGGCACGCCCAGCCCCTACCGTGACCGCGGCATCGAAGAGAACCTCGAGCTGTTCGGGCGGATGACGAAGGGCGAGTTCGCCGAGGGCGACAAGGTCCTGCGCGCGAAGATCGACCTGGCGTCGTCGACGCTCGTGTTCCGCGATCCGATCCTCTACCGCATCGTCAACACGCCCCATCATCGCACCGGCGGCGACTATCACGTCTACCCCATGTACGACATGGCGCACGGCTACTCGGACGCGATCGAGGGCATCACGCACTCGCTCTGCACGCTCGAGTTCCAGGATCACCGGCCGCTCTACGACTGGCTCCTCGACAACGTCGACGTGCCGGCGCGGCCCGAGCAGATCGAGTTCGCACGGCTCGGCCTCACGCACACGGTCATGAGCAAGCGTCTGCTCAAGCAGCTCGTCGACGGCGGGCACGTGTCGGGCTGGGACGATCCGCGGCTGCCGACGGTGCGTGGTCTGCGTCGGCGCGGCTACACCGCGGCCGCGATCCGGTCGTTCTGTGAGGGCATCGGCGTCACGAAGAGCGACGCCACGATCGAGATGGCGCGGCTCGAGGCCGAGCTCCGTCAGGATCTGAACAAGCATGCCGAGCGTCGGATGGCCGTGCTCGACCCGTTGAAGCTCGTCATCGAGAACTACCCCGAAGGCGAGACAGAAGAGCTCGAAGCGATCAACAACCCCGAGGACGAGGCCGCCGGCACCCGCTCGCTGCCCTTCGGACGCGAGCTCTGGATCGAGCGTGACGACTTCCTCGAGGATCCGCCGAAGAAGTTCTTTCGCCTGACGCCCGGCCGCGAGGTACGCCTGCGCTACGCCTACTTCGTGACGTGCACCGGCGTCGTGAAGAACGACGCGGGGGATGTGGTCGAGGTGCGCTGCACGTACGATCCGGCCACGCGCGGCGGGGATGCGCCCGATGGCCGAAAGGTGAAGGGCACCATCCACTGGGTGTCGGCCGCGCACGCGGTACCCGCCGAGGTGCGTCTCTACGACAAGCTCTTCACCGTCGAGGACCCGGCGCGCCCGCCCGAGGGCCAGACGTTCCTGGATCTGCTCAACCCCGACTCGCTCGAGGTCGTGCAAGGTGCACAGCTGGAGCCTTCGCTGGCCGACTGGACCGAGGATCAGGGCTGTCAGTTCGAGCGCACCGGCTACTTCTGCCTCGACCGGGATTCGAAGCCGGAAGCGCTCGTCTTCAATCGCACCGTGACCCTGCGCGACAGCTGGGCGAAGATCGCCCCGAAGCAACAGCAGAAGAAGCAGAAGTAACAGGGCGGCACGGCGCCGAGCAAAGAGCCGGCCCCGAGAACCGCCCGACGACCCCACGCGAGGAGACGCCCATGGCGCGCTATGGCATGACGATCCCCATCGGCGGAGTTCCGCTCCACGCTCATCGCGAGTGGCTCGAGGAGATGGTGGACCTCGGGTACACAGACTTCTGGTCCTCGGAGGCCAACGGCCACGACGGCTTCACGCCGCTCGCGCTCGCCTCGGCGTGGACGCCCACGGCGCGCCTCGGCATCGCGATCATCCCGGCGTTCACGCGGGGCCCCGCGCTCATGGCCCAGTCGGTGGCGAGCCTTGCCGACGCCGCGCCCGGCCGGTTCGTGATGGGCATCGGCACGTCGTCCGACGTCATCGTGGGTCGCTGGAACGGCATCCCCTTCGAGAAGCCCTATCAGCGCACGCGCGACATGGTGCGATTCCTTCGCAAGGCGCTCGCCGGCGAGAAGGTCGACGAGGCCTTCGAGACGTTCACGGTGAAGGGCTTCCGCTCGGGCGTGAAGCTCGAGCAGCAGCCGAAGATCCTCGTCGCTGCGCTGCGCGAAGGCATGCTCAAGATGGCGGGGCGCGAGGGCGACGGCGCGATCCTGAACTGGCTGTCGGCCGAGGACGTGAAGCAGGTCGTGCCCTACGTGCACGCGGGCGGCGAGGGCAAGGAGATCGTCGCGCGCATCTTCGTGCTGCCCGTCGAGGATCGACAGACCGCTCTCGCCATCGGCCGGCGCGCCGTCGCCGCCTACCTGAACGTGCCCGTGTACGCAGCGTTCCACGAGTGGCTCGGCCGCGGTGACGCGCTCGCAGGCATGTGGAAGGCGTGGAAGGAGGGCGACCGCGCCGCCGCCCTCGAGGCGATCCCCGAAGAGGTCGTCGACGCCCTCATCATCAACGGCTCACCGGGCCACTGCCGCGAGCAGGTGCAGGCCTACGTCGAGGCCGGCGTCCACACGCCCGCGCTCGCGATCCTGCATGCCGACGACCTTCGGCAGGCCGTGCGCGACCTCGCGCCCGCTCCCTGATCTCGGACGAGCACATCGTATTGGCGCATGCCGTGTCAATTCGTCGATGCGCTCCATTTCGAGGGCGCGACCCGAAAGCCGTGCCCCGGACGCGATGATGCGCCCGTCCCCCCATATGGGTGGTGTCGGTCTTGACACATCCGTGTAGGTTGCATTTGTCATCGGAGACCGGTTCGCAGCGGGTACCTCGTCCTTGGGATGGGGGACCCCGACCGGGCCATCGCTCCCGAGTCCTCGTGATCATCGATCCGGGGACGCTGATTCGGTGCGTATCAGGGGAGCGGGCCAGGTCGGTTCAGGCTGCGGCTCGAGAGAGGACTCGTCGGGTCGCGTCGCCGATGAGCACCGTTCCGATGTGCGAGGGGGGTTGCGACCAGGGCGACGGTCGCAGCCACCGTGGGGGTCTCGTTAGCCGTATGCCCTTCAGGGTCCGGCGACCGTGGACCGGACGCCGGGGTGAGCCGCCGCAGCCGCCCCGGCGTCTTCTTCTCGCTGCCTCAGCCCCGTTCGATCGACAGCTCGTACTCGATGCGATGGCGTCCCGCGCGCAATCGATGCTTCGGGTGCGTGTCCGGCCCGCAGCTCGCGCTGCCCAGTCCACGCTGCCCGGCATCGACGTGGACGACGACGTCTTCGCAGCGCTCGATCTCGTGGTCGTGGCTCGCCCATGTGAGCGCGTGGGCCGTTGCGTGCCCCACCGAGAAGTCGAAGCGCCGCTTCCCGTCGAAGCAAAGGGCCAGGCCCGCCTCGTCGGCCAGCCGGAGCCAACGCGTGTCCGTCTTGTTGCCGTGCTCCTGGGGCACGACGTAGGGCACGTACTGGTCGGTGACCGTGCCCTCGAAGACGCCGACTCGTGCGCCCGCCCTGCGATCGGAGTACGTCTCGTGCGGGCCTAGCCCGTACCAGCGCAGCTGCTCGAGCGTGCGGTCGGCACGGAGCACGACGCCGATGCGCGGCAGATCGACCAGCGCGGCGCCGAGCTGCGCGCGGTGATCGAAGCCGACGTGCCCGTCGGTCGACAGCGTGCACCGCGTCTCGAAGCGGACGCGCGCGTCGTCCTCACTGGCATCGGGGACCGGGAGTACCGCCTCCTGGATGCGCGTCACGCGCGCACCCCCTTCGCGCATCGACCGGACCTCGAGCTTCGTCGTCTCGAGTGCGAGCCGGTCGAGCCCCCAGGCGAGCCACCTCGAGACCTGTCGTCCGGCGAGCGGGCCGTACGAGATGATGCCGTCGTTGTCGATCGGAGCCCGCCAGAGATTCGGCTCGGGGCCGGCGACGAGCAGCGTGCGTCCGGCGTGGCGAAGCGCACCGAACGTGCCGGTCTCGGCCTCGACGTCGAGCGTCAGATCGCCGACCGAGAGCGTCCAGCCGCTCTGCGTCTCGTCGACGTCGACGCGGCTCGGCGCCGAGCGGGCGCGTGCCCCGCGCGCGCGCTTCGTCTTCACTCGCCATGGCAGCTGATCCCAGGCGAGCTCGTGTCCCTTCGCCGCCCACGCGGTCTCGCGCATCGTGTCGAAGAGCAGGCTCACGTGGCACTCGGCGCCCTCGGGCGCTTCGGGCCGGCGCAGCGGCAACGTGACGACCTCGCTCTCGCCCGGCGCCGTGCGCAGGCGGGGGATGCGGCCGCGTTGCACGGTCCGTCCGTCGACCAGCACCTCGAATCGCCCGCGGAGCGAGCCGAGGTCGCTGAAGTCCTGGAGATTGTGGACGCGCACCCGACCCCGGTCGAGGTTCTCGGCCGTCACGCGGACCGGCTGCATCAGCTTCTTCGCTTCGTACATGGCGGGGTGCGGCGAGCGGTCGGGATTGCAGAGGCCGTTGATGCAGAAGTTCCGGTCGTTGGGCTCGTCGCCGAAGTCGCCGCCATAGCCCCAGAATGCGCGCCCCTGCTCGTCCTCGGTGAGCAGGCCCTGGTCGATCCAGTCCCAGATGAAGCCGCCCTGCAGGCCGTCGTACTTCTCGAACGCCGCCCAGTAGTCGGCGAGGCCGCCGCAGCTGTTGCCCATGGCGTGGGCGTACTCGCAGAGGATGAGGGGGCGGTGGCCCTTGCGCTTGCGCGCCCAGGCGGTGATGTCCTCGACGCTCGTGTACATCGGGCAGACGATGTCCGATGCGAACGGGTCGCGGTCGAGGCTGAACTCGAACGCGGGCTCGTAGTGCACGGGCCGGCTCGGATCGACGCGACGGATCCAGGCTGCGGCCGCGTCGTGGGGTGGCCCGTAGCCAGCCTCGTTGCCAAGTGACCAGACCACGATCGAGGAGTGGTTCTTGTCGCGGCGCACCATGCGCTCGGGACGCTCGAAGAACGCCCGGTGGTAGCGCGGGTCGTGGCAGAGACTTCGCAGATGCGCATGGCTCTCGACGTTCGCCTCGTCCCACACGTAGAGCCCGAGCTCGTCGCAGAGATCGTAGAAGGCGGGGTCGTTGGGATAGTGCGCGGTGCGCACGGCGTTGAAGTTGAACTGCTTCATGAGCAGCAGGTCGGCCCGCATGTCTTTGCGCGTCACCGCCTTGCCCCGGCGCTCGTCGTGATCGTGGCGATTCACGCCGCGGATCAGCACCGGCCGGCCGTTGATCCGCAGCTCGCGCCCGCCCACCTCGACGTGCCGGAAGCCGACGCGCAGGCTCGTTGCCTCGAGGCACGCCCCGTCGGCGTCGAGCAGCGAGATCACCAGCCGGTAGAGGTCGGGCGTCTCGCTCGACCAGGGCTGCACGCGCGGGAGCTTCGCGCGCAGATCGACGACGTGACCGGCGAAGGCGTAGATGTTCCCGGCCTCGGGCACCGCGCCTTCGAGGGCGGGCTTCAGGCAGGGCCGTCCACGCGGGTCGAAGAGCTCGACGCGCACCTTCGAGCCACCGGGGCCCAGAGCGGGCACGCCGACGGTCGTGCGGACGCGCAACCGGCCTTCACCGCGCTCGACGTCGAGATCCGCGTCTGCGTGCACGTCCTCGATGAAATGCTCGCGCGTGGCGTAGAGGAAGACCTCGCGGTGCAGGCCGGCCATGAACCAGTGGTCCTGGTCCTCGACGTAGGTCGCGTCGGACCACCGCACGACCATCACCGCCAGCACGTTCTCGCCCGGCACGAGCGCGTCGGTCACGTCGAACTCGGCGGGCAGTCGGCTGTCCTTGCTCATGCCCACCGCGCGTCCGTTCAGCCAGACGTAGAGCACGCTCTCGGCGCCCCCGAAGTGCAGGACGACCCGCATGCCATCGAAGGCCTCGGGGAGCGAGAAGCGGCGGCGGTAGAGGCCGGTGGGGTTGTCGTCGGGCACGGCGGGTGGCGGGCCGGGGAAGGGCATCCGAACGTTGGTGTAGTGCGGGCGATCGAAGCCCTGCATCGTCCAGTTGCCGGGGACGGCGACGTCGGCCCAGCTCGCGTCGTCGAAGTCGGGCGCGAGGAAGTCGGCGCTCGGAGCGCACGGCGAGGCCACGAGCTCGAAGCGCCATGCGCCGTCGAGCGTGTGGAAGCGGGGCGATGCCTCGCGCGGCTGGGTGCGCGCCGTCTCGGCATCGGGGAAGGGCGTTGCGGTGGCACGCATGGTCAGCCGCCCGACGCCCGTGCATTCGGGGTCGCGCCATGTCTCGAGCGCGCCGCCGGGGCACACCAGTGTCGTGAACGCGCGCGCATGGGCGTCGGTGTCGGTCGGGTCGGTCATTCGTATCCCAGCAGCAGGTAGGAGACGTAGCTCTGGTTGATCTGGCTCACGTAGCGGACCGGCTCGCGCTTTCGCATGGCCAGCATCGCGAGCTCGACGTTGCGGAACCAGCGATCGGGATCGAGCCCCATCTCGGTCGCGCGCTTGCGCGCGCGGATCACGTTGCGCGGGCCGGCGTTGTACGCAGCGAGCGTCATTCGGATGCGATCCTTCTCGTGCATCGTGTCGATTCCGTCGAAGTAGCGGTCCTTGATCCACGCGAGGTACTTGACGCCTGCGTGGATGTTGTTGCGCGCGTTCTTCGCGCCCTTCACGTCGGGGATGCCGATGTACGGCTCGGCGGCCGTGGTCGGCTTGATCTGGAAGAGCCCGGTCGCGCCCGATCGATTGGTGGCCTTCTGGTCGAAGCGACTCTCCTGCCAGGCGACCGCGGCGAGCAGGCGCCAGTCGAGACCGTACATCGCCGCGATCTCCCGGAACGCGTCGTCGTAGGGCGAGATCGACGTCGCCTCGCCCGACGCGAGGCTGCGCTGGATCGGCTGAAGGCTGCCGAAGTAGGCCTCGACCGCGAGATTGCCGTGCAGACTGCCTTCCTGATAGCGGGGCAGGAAGCGGTTCACCTCGGCCAGCAGCTTGTCCGAGCCGAGCGGCACGGCCCAGGCGAGTGCGCCGTTCTCCCGGAGGCGCAGCGAGGACAGCACCTGGAGCTCGGGGTGCGCCGCCACCACGGCCTCGGCGATGAGCGAGTCGGCCACCGTTCGCTCGAGAGCACCCGAGGCCACGAGTGACAGGATGCGCTCGGTCGTGAGCGCGTCGTCGACGGCGCGAAGGCGGACTTGCTTACTGCCCTTCGCTCGGAGCCGGGCGTTCAGCTCGACGATGCTCTCGTAGTAGCTGCTGCTCCGCCGGACGGAGATCGCGCGCCCCGCCAGATATTCGAGGTGCTCGATCGCCGGGCCGCCGCGGCGCTGCACGACGACCTCGTCCACGGTGCGGTAGGGGCGGCTGAAGGCCACGGTCGCGTCGCGGCCCTCGGTGCGCGTGAGGCGCGCGGCCACGAGGTCGCCGCGTCCGGCGACGAGCATGGG
>CAYYSY010000428.1:0-14317 GCA_964474355.1 uncultured Spirochaetaceae bacterium | reverse complement strand
GAGCTCGGCTTCGACGGCGCTGCGCTGCTGCTGATCGACAAGACGGGCGAGGGCTTCGAGTGGGTGGGCCTCGCACCCGACGAGGGTGAGGTGGCGGTGCGCCTGCGCGACATCCGCATCGCGTCCGACGTCGCGCCCGATCTCTTCGAGTCGCTCGTGTCGGGCAACCTCGTCGCGCTGCGGGTCGAGGACCTGTCACAGCTCGAGGCGCCCGTGCGGAGCTGGGTCGTCGAGGTGTCGGCGGACGAGATCCTCGTTGCGCCGCTGATCGGCAAGAGCGGCGTCGTGGGCGCGATCGCGGTCGACAACCGCGCCGGCGGCCGCCGCTTCGGCGCCGACGACCGGACGCTGCTCGACGGCCTCAGCATGCAGGCGGTGATCGCGATCGAGAACGCGACGCTCGTGCAGGATCTGCGCGCGTCACGGGCGCAGGTGCTGCGCGCCGACCGGCTCGGCACCCTCGGCACGCTCGCCGCGGGGCTCGCCCACGAGATCAACAACCCGCTCGTCTCGATTCACACGTTCCTCTCGCTCGCACCAGAGAAGCGCGTCGAGGATGATCCGTCGTTCTGGTCGGAGTACCACGACCTGGCCTGTGCCGAGCTCGAGCGGATCCGCGGCCTCGTGGCGACGATGTCGCGGCTCGCTCGCGGCGGCGCCGAGCCGGGCGCAGTGACGCGCACGACGATCGCGCTCGACGAGGTGGCCAAGGAGGTCGTGGGCCTCGTGAGCCGCGAGGTGAGCGCAGGGGGCGTGCGCCTCGACCTCGACCTGACGGGCGATGCACCGCCGGTCCTCGGGGTGCGCGAGCACATCCACCAGGTGCTGCTGAACCTCGTGTTGAATGCCGTGCACGCCACACCCGGGGAGGGGACCGTGCGCCTCTCGGTCGAGCCCGACCCGGACGCGCCCGAGAAGCGCGCGATGATCATGGTGAGCGACACCGGGACGGGGATCGACCCCTCGCATCTCGAGTGCATCTTCGACCCGTTCTTCACGACGAAGGATCCCGACCAGGGCACGGGTCTCGGGCTCATGATCTCGCATCAGATCGTGGCCGATCACGGCGGCACCATCGAGGTGCGGAGTCGCCCGGGCGACGGCTCGACGTTCACCGTCAAGCTCCCGGTGTCGGGGACGGCGACAGGCGGCGACGGCTGACCGGCCCTTCGGATTTGGGCGACCGGCCCGGGGCTCGCCCCGATTCCATCCCTCACGAATTGCGCCCGCAGGGGACGCAGAACGCCCGTTCTGCCGATCTTCGTGCGCGCCGATCTTCTCGACCGAACTCCTCCGGCGTCGCGAGCGTCCATGTCTGGACGTCGCAATCACGGGCTTTCGCCCGAGTTGACGCTGTCGGGCGGATCCCAGACACTCCGCCGACTCGGTGGGGAGGGGGCGTCCTGTCATTGCAGGGTAAGGAGAACGAGCGCACGCGCTGGGGCACTCTGGGCGCACGTCTCACGATGGTGCTGCTCGCGCTGTGCGTCGCGCTCGCAGCGGTGCTCGGCGCCCAGGCGGCCCGCGCCCAGGACGCCGTGATCTCCGCCGGCCCGGACGACGCCGGGCCACCGCAGCTGGTCGCGCGCAAGCCGACGCTGGCGTTGCTGCCCATGGTCGTCCACAGCAACGAAGACCCGAACTACCTGCGGCAGGGCCTCTCGGACATGTTGACCGCCCGCTTCACCAAGGACGCGGTCATCGACGTGATCCCGATCGAGGACGCCGGCCGGGCCACGACCGAGCTCGACGAGGCGCTGGAGACCGCGCGCTCGGTGAATGCCGAGTACGTGGTCTTCGGCTCGTTCACGCGCTTCGGCCAGGGCGCCAGCCTCGACGTCCAGACGGCGGCGACGGCGGCCGGGCCCGACGGTGACACCCTGCGCGAGATCTTCGTCCACTCCGGCAGCATCGGGGCCGTGATCCCCGACCTCGACGACCTGGTCGGCAAGGTGACCCGCTTCGCGGTGGGCGACTACGTGCCGCCGGCCGCGGCGGCCGAGACGGCGGGGGGCCTCGCAACCGGGCCGCGCCCCGGGGCCGCGAGCTCGGCGGAGCTGCTGCGCCGGATCGAGGCACTCGAGGCCCAGGTGAAGGCACTCGAGGCGGGCGGCTGAGGCGCCTTCGGCGGGCGCCCGGCGCCGAGTGTGAAACCCTTTCAGGCGCGGCGTGTTGCGCTAATCTGCGCGCCCGCGCGGGAGCGACCCTGCTCCCCCGAGCCGTGGCGGTGTAGCTCAGTTGGTTAGAGCGGCGGCTTCATAAGCCGTAGGTCGGCAGTTCAAGTCTGCCCACCGCTACCACTCCTCTCTCAGATCCAGATTCGGCGCGGTCATTCAGCGGGCGCCGCCGCATCGGCGCCTCCTTCGCGATCGAGATGCACCAGCTCGGCCGAGAACTTCTCGGCCGCCGCCGCGAGCAGAGCGAGGTCGGTCGGCGTGTAGATGTCGCCCGAGCGCTTCGGTCCCAGACAGAAGAACGCCACCAGTCGGTCTCGCTGCTTGACCGGCACGACGACCTCGGCTCCGAGCGTCTCGAGTGCGGCGCGCTCGAAGGGATCGAGTGGGGCGACGCCGCGCGCGCCCCCGCTCGGGGCCAGCGCGCCGACGTGGCCTCGAATCACGCCGACGAGCGGGCCCTCTCCCTCGCACGACGCGGGGCCGGGTGGGCCCTCTGCGAAGACGATCTCGTAGTCTTTCCCGATGCATGCGTAGATCGCGCACGACACGGGCTGCATCAGCCGATACAGCTCCGCGCCCACCGTCTCAGTGAGCGACTCGGGGTCGGCGCAGCCGGACATCCGGGTCAGGAGCTCACCCATGCCGGTCTCGACGTCGTAGCGCTGCGAGAAGAAGAGCCGGTCGATCTGGGGTCGGAGCCACTGATGCGCCGGGATCGCCGCGAGGGCGACGAGCGCGGACAGGGGCACCTCGCTCGACGCCGGCTCGAGGCCCAGTGCGCCGCTGAGGGCGTGCGCGATCGGCGGGACCACCGTCTCCTCGCCGACCACCACGAGACCGGCGAGCAGGCTGTAGGAGGCCGCCGTGCTGATCACGCGGTCGATGTCGAAGAGGCGGTAGCGGAGGATCGCGATCAGGATGCCGAGCGGCACCGCGATCGCCATGAAGATGTTCGCGTCGAGGAGGACGTCGAAGCGCATGAAGCCGACGCCGAAGATCGACTCGATCACCAGATTGAGCAGCACGGGAACGCCGGCGAGATAGGCGCCGAAGAGCACCCACTTGACGCGACGACGTCCCAGTGGATCCGCATGGATCGTGTTCCAGCTGATGATCGCCAGCGCCGTAGTGATGAGGGCGACGTCGCTCAGCAGCACCGCGTTCGGGACGAGATGAGACGGAATCGGCGCGCCGAGCCAGTAGCTCACACGTGCGATCGGGAAGACCAGCGCGATCCACGCGAGCCGGGGCGAGAGGCGCTGCTGCTCGGGCACCTCTTCGGGGAAGCGGATGAACCAGCGCAGCAGGAAGTAGAGCGAGACGGGGCCGAGCAGGTGGAAGATGGCGTAGGCCGCGAACGTCTGGAGCGGCGGGCCCCCTTCGAAGGGCGTCTCGAAGATCGCGAACGTCGTGAAGCCGATGAAGAAGAAGCGCGTGGCGCTCGTGGCCGGCGCCCGGAGGAGCACCACGAGGGCGATCAGCATGTAGGCCAGCGAGAACGGCACGCGCGCCCATGGCGTCGCAGAGGGACGCAGGGCCAGGGCGATCGTCCGGAGCACACCGTCCCGCTCGAGCTCGAGCGCGGCCTCGCCCGCCTCGCCGGCCTGGTCGAAGGCGATCGCGTCGAAGCCGAAGTACCCCACACCGCGGAGGTCGGCATCGCCGATACGCAGCATTCGATCCCCTACCTCGAGGCCGGTGCCGCTGGTGTCACGCTCGAGCCGGAAGCCGCCGACCGTCGGATAGCGCTCGCCGTGCCACGTCGGCGATGCGTACACGGGGACCTGCGCGAGGCCGGTGCGCTGGATCTCGCCGACGTGGAGCGTGAACGCGGCCATCCAGAGGGGCAGGAGGGTCACGAGCAGCAGCCGGTCGATCGGCTGGAGTCGTCTCATGCGACGCAGCGCTCGTCGATCATCGGACCCGTCCCGCGAGCGGGGCGCGCTCCGGCCCCGAGCGGAGCGTCCGTCCGGGCCGACGAGCACGCGACCGACTCAGCATAGCCTCGATCGTCCCACCCGAAGTCGAATCGTGTTGATTTCGAGTCTCCCTGCGAGGCGCGCCGCGGCGCACGTCAGTCCTCGAAGACGTCGAAGCTCTCGGTCTCGATCAGGAAGCCCGCAGGTGCGCCGTCGAGCTCGCCGGAAACGGCGAGGAAGTCGTCGTCCTCGAAGTCGGGGAAGATCTGTCCGGTGAACGTCGAGCCGTTCTCCATGGCCGTGAGGACGAAGTTGGGCGATGCCGTGTCGAGGTCGCCTTCGCTCCAGCCCACGACGTAGTCGGGCGAGCTGAGGCTGCAGGTGCCTCCATCGTTCAGCGCGATGTCTCCTCTCACGTTGACGAAGTCGGGGGACGCGTCGACGAATGCGATCGAGCTGATGACCGAAGCGCCCTGGACGACGCTCGTGAACGTCATCGAGACTGAAATGGTCTCGCCCGGCACCCAGCCGTCTCCGATGTCGGAGCCCCCCGGCTGGATGATGAACAGGAGCGTGACGTCGGAGAGGCCGTCCGGCTCCAGGTCGAGGGGCATCTCGTACTCGGTGGCTGACAGCGCGACGACGCCGGCCGGCAGCGGTGCTCCGTTGGTGAAGTCGATGAACTCCTGGATGCGCTCGATCACGCGCGCCAGCGCGTTGACGTGCAGGGCGATGCACTCGGCGACCGGCAGGGTCTGCGGATCGTCGAGTCGTGCCGGGGCTTCGTCTCCCTGCGCGCAGCCGAAGACCAGCACGGCCACGAGGGAGAATCCGATGAGCCTCTTCATGTGCGGCCTCCTCGTCGGCCCCCCAGCCGGGCATCCTCCGCTCGCACGCCGCCGAAGTCAATTGCTGCGTGCAGGGAGATGTGTGAGGCCAGCCTGCGCGCACACACACGAACGGGTCAGGAGAGGGCACCCACCCACAGCAGGCCCCCGCCGAAGACCACGCCCGTGACCAGAAACACGACGAAGCAGTACCCCATGATGGCCCGCGCGTTGAGCCCCGCGATCGCGAGCATCGGCAGGGTCCAGAACGGCTGGATCATGTTCGTCCACTGGTCGCCGTACGCGACGCCCATCACGACCTCGGGGATCGGGGTGCCGAGCTTCTGCGCCGCGGCGATGAAGATGGGTCCCTGCACCGCCCACTGGCCGCCGCCCGATGGCACGAAGAAGTTGAGCACGCCGCCCGAGACGAAGGCCCAGAAGCCGAGCGTCTCGCGCGTCGCGATTGCAACGAACCCGTCGGAGAAGAGCTCGACCAGGGCGGTGCCCGTCATGAGCCCCATGATCCCCGCGTAGAACGGGTATTGCAGGACGACCGGGCCGAGCGCGCGGCTCGCGTTCGCGATGAGCGTGACGTAGTGGATCGGCGAGCGCGCCAGCAGGAGCCCCAGGCCGAGGAACGACCAGTTCACGACGTTCAGCGTGAGGCGCAGCCCCTCGGCCGCGAACCACTGCGCGAGATACGCGACAAAGAGGGCGCCCGCCGCCAGCGAGAGCCAGCGCGCGCCGTCGAGCGCGTGGCCGAGACCCTCGGCGGCGGCGCCCGGCGGCTCGTCGATGGTCGCCTCCTCGTCCGCGCTCAGCTCGACGATCGCCGCGTCTTCGTGCGGCGCCATCCGACTGCAGACGAAGGCGACGAGGCCGAGCGTCCCGAGCGCGAGCGCGATGTTCCACGGCGCGAAGATGGTGTCGGTGACCGATACGAGGCCGACGCTGGTCTCGAGTGCGTGGCCGGGCGTCGCCACGAAGAGCGCTGCGGAGCTCGAGTAGCCCATGTGCCAGACGACGAAGCCCGCGTACGCGCTCGCGACGAGCATCGGGAAGTGCAGCCGCAGCCCGCGCGCGCGCCCGGCGCGGGCGATCGCGAGCGCCGCCAGCGCGCCGACGACGAGGCCGAGCGACCACGCGACCAGGCTCGCGGCACCGGCCACGAGGGTGACCAGTGCATAGGCGGCGGGCGGGCTGGTCGGCCAGGTGGCTACGCGCTCGATGCCCCGGCGCACGAGATCGGTGTGGGCGAGCGCGTGGGCGCAGACGAGGGTCAGTGCGACCTGGGTGATGAAGGGCAGCAGGCCGGCGAGACCGCGGCCCCAGATGCCGATGGCCTCGCTCGGGGTGGTCGGCGTGAGGGCGACGGCCATCGCGAGCGTCACGCCCGTCAGCAGCAGCGCGAAGACGAAGGCGTCGGGGTAGAAGCGCTCGACGAAGACGACGAAGGGGTGGGCGAGCCGGTCGAGAGACAGGGAGAGGCGCACCGCTCGATTCTAGCCGGGTCGCGGCTCGGAGAGGTGAGGGGAGTCTCGCCGGCTCGCCACGGCCGCGGCTCGCGCAGTTAGAATCGGACCGGACGTCCCGACTCTCCGATCCGACCTCGAGGAATCGCCTCTCATGCCCGACTCCCTGTTCAAGCTCGGCACCGGCTCCCTCGCCGGTCTCGCGCGCCTGCGTGACTTCGAGCGCCATCGCATCTCGTCGTGGGATCGAAGCGGCGGCAACGCCGACCAGATCATCGTCGAGCCCGGCGAAACAGCCGAGCTCGGCACGATCGAGGGCGCCGGCTGCGTGAAGCACTGGTGGGTCACGACGATGACCCTGCCGAACGATCCGGACGAGCTCGTCAAGAGCGTCCTTCGCATGTACTGGGATGGCGCGTCGACGCCGAGCGTCGAGGCGCCGCTCGGCGACTTCTTCGGCATGGGCTTCGGCCGCCGGCGCAATTTCGTCTCGCAGCCGCTGCAGATGAGCCCCGAAGACGGCAAGGGCATGAACTGCTGGTTCCCGATGCCCTTCGCGGACGGCGCGCGCTTCACGCTCGAGAATCAGGGCGAGAGTCGCGTCGTCTTCTACTACTACGTCGACTACGAGGCCTACGACGCGCTCGATGCGGACCTCGCTCGGTTCCATGCCGTGTGGCATCGCATGAATCCGACCGCGGGCGTAGCCGGCGAGAAGGGCTGGACGCGCGCAGACTACCGGCTCGGCGAGAAGCGGCCGGTCGGTGCCGGGCTGGGCTTCGGCGCCCCCTGGTCCGAGCCGAATCTCGACGCCGCCCAGAACTACACGATCCTCGACGTGAAGGGCAACGGACAGTACGTGGGCTGCGTGCTCAACGTCGACGTGTTCGAGCGGCAGGTGAACGACTGGTACGGCGAAGGCGACGACATGATCTTCGTCGACGGCGAGAGCTGGCCGCCGCGCCTGCATGGCACCGGAACCGAGGACTACTTCAACACGGCCTTCTGTCCGACGCAGGCCTACAGCGCGCCGTACCACGGCATCACGCTCTACAGTGGCAACCCATCCTGGCCCTGGGGCGGCAAGAACTGCATGTACCGGTTCCACGTCGAGGACCCGGTCCGCTTCAGGGAGTCGATCCGGGTCACGATCGAGACCGGGCACGCGAACGCGCTGGCAAACGACTATTCGAGCACGGCGTACTGGTACCAGTCGGGCAGGACCGAGCCGTTGCCGACCCTGCCCGGCGCCGAGGCGCGTCTGCCCCGACCCGATCCGCCGGAGCTCGCCGAGCCGCGCGGCTGAGCCGCGAGCTGGACGCGCCTGCTCGAGCTGGCTCAAGGTCGCGAGCGGATCGGTCGACTCAGCTGCCATGGGATGGACTCGACCTTCACCTCGACCTCATGCTGCTCCTCTGCTCGCCACTGTCGCGCTCGTCGTCTCGCTCGGATGCGGGGGACCCACCTCCGAGGGGAGTGGAGGGGGCGACGTGTCCGGCGTCGCCGCCGAGATCGCCGCGCTCGAGACTGCCCCGCGCGAGACCTTCCACTGGACAGACCAGCCCGTCTCGTTCGCACCGCTCGCCGAGCCGTGGGAGCGGCACCGCGAGCAGAGCGGCGGGCAGCTCGGCGTCTACTTCGTGAAGAAGGGCTCGGTCGGTGAGCGCATCGGCGTCGGCGAGTACCACCGGGTCGGCGGGCGCGACCGCTGCGTCGAGCTCGTCGAGATCCTGCGTGACCTCGACACGCTGAGCGACCGCGAGTTCCAGCTGCGGCTCCACCGTGCGAAGCCCGTCACCCAGAACCCCGTGAATGCGGAGGAGACCGTCTCCTTCGAGGCGGCGCGGGAGGAGCTGGCCCGCGCCCGAGATCGTTTCCGCGACGAGGATCTCGAAGGTACGCGGCGCCACGTTGCGCGCGCCATCTCCCACCTGAGCTGGGTCGAGTACGAGCTCGACGAGGTGGTCGGCGACGTGCTGTTCACCGGGAAGGGATGGGAGCGCGAAGGCAAGATCGAGGTGCAGCCTCCGCGCGAAGCGATCGTGGCAGGCAAGCCGGCGCGGATCGTCGACTTCACGCACTTCAACAACTGGAAGCAGCGGCAATTCCACGGCCGCGAGGTCTACTTCGTACACGGCAACCACCTCTTCACTGCGGGCTTCCTCGGCCTCGAGGAGAACCTCCCGCTCTTCGACGCCGTGCTCGAGACCATCACCTTTCCAAAGGGCGAGTGCGTCCGGTGAAGGGGCGAATGCGTCCGGCAAGAGGGCGAGTGCGTCCGGTAGAAGGACGAGTGCGTCCGGTGTGGGGGCGGCGGCCGTCCGCGACGACCGCGCTCGCCATGCTCGCCGTGGCGGTCGCCTGCGCGTGTGGCGTGCCGCCCGAGAGCGAGCCCGCGCCAGACCCGACGATCGACATCGAAGTCGGCGATCATCCCATTCGCGTCCTCGTGCCCGAGGGCTGGCAGCATCACGATCGTGGGCGCGAGCATCACTTCGAGCAGGGCTCGGCCTATCTGGCCGTGACCGATCTAGGGCCCGTCACGCGGGCCGGTCTGGTCGCGGCGCTCCGCCAGTCGCGGTCGCTCCATGACGCGGGTCAGCCCGCGGACGCCCGGGTGGCGCTCGCCGATGTCGAGCCGCGCTGGTTCTTCACCACCAAGGATCGCTGGTACGCGGTGAGGTCCGCCTGGAAGGTCTTGACCGAAGAGCCGGTGAACGAGCCGCACGAGCCGCGAGTCGTGGAGTCGGCCTATCGCTTCGTGCTCGCGCAGGCCGAGGCGCTCGTGGACCGGGACTTCGCCGACATCGCGCACTCCTATCTCGAGGACTTCGGGCACACGTCGCAGCGTGACGTCGCTCTGGAGGCGGCCGCCGCGGTGAGCGGCCGGCCTGCGCTTCGCATCGACACGTGGGACCGCTTGACGCACCTGTGGAAGCGGCAGCACCTGTTCGTCCTGAACGAGGGGCGGCTGCTCTGCCTGCGCACGGAGCTCGGTGACACGGATCTGCTCGAGCCCGCCTTCAGCTCGCTGGCCGACTCGATGGCCTATCGCGACGCATCGGCCTCAAGCCTGGGCTCGTAGCGCAGCAGCTTCTGGGGCTCGCGCCGCACGCGCTCCCCGATCGCATGGCCGAGCCGATCGCCGACGAATCCCAGCGCGAAGAGCGATTCTCCGGTGACGGTCTGCTGCACCGACCACCGCACGCCGCCGTCGGTCGTGTGCAGCACGATCGACGTCCCGGTCTCTCCGGACGCGCCGACGGCGAAGCCCGTGCGCGCGTCGACGAAGTGCACGTCGCGCAGGTCGAAGCGTGTGCCCGATGCCTGGGGCGCCCAGGTCGCGCCGCCGTCCGTCGTGTGGAGGATCGTGCCGTCGTCGCCCACGATCCACCCGAACGCGTCGTCGACGATGTGGAGCGCCCACAGGCGAGGGGCGTGGGGCGCCACGGGGACTTCGACGCGGCTCCACGTCGTTCCTCCGTCGCCGGTGCGGTGCACGCGACCGTGATCGGCGACGAGCAGACCGTGCTTCGCATCGACGAAGTGGACGTCACGAGCCCGGAACCCGTCGTTCTCTCCGCCGTGCTCGTTCACGCGCTGCCACGAGGCACCCGCGTCCGCGGTGTGCGCCACGAGGCCGTCGCCTACGGCCCAGCCCTCGAGCGGGTCGATGAACGAGAACGCCGTGAATGCGCGGCGGCCGTCCTTGAATACGCGATGCCAGTGCTCGCCGCCGTCGACCGTGCGGAGGATCTGACCTCCATCGGAGGCGATCAGGCCGACGCGCTCGTCGAAGAAGTGGATGGCATGCAGGTAGAAGAGGCGACTCGAGGGGTGCGGCACGATGCCGCTTCGGTACGTCCAGGTCGCGCCGCCGTCGCGGGTCTCGCCGACGAGCCCACCGTCGATCGCGTGCCCGCCGCCTACGATCCAGCCGTGCTGGCCGTCGAGGAAGAAGACGTCGCGAAACGAGGCACGCGTGCCGAGCTCGAGGACGGCCCAGGGCGGCTCGTCTTCTTCATGGCAGCCGCTGCCGGGCAGGAGCAGCACGAGACCGAGCGTGGCCAGGACGCGCGCGCTGCGCCGCACGCCTGCCGCGGTACTCCGGCTCGAGGAGAACGACCGTCGTCGGCTCGTTCGCGTCCACACGCCACGGAGCGTAGCAGCGGACGCATGAACGACGCGGTCGGGTTCACCTCGCGCATCGCCTTCCGGGCTAGAATCGGCGCATGCCCTACATCGAAGACCGACTCGTCCACGACGCCGATGCCCACATCATGGAGACCCCGCTCTGGCTGCGCGATCACGCAGATCCGGCGATCCGGGATCGCATCGAGATCCCCGGCTATGCCAACGAGCTGAAGCAGACCGGCGACAACGACGCGCAGCTGCGCGATCTAGACGCGGCCTTCGACAGGATCCGCGCGAAGCACGCTTCAGCCGAGTACCGGGCGGTGGAGGCCGAAGAGGTCATGCACCGCAAGAACTTCGCGGCCACCGGCTCGTTCGTGCCCGAGGACAGGCCCCGCACCCTCGACATGATCGGCGTCGCGAGCCAGCTCGTCTTCAACACGTTCCACAACTCGCGGCTGTACCAGTGGGAGCACTCGGGTGATCTCGAGCTCGCATACGGCGCTGCGCGCGCGCACAACCGGGGCATGGTCGAGTTCTGCTCGGTCGACCCGCGGCTGCTCCCGACCTGCTACGTGCCGCTGGCCGACTTCGCGGGCGCGAAGGCGATGGCGAAGGAGTCGATCGAGATGGGCGCCGCGGCGCTGCTCGTGGCGAGCGGCTGTCCGCAGGGGCACTCGCCGTCCCACGTCGCGCTCGACCCCGTGTGGGCCCAGGCCGAGGAGGCGGGCCTGCCGATCGTCTTCCACGTCGGCGGCACCGGGGCGCTGATCGACCCGGGCTATTTCCAGAACGGGCTGCCGATTCCGCCCGACTTCCATGGCGGCGAGGAGAACTTCCGCTCGGTCGACTACATGGCGATCCCGTATCCGCCCATGCAGACGCTCGCGACGCTCGTCTTCGACGGGGTGCTCGAGCGCTTCCCGCGCCTCAAGATCGGCGTGATCGAGCAGGGCGCGATCTGGGTGCCTTCGTGGATCAAGCAGATGGAGAGCGCGGTCGAGGCGTTCGGTCGCCACGAGGAGCGGCTCGGCAAGCTCTCCCTGTCGCCGCGCGAGTACGTCGAGCGGCAGATTCGCGTGACCCCGTACCCGACCGAGGACGTCGGCTGGATCACCGAGCAGGTCGGGCCCGACATCTGCCTCTTCTCGACCGACTACCCCCACGTCGAGGGTGGGCGCCGCCCGTACGAGCGCTTCGAGCGCAGCCTCGGCGACGCGCCCGAGTCGGTGCGTCAGCGCTTCTACGCCGACAACTACATAGACATGATGGGGAAGGGCATGCCGGGCTGAGCACCCTCGGCAGCGCGCGGAGGGAGCCGCTCAGGTCGCCTCAGAACGCGAAGAAGACGCCGCCCGAGAACTCGCCCTGGTGTGCCCCGGTGACGTCGTCGAGGGTGAGCACGCAGCTCGCGCCGTTCGAGGACGAGCAGAAGAGCTGCTTGTTCGCGTTGAGCAGCGTGCCGATGTAGCGCCCCTGCAGGCGCAACCCGAAGTGATCGCCGAAGGGCACCTTGATGCCGCCGTGGAGGCCGCCGGAGAAGAACCAGCTCGTCGTTTTCGCCTCGCTCGACGTGTAGTGCGTCGCACCGATGGTCATCCCGAAGAAGGGGTGGATCCAGTCGGTCACCCGACCGTCGATCTCGCCGCCGGCGTGCAGGTAGCCGATGCCGAGGTCACCGACCTGGCTCGGCCCGCCGCCTTCCGGCCGGAACTCGACATCGCTGAACTGATACGAGTAGCTGAGGATGAGGAGGCGCCCTTCGTCGGAGTAGGGGCGCATGCCGATGATGCCGTGCACGAGCGGGCTCGCCTCGAATCTCAGCTCACCGGGGACGGGCGTCGTCGTCTCGATCTTGCCACCGAAGCCGACGCCGCCGAGCGCCGTGATCTCCCACGACGGGTCCATTGCTCGCTCCGCGAGGGCGGGCCCTGCCGTGACGAAGGCGACCGAGCAGAGCGTGGCGATGGCGATGAGGGGGGAGGGGAAGGAACGGGTCGAACGAATAATATGGCCCACTGCGACTACTTCAGCTTCCGGCACGACGCCCGGCTCCCGTGACGGAAGTCGGCGCCGAGAAACACGACGGGCCGGGCTCGCGGAGCCCGGCCGTCGGGTCTCGGAACGCGGTCCAGATCGGGGGATGCAGCCATCCCCCCAATCCGACCACTATACGCTGGTAGACCGCTTTCGTGCGCCCAAAATCGCCAGGCCCATCCCCAGGAGGAGGGCCGTGGACGGCTCCGGGTTCTGGAGCAGCGCGTTCGACATCTCGATGCGGGTGGCGATGTCGCTGGCACCGGAGGTCAGCCAGAACGGAGCTCCGTTCTGCTTGTAGAACACCTGCCCACCTGCAAGCGGATCCCCGGACGTGAGCCCGATGGTGAAGTCACCGCCGAGGGCCGAGGTCAGGATGCCGGAGTCGATCCCGATGAAGTACTCGGTGCCGTTCTGGATCGGCAGGTTCGGCACGAACAAGTACTCGTCGAGTGCGCCCGGCGCCTGGATCGCGCGACTGGTCCAGATGGGCGAGCCGGTTGGCTCACCGCCCTCCACGGCCATGATCACGGCGCGGAGGTTGTTGTTCGGGTCACCCCCGACCGAGCCGACGTAGAGCGTGAAGCTGTTGAGGTAGTCGTCGTCGGCGGTGAACGAGCCGCCTGCGACGTCGGGACCCGAGCCGCCTCCCTGGCTCATCTCCAGGTCGTACGGCGACGTGTCGATCACCGAGCCCTGGGCCGTGAATGCGACGGCCACCGTGAGCAGAAGGACGTAGAGCGAAGGAACGAACGAGCGGGCGAAAGAGCGACGTGCGGACTTCAGCATGCTGAATCCCCTTCCCAGCCGCAGAATGCCAGCGCGGAGTTGCGCACGTCAATCACAAAATTGATGTCTTTTCGATGTGATAGGTCGATCCTGACCTATCACGGGGTGGGGCCCGCGCGGGGCCACCCGGGGGCGTTCAGGACGTCTCGTTCCGCATCACGACCCGCGCCCGCAGCGGCAGGCGCATGCTCCCCGGCAGGAATCCACCCACGAAGGTCAGATAGTGGTCGTACTCGATGTCGACCTCGAAGTTCTGGCCCTCGATGCACGCCCCTCTGAGCCGCACGTCCGTGGGCAGCAGGAGCATGCCCAGGTGGCTCCCCGACTGGGAGACGGCCCGGGAGACGTCCCGGCGCACGGACATCGGGTTGCAGTCGACCCGGAACAGGCTCCCCACGCGGGCGCCCTCGCGCGCGCTCGCGAGGACGACCTGGTAGCGGGCGAGCACCAGGCCGAACTCGAGGGTGCCGAGCAGGACCATCAGCAGGACCGGCAGGACGATGGTCATCTCGAGCATCGACGTCCCGCGCCGCCGCCGGATCGAGTCTCGCGAACGCTCCGAATCGTGCTCGATGCTCATGACATGAACCTCTCGACGAGAACGCGCACGGCCAGCGAGCATGCGATGGCCGCGCCCAGGGGAAGGGCGGATCCGATGGCGTCGCCCTCGGGCAGCGCCTGCGATTCATCGGGCGTTCGAAGACCGGCGCGCAGCCGCAGCCACGCCCGCTCGAAGAGGAGCCAGAGCTCGCCCTTGCTCCAGAGCCAGACGAACGCGACGGCGCCCGAGATCACCAGGGAGTACACGATGAGCGCCAGCGCGGTCGCGCTGCCGAACAGCGCGCTCAGCACCATGAACGCCTTGACGTCGCCGGCGCCGATGACGCCCAGCGCGAAGGGCAGGATCAGCAGTGCGAAAGGCGTGAGCGAGTGCAGCAGCGCCATGCCGGCCGCGCCCG
>CAYYSY010000427.1:0-6037 GCA_964474355.1 uncultured Spirochaetaceae bacterium | reverse complement strand
GGGGCACCCAGTTCCCGGCCGCGAGCGGCGGGTCGAGCCCCTCGAGGCACAGCCCCTTCGGCCGCGGCCGCCGCGCGCCGGTCTTCTCGCCGACCAGCGAGACGCGGTCGGCGAGCTCGGTCGCCGCGGCGCGTCCGGCATCGGCAGCACCGAGCGCCCGCCCCAGCATCTGCAGCTCGGCGAACACGTCGCCGAGCGTCTTCGGCGCGAGACAGACGACCGCCGGCGGCGTGCCGGGCCAGCCCGCGGCGAGCAGCGCGTCGACCTGCTCGGTGCCCACCGCGCAGACGTCGCACTGCGCCTGGGTCAGCAGATGGGTGGGCGCGAGCGCGCGCACGAGGTCGGCGTCGATCTCGAAGAGCGGCTCGCCCGTCTCGATGCGTCGGCGCACCTCGGCGTCGATCGCGGCTCCCGGGCCGTCGGCGACGAGGCTGCGCGTGCAGACGGGCAGCGCGCGCGCGGCCTCGGGCCAGTTGCACTCGTGGGAGCGGCCGACGAGCGCATCGCCGAGCCCGAGCGCGTGTACGAGCTCGGTGGCTGCGGGCAGCAGCGAGACGATGCGAAGGGGCGCGGGCGGGGGCGCGGGCATGGAGTCGGACGGGTGCGACACGCTCAAGTGTCGGACGACCGCCCGCCGCTGACTTCGGCTTCGAGGGCCTGCAGGTGGATCGTGTCGTTGAAGCACTGCATCGACCACACCCGGCCGCTGCCCGTCTTCACGGTGTGGATGCGATGGATGCCGGTCCATGCGCCCGAGAAGCGCATCCAGGTCCACGGCACGGCCTCGATGCCGAGCAGATGGGAGAGGATCGCGGCGTTCGTGCCCTCGTGGGCCACGATCAGCAGCCGCTCGTGATCCTCGGGCAGGTGCCAGATGCGCCAGCCCGCGTCCTCGTGCAGCGAGGTCCGCACGTCATGGACGTCGTCGAGCAGGCTCTCGATGCCGCTCGACACGCGCTCGTAGAAGTGGTCGAAGGACTCGCCACCAGGGAGCCCATCGGACCAGTGTTCGAGCGTGCGATTGCGGGCGTGCGCGAAGTAGTCCTGCACCTGCTCGGCCGTCTGGCCGGCGAGCGAGGGGAGCCCGAGCTCGCGCAGCCAGGGGCAGGTCACGGCCTTCATGTCGAGGGCCTCGCAGATGGGCGCGGCCGTCTCCTGCACGCGTCGCAGCGGGCTCGCATAGACATGGTCGAAGTGCTCGGCGGCCAGCGACTCGGCCGCGAGCTTCGCCTGCTGATGGCCGAGCGGAGTCAGCTCGGGATCGTCGACGGCGCTGTCACCGGGCTCCCAGTCGGGCTGGGCGTGACGGACGAGGACGATCTCCACGATCTTCTCCAGCGGGAGCAGGGCCGCTTCCGTAGATCGTCCCGATCCAGGAGCCGCCGCGCGAATCGCCCGCCCGAGTGCGGGGGCCGGGCAGGGTATCAAGCCCGGTCGACGACGGCCCGCCGTTCCGAATGGGGCACGTCGACCCTCTGGCCGAGTCAGCCAGCTCGGCTCCGCATCACCGCGTCGCGTCGGGTGATCATCGCGATGGCACGATCGGTGCGGCTGAGATTGCCATTCGGGGCCAGGGGATTGATCGTCCTCGGCGTGGTGCGATGTTGCGGCCGGCCTCGAGTCGATGAGGTGGTGGGTGGTTGGATGGCTTCAGACGGCGTGTTGTGTGTGCCCACCGGGCTCGAAAGCTGAGTCTTGCCGAGGGGGGTGGGATGTCGTGGGAAGCGCATTCCTACCAGGTAGCCGGAGAGCGCCGGTATCGGTGTCGAGTTCGCCCTTCAGCACGGCCGTCGTGCTCGTCTGTCTGCTCTGTCTGCTGACTCCTGGACTCGCGCCTGCGGCTGAATCGCGAGCGCCCTTGGAGGCTCCGTCCAGGCAGGGGGTGGTGACTCCGAACATTGCATCGAGCCTTGTGATGAAGGACATCTGGAACGAGAAGCGGATCGTGGTCGTCGACCTGCTCGGCGGTGAATTCTGGCAGGCTTTGCAGAAAGGGGGGCTTGGTCGCGATATTCTCGGACGGCCGCTTGGAGGTCGGCTGAGCGGCGCGTGATCACTCGAGACAGGCAGGAGAGCCGCTGCAGACGCCTGGTGTGCTGCAGGCGCTTGGTGTCGGCCTACCTACAGAACTCTCGGTCTCGAAGCCCTCATGCGAGGTTCAGGGCCTCGTCATTCGGCGGCCCGTGTATGTCGACCGCAACGCTTTGCTCCGCTGGAGACAGAGCACGCACGTTGTGGCAAGCACTAGAATATCGCTGCGGTCGAAGTCGAGGCGAGATGGGAATCGATCGGGGTGGTGGTACTGAATGTTTCATTGGCTGCGTTACATGGTCGACGCGCTTCCAGAAGAGATCGGCAGAAGGCTTGTCGGAGGGGTGGTCATGATTATTCTGGCGGCCCTCGTGGCTTGTTCGACTACGGACGAGGATCCGGCTGAGCCGTGGGACGAGTGGCTGATGAATAACATCTGCGAGGAGGGCACGCAGGGGACGTCGGCGTGCGATCTCTGATTTGCGGGCGTGCCTCCTGGATGCAGCGGCGTCCAGTGGCTGCCCGTGCCAACTAGATGGACTTACAACGGGAGAACTTTTTGATGAAGAGCGCGCAGGCGATCCTTGCGGCGCTGATACTGGCGGTGATGCCTCTGGCCATGTCGGCCGGCTGTGCGTCCACGGGCGACGGGTCCGCGCGGGACGAGCTCTGTGACGAGGCAGATGCGGGCTCGGAGGGCTGCCCCCGTTGATGCTCGTGCCCGAGTGCGGCGCCGTCTCGAGCACTCGGCCCATACGCGGTTCATCGGGAAGCGATGCCGCAACTCAAACATGTGATTAATCATGAGGAGAGGTTCGATGATGAAGACCGAGTTCAAGAGCAAGACCCTGACCGGCCTGCTGGTCCTGCTGTTCGGCTTGGCGGCGCTCAGCGGCTGTGCGAGCACCGGCGACGACTGCAACTGCGATGAGGGCGATGAGGATTGCAAGGAGAGGTGCGTCCAGGACCTCGACATCTGAGTCGTCCACGGAGTCGGATTCACGTGCCCCGTCGCGGTGACTCCCCGATGGGGCCACGGGGCGGGCTCTCGACCCTCGAGGTCGAGGGCCCGCCCCACCGTCCAGCAACTGATCGGACCGTGCGACGTCGGGTCGCATGGGCAAGAGATCGGTGAACGAGATTGCACCCTCGCTTGGATATGGGCCGGTTGGTGCGGCAGGTTCTCCTCCTGCTGGCGAGCGTGTCTCTCTGCGCAGCCCTGGCCCATGCGAGTGAGGAGTCCGGCGGCGAGAAGCCCCGCATTCGCGAGATCCGGATCGAGGTCAGCTCGGTGTATCCGGAAGAGCAGGCCGAGGAGTCCGGTTGGGCCAGGTTCACGAACCGCTGGCACATCGAGACCCGCGAATCCGTCATTCGAACCGAGGTCCTCTTCGAGGAAGGGGACGAGCTAGACGAGGATCTGCTCGAGGCCACCGAGCGGGCGCTGCGCAGGCTCAGGTTCCTCAACAAGGCCGAGGTGGAGGTGATCCCCGTCGACGAGCACACCGTCGACGTCGAGATCCGAACCCTCGACGCCTGGAGTCTCATCCCGGGTATCAACATCGACGGTGGCGGTGGCCTCACTACCTGAAGCGGTCACCTGATGGAGCTCAACCTCCTCGGTTTCGGCAAGAAGGCGTACGTCGAAGCGATCTGGGAGTCTGACGTCGGGACCACCTGGAAGGTCGGCTAGCAGGACTACCAGATCGCCGGGAGTCAATGGGTCGGCGGGGCCACGTACAAGCACGGCCCCCTGGTGAAGGCGCTCGCGGCCAACATCAGCCTGCCCCTTTACTCGCCCGACTCGAAGTGGTCGACCGGCAGCACGCTCTACGTCGCAGAGCAGACCATCCGGCTCTTCGAAGACGGCGACGAGGTGAGCCGATTCGAGAAGGACCAGATCCTGGCGAGCGCGTTCGTCAAGCGGTCGTTCGGCAAGCGCTTCCACAAGCGCAACGTGAAGCTGAAGCTCAAGTACAACGAGGCCGACTACTCGCCCCTGGGCTCGGCGACGACGACGCCGCCCCCGCGCGATCAGGCCAACATCACGCCCATCATCGGCTTCAGCACCGAGGACATCCGGTGGGTGAAGAACACCTACATCGACAAGATGGGGATCGTCGAAGACGATTGGCTCGGCGTCCGCTCGGGTGCATCGGGGGGCTACGGGATCCCGGTCGGAGACGGCTTCGAGCTATGGGACGTCGGAGGGTACGTCGCCCCGAACTTCGCCTTCCGATGGGAGCAGCTGCTGCTCATGAGTGCGGTCGCCACCTCCGAGATCGTGAGGAACACCATCGTCGTCGGCAAGATCAGGTACTACAAGAAGTTCGAGCACCATACCGTCGCGCTCCACGCCAAGACGAAGCTCGGCTACGAGCTCGACTCGTCCAGGCAGTTCCAGCTCGGGGCCGATTCGGGGCTGCGCGGGTATCCCGCCCGAAAGTTCACCGGTGACAAGCTCCTGCTCTTCAACCTCGAAGACCGGCAGTTCTGGGGCACGATTCCATGGGGGATGAAGATCGCCGTGGGGACCGTCGTGTTCGTGGATACCGGGAATGCCTGGACGGACAACGCAGACTTCGACATGAAATGGAGTGCGGGGGGCGGTATCCGCCTCGGCTTCTCGAATCTCCCCAAGCAGCCGATCTTTCGGATGGATTTCGGCTCGCCGATCGCGGCGGATGGCTTCGCGATCACGCTGGGCACTGAGCAGCAGTTCTAGGGCCCGCTTGCTGGCTCGGCTGCGGCGAGTCGAAGGCGTCGAGGCGGGCGTCGGGCTTCGTGTGGGGGTGCTGCTGACGCGAGCCGTCAGCGGATGTTCGCCTCAGCTTCGCCCGCACCCGGGCGCTCTGCTAGCTTGGCCCTCCGGTTCTGCGGGGCCAGGGTGATCGGGTCCAGGGGAAGACCCAGATGAGCGACGCGATCGTCGACAGGGCGGATCATGGGACAGAGCCGGCAGAAAGAGGGCCGGCCGTGAAAGAGCCGGGCGGCGCCGACCCGGTGATGGACGCCTTCCACCCCGCTGTCCGCACCTGGTTCGAGCGCCGCTTCGAGCACGGGCCTACGCCGCCCCAGAGCGCAGGCTGGCCGGCGGTGCGCCGCCACGAAGACGTGCTGATCGCCGCGCCCACCGGCTCGGGCAAGACGCTCTCGGCCTTCCTCGTCTGCATCGACCGCTTCTATCACCAGGCCCACGCCAAGGCGCATCCGGCGCCGGACGACTTCGCGCTCACGGCTGGCCCGGAAGACGAAGCGGAGCCCGCGCCGCGTGGGGTCGAGGTGGTCTACGTCTCACCGCTCAAGGCGCTCGCGGCCGACATCCAGGCGAATCTCTCCGGCCCTCTCGCCGAGATCGGCGACGTGGCGCGCGAGCTCGGCCACCCGGTGCCCGAGCTGCGCGTGGGCATGCGCAGCGGCGACACCCCCGCGTCGGCTCGCGCCGCCATGCTCCGCAACCCGCCGCAGATCCTGGTCACCACGCCCGAGAGCCTCTATCTGCTCGTCACCGCCGAGAAGAGCCGCGAGATCCTGCGCGGCGTGAAGACGGTGATCGTCGACGAGATCCACGCGATGGCGCGCGACAAGCGCGGCTCGCATCTCGCGCTGACCCTCGAGCGGCTCGACGCGCTCTGCGACGTGCGCCCGGCTCGGCTCGGCCTGTCGGCGACGCAGCGGCCGATCGAGACGGTCGCGCGTCTCTTGATTGGCGCTGGCAAGGAGCGGACCGAGCCCGACGGCCGCCCCCGCTGCACGATCATCGACGAGGGGCACAAGCGCGCGCTCGACCTCGCGCTGCAGCTGCCCGCAGGCGAGATGGAGGCCGTCGCCTCGGGCGAGCAGATGGCGGACATCCTTCGGCAGATCGCCGACGAGGTCGAGAAGCACCGCACGACGCTCGTGTTCGTGAACACGCGCCGCATGGCGGAGCGCCTCGCGCACGAGCTGATGGACCGCCTCGGCGAGGACGGCGTCTCCGCCCATCACGGCTCGCTCTCGAAGGAGC
>CAYYSY010000426.1:0-4314 GCA_964474355.1 uncultured Spirochaetaceae bacterium | reverse complement strand
CGTTCTCGCGGTATGACACGTCGAGGGTGATGCGATCCGCTGTGGAGGCGACGCCGTCACCACATGCGGCGCGTTCGCGGGTTTCGAAAGACTCCACTTCGACGCCGTCGTGCAACTCGGAAAACAAGTAGTCCAGAGTCGTCGCGGTCAGGTTCTTCGGGTCGAGGCGGAAGGAGTCGTCAGTCACCGTCGAGATCTTCGAAGCATGTCGATCGAGTTCTCTCGAACCGTAGCTCGGCTTTCCAGGGAGGTGAGCGATTGGAAGAATTGGAGCGACCAGGGATTCTGCTCGGGATTTTCGGACCCGCTGAAGCCTGAGAAGATGCCTTCTGGAAGAAGGAAGCCACGAGGAAGAGTCGGTTCAGCGAAGTTCAGCGAAGAGCAGGGGGGCAAGATCCTGCGCGAGGCGGACAACAACGCGAAGGTGACGTTTCGCCTCACTGCGCCCGAACGACCCGCCCCGCTGAGCTGGCCTCGGCTCCCCTCTCGTGCGCGGCGTCTGCCCACCGGCGCGCCCCTGGGCCGCGCTCCGCGCCTGAATTACCCTGGGTCACACAGCCGCCTGCCGCGGCGAACGGAGCCCGCCATGAGCGAAGGCCCCCGCGTGACTTCGATGCTCGACGCCCTGGGCACACCGGGTGCCCCCACCCGGGAAGATGCGCTCGGCGCCGCGCGGCTCAGTATGGAGCCGCCGCCGCAGTACCCGGCCGCCATGGTGAACGTCACGAACCACTGCAACCTCGCGTGCCAGCACTGCTTCGTGTTCCGCGACGGAAACCCGAACGATCCCGACGGCGAGATGAAGCCCGACGTGCTGCTCGCCGAGCTCCGGCGGCTGCGCGATCGGCACGGCATCCGCAACATGCTCTGGATGGGTGGCGAGCCGATGCTGCGCTGGCGCGTACTCGAGCAGGGGCTGCCGCTCTTCGAGCGCAACACGATCACGACCAACGGCACGGTGCCGCTCAAGGACTTCGACGAGAACCTCACCTACGTGATCTCGCTCGACGGCCCTCGCGAGGTGAACGACCCGGTGCGGGGCGAGGGTACGTTCGACCGGGTGATGAAGACAGTGGCGGCGTTGCCAGACGACTTCCGGCCCACGGTGATGGTGCAGTGCGTGCTCCACCGAGAGAACCAGCACCGGCTCGAGGAGCTGGTTCGCGAGCTGCTCCCCACTCGCGCGCAGGGGCTCACCTTCAGCTTCTACGTGCCGCACGCGGGCGAGGTGTCGCCGCGAGCCTGGGACACGCTCGAGGAGCGCGAGGAGGCGGTCGACATCGTCTGCGATCTGAAGAGCCGCTACCCCAGGTTCATCTGGAACTCGTCGCGCAGTCTCGAGCTGCTGCGGCCGGCGACGGCGAAGCTCGTCACCGACAACTGCCCGATGCAGAAGCTGGTGCTTCCGCTCTACATCGAGGGTGATCACTTCACGACCCCGTTCTGCTGCTACGGCAACGACGTCGACTGCGACCGCTGCGGGTCGTGGGGCGTCTTCGCCAACGCGGCGAAGATCGGCGGGCCCTGGGACGAGGTCGCCAGCTGAGCGGCTCGGCCCGCGCACGCTGCGCGACGACAGAGCGAACCCACTTCGATCCACCCCACACCTCCCCATAAGAGAGAAGGAGACCCCCCATGGCGACCATCACCGGCGGA
Source organism: uncultured Spirochaetaceae bacterium (assembly GCA_964474355.1). Taxonomy (GTDB): domain Bacteria; phylum Myxococcota_A; class UBA9160; order UBA9160; family UBA4427; genus CAYYSY01. Next base: position 2,658 of record CAYYSY010000426.1, on the reverse strand, counting down.
GAGCTTCTGGCACGCTGCCTCGCAGCCGAGGGCGTGCGCTTCTGCTTCGGCCTGCCCTGTCCCGAGATCGATCCGCTGCTGGCGGCCTTCGAGGACAACGGCATCCGGCTCGTGCCCGTTCGGCACGAGGCCGCGGCCGTCCACATGGCCGAGGGGCTGTACAAGACCAGCGGCCAGGCCGCGGTGGTGCTCGGCAACCCCGGGCCCGGCTCGGCGAACTTGCTGCCGGGCATCATCACGGCACGCCACGAGGGCGTGCCCGTGCTGGCCATCACGTCGCAGCACAGGATGGGCATCGTCTATCCCTCGCCGCCTTCCACCTTCCAGGGACAGGATCAGCTCGACGCCTTCTCGGCCAGCGTGAAGTGGGGCGGGCCGATCTTCTCGTGGGATCGCATCGCCGAGGTCACGCGCATGGCGTTCCGCGAGATGTGGTCGGGGCGGCCCGGACCGGTGCAGCTCGAGGTGCCCGGCCCGATCCTGTATGAGGAGCACGACGACGCGGGGGTCGCGCTGCTCGCGCCCGAGCGCTACCGCGCGCCGCAGCCCCAGGCGTCCGAGAGCCAGCTCGAGCAGGCGGCGGAGCTGCTGGCGAACGCGGAGCGGCCGATGGTGTTCGCGGGCTCGGGCGTGGATCGCGCCGGCGCCTCGGGCGAGCTGCTCCAGCTGGCCGAGCGGCTGGGCGGGCCGTTGATGCCCAGCATGGCGGGGCGTGCGGTGGTGCCGAACGATCACCCGCAGTACGTCCTGGGCATGAGCGCCGGCGGCGACGTGGCGCGGCGCGAGGCCGACGTGGTGCTGATCGTGGGGTCTCGCCTCGGCAACCTCGATCTGCCCTACGACAAGTACTGGGGCGACCCGGCGACGCAGAAGCTGATTCAGATCGACATCGACGATCGCCACATCGGCGTGACACGTCCGATTGCGCTGGGCATCGTCGCCGACGCCCGCGACGCGCTCTCGGGCCTGCTTCGCGTGCTCGAGAAGCGCGGCACGCCGCCCGCCGACGGAGCGCACCTCGCGCGGGCGAAGGAGGCGCAGGAGGCGTGGAATGCCGAGGCGGCCAAGCCCGTGCTCGAGTGGGCCGGTCCGGGAATCCACCCGGCCCACGCCATGATGGTGATCGGCAAGGTCTTTGGGCGCGACACCATCTACGCAACCGACGGCGGGCAGACCTCGCTCTGGGCGAGCTCGGTCCTTCCGCCCACACAGCCGCGCTCGTACCTGAGCATCCTCGAGCTCGGCATGCTGGGCACGGGCATCCCGTCGGCCATCGGCGCGAAGCTCGGGAGCCCCGAGCGCGAGGTCGTCTGCGTCACCGGCGACGGAGCGGCGGGCTTCAACTTCATGGAGATGCAGTCAGCTGCGCGCGACGGCATCAACGTGACGACCATCGTGTTCGCCGAGGGCTCGTGGACCATGGAGGAGCCCAACGAGCGCATGCGTTATGGCAAGACCTTCGGCACGGCCCAGGGTGAGATCCGCTGGGACATCGCGGGACAGGGCCTCGGATGCGAGCACGAGTACGTCGATGCTATGGATCAGCTCGAGCCCGCGCTCGAGCGCGCGAAGGCGAGCGATCGGCCGACGGTGGTGTGCATCCGCAGCGACCGGGACGCCAACATGGGCACCCCGGGCGACGCGTCGATGCGCTTCGTGGAGGTGTATCAGGGTCCGTTCTAGAGAAGCCGGGTCGAGCGGAAGCTGGGCATGCGAGATGAGCAAGCGCCACGAGGACGAGCAGCCCGAGTTAGGTCCATCGCAGCCCAGGATCCGTCGGCGGCGAGGTGGACGGGTCGAGGTACAAGGCGCGCGGCCCCCGCCTCGGGACCCGCGTAGGGGCTTGACACAACGTCCATACCCGGACTCCGGGGCAGAACGCAGCTTCAATGCCCGACGAGCCTGGGAGGCACCATCCTGCGCGTTCTTGGGGACTTACGTCGCGACTCGCAGACGCCATGACTCTATGATGCTCATCTGTCCCGACGTCTCCCCCTACCCCCATCTTTCGTCGTGCAGCCGCGCCCACGAGACCAGCTTCGCACGCGAGCGTAGTTGGCTTTCGTCGCCGCCGTACGCGACCACGACTTCGCACGGCCGGGACGGATCGTCGAGATGACCTCGAACACGATTCACGCGGTCGAAGAGGCTCGGCGAAGACGTCTGAGCCGACTTGGCCTCCACAAGCGTCAGGCGGTCGGGAGTCTCGATCACGAGATCTGCCTCGGCAGCATCCCGGTCCCGGTAGAACGAAAGACCGCCCGACTCTCCACGGTTCACTCGATGCTTAGCGATTTCTGAGACGACCCAGCTCTCGAAGATGGCCCCGCGAAGCGGGTGCGATCTCAACTGGTCGGGTGTGCGGATACCGAGTAGCCAACAGACGAGTCCGCTGTCGTAGAAGTGGAGCTTCGGCATCTTCACGAGACGCTTGCGGAGGTTCGAGCGAAACGTCGGCAAACGGAAGGCGATGAAGCTCGTCTCGAGGATGCTCAGCCAGGCCTTCGCGCTCGGCTGCGAGATCCCGCAGTCGGCTGCCAGCGAGGAGTAGTTGAGGAGCTGCGCGGTCCGGCCTGCGCAGAGCTCCACGAAGCGCTGAAACGTCACGAGGTCGCCGACGTTGCTGATCGTGCGCACATCACGCTCGACGTAGGTCCC
>CAYYSY010000425.1:0-3338 GCA_964474355.1 uncultured Spirochaetaceae bacterium | reverse complement strand
TCGGGGGTGGACGAGCCCGTGCCGGATCCCGAGTCCGAGCGCGAGCGGATCCGCGCCGCCCTCGAGGCCGCGCATGGCCGGGTGGGGGACGCTGCGCGCCGCCTCGGCATGAGCCGCTCGACGTTCTGGCGGAGGCGCCGGGCGCACGGGCTATGAGCCCGCTCAGCCGACCGCGGGGTACTCGTCCGCCATCTCGCGCAGCCTGTTCTTCGCCACCTTGTCGAGCGTAGCCTTGGGGAAGTCGTCCACGAAGTAGACGGCGCGGGGCACCTTGAAGTCGGCGAGGTTCGCTTTGCACGTGTCGATGATCTTCGCGGCGTGCTCGTCCTCACTCGCTGGCGCATCGGGGCCGCGCACGACGAACGCCACCGGCACCATGTCGAGCATGTCGTGGCTCTTCGCCACGACGGCGATGTCGCCGATGCCGCCGGCCGTGCGGCAGCAGTCCTCGACCTCGCGTGCCGACACGTTCTCGCCGCCGACCTTGAGGGCGTCCTTGTCGCGATCCTTGTAGAAGAAGTTGCCTGCTTCGCCCATCATGACCATGTCACCGGTCTTGAACCAGCCATCGTCCGTGAACGACTTCGCGTTGGCCTCGTCGTTGTCGTAGTACTCGAGGAAGAGCTGGATGCCGCGCGTGCCGCGCACCCACAGCTCGCCGATCTCGCCGTTCGGGCACGCCTCGCCAGTCTCGGGATTCACGATCATGAACTCGTAGCCGGGCGTCGGCTTGCCCATCGAGCCGTCGGGGTAGGTCTGGTAGAAGTCGTTGCGAGTCGCATGGATGACCGTCTCGGTCATGCCCCAGTTCGCGGTGACGCGGAGCTTCAGCCACGCCTCGAGCACCGGCATGATGAGGCCGAACACGCCGACCTCGAGGGTGTGGTCGGGGATCGGCTCGTCGGCCACGGCCTTGAACACGAAGGGGATCAGGGAGATGTGCGTCACGTCGTGGCGCAGGATCACCTCCCAGAAGCGGCTCTTCGAGAACTTCGGCTGCAGCACGATCGTGCCGCCGACGCCGAGCGTCGTCCACGTCGACCAGCTCTGCGCGTTCACGTGGAAGAAGGGCAGGTAGATCAGGTAGACGCCGTGCTCGCGCATGTTCACGTTCTGCGGGCCCATGCGGCTCGCCCAGAGCGCGTTGGCGTGTGTGTGCACGACGGCCTTGGGGCGCGAAGTCGTGCCCGACGTGAACATGATGCCGGCGGGCGCCATCGGCTCGGCGGGCCGGCCCGGGAACGCGCCCGCGTCGCCGCGTAGGGTGTCGAACCCGTCGAGGCCGTGGGAGACCTCGTCGTCGCTGGCCGCCTCGCCGCTGTTGTCGTCGGTGACGACGATCCACTCGAGCGCCTTGCAGCTCTCCTGCACCAGCTTCGCGAACTGGGGCTGGGTGATCGCGCCGACGCATTGCGTGTGTTCGGCGAAATACGTGAGCTCGGCGCCAGCGCTGCGCGTGTTGGTCGTGACACCGACGGCGCCCACCTTCGCGCACGCGTACCAGGCCAGCACCATCTCGGGCGAGTTGTCGGAGTGGATCAGCACCTTGTCGCCCTTGCGCACACCGCGCCCGTGCAGGCCCCCTGCGAGCTGCGCCACCTCGTCGGCGAACTGCGAGTAGGTCCAGGTCTTCGTCTCGCCGCTCTTCGGCTCCCAGACGAGGAAGGGATGGTCGGGCTTGTGCGTCGCCCAGTGATCGACGAGCCAGGGGATGTCCTGGCCGGTGAACTGGAACTCGGCGATGTCGGCGGGGTCGAGGGCCATGATCGTCTCCGATGCGCGTGCGCAGCCGGTGCTGCGCGGCGAGTAGCCGAGGGTATCAAGACCGGGGCGCCCGATGCATGACCATCGAGGCGCGCCGATGCCTGACCCGGTCAGCGTCGCGTGGGTGCATCCGGTAGCATCGCGCGGCCTCGGGCCGACCCCGAACGACGAGGCCGAGTGTGCGAAGGAGCCGTGCCATTGCCCCCTGACGCTGCCCCCCGGCGGCCGCTTCGCGTCGCCCTGGTCGTCGAGAAGTTCACGCGTGGCGGCAGTGGAGTCGAGCGGGTCGTGCAGGAGGTCGCCCGGGGCCTCGCCGATCGAGGCGACGACGTGCACGTCATCGCGCGGGCCGGGGAGGACGAGCCGGGCGTGACCCTGCACCGGGTCGACGTGCCTTCGAAGCTTCAGTCGGTGCGGGTGCTCGAGTTCTCCCGCGCGGCGCGGCGCGTCGTCGAGCGCGAAGGCTTCGACGCAGTGCACGGCTTCGCGCGCGTCCACGCGCAGGATCTCTTCCACAGCGGGCTCGGCTGCCACGCCGCCTATCTGAAGGCGGTGCACGGTGCGGCGGGCCGCACCCTGCGGCGCCTCTCGCCGCGCCACATCGTGCAGCTCCAGCTCGAGGCGCAGATCGCGCGCGATCCGACCATCGCGATCCAATGCGTGTCCGAGCGCGTCGCCGACGACTTCCGGCGTCACTACGACGTGCCCGAGGAGCGGCTGCGCTTCGTCGCGAACGGCGTCGACCTCGAGCGCTTCCGCCCCCTGGCCGAGGACGACGCGCGCGATGCGTTGCGCGCGGAGCACGGCGACGGGGCCGATGCGGTCTGGCTCTTCCTGGGCTCGGGCTTCCGCCGCAAGGGGCTCGACGTCGCGATCCGGGCGCTGGCGCAGTCGAGGCTCGAGCGCTCGGTGCTGTGGGTCGTCGGGCACGATCGCCCGGCGCGCTGGCGCCGGCTCGCCGGGCGCCTCGGCGTCGCCGAGCAGGTTCGCTTCCTCGGCGAGCGCCGCGACGTCGATCGGTTGATGGCCGCCTGCGACGGGCTCATCCTGCCGACCCGCTACGACCCGGCGCCGCTCGTGGTGCTCGAGGCCGCCGCGTGTGGAAGGCCGGTCGTCACGAGCCGCGCGTGCGGCCACGCGGAGCCCTTCGTCGACGATGCGCTCGTGGTCGACGACGCGAGCGATGCTGCGGGCTTCGCCGCCGCGCTCGATCGCCTCGCCGATGGGAGCCTGCGCCGCCGCGTCGCGCGTGACGCACGTCGTCACGTCGAGGCCCGCGACTGGCGCGCGGTGATCGACGCGCTTCGCGAGGAGTACGTCCGCATCGCGCGCACGCGCTCGGCGCGCAGCGGCACCGGGGCCGGGTCGTCGTGACGGCCGGCGGCTCGACGCGGCTGCTCGCGCGCAGCGTGCGGCGCGAGGTCGTCGCCGAGCGTGCGGCCGATGGTGAGCTCACGGTGCGAAAGGAGTTCCTCGCCCGCACACCGCTGCGCCGCCTGCGCGAGGCGCTGAAGTCGCTCGTCCGTCGCGCGGCGTCGCAGCGCGAGGCGAGGGCGCTGCGCGCGGCGTCGGCG
>CAYYSY010000424.1:0-20323 GCA_964474355.1 uncultured Spirochaetaceae bacterium | reverse complement strand
GAGCCTTGGTTACGACCAGGACTGGCTCGTGATCGACATTCTCGTGGGCGACACCAGCCTGCTGCCGATGGCGACCATGCAGGTCTGCGATCCCGAGCGGCTGACTTCGTACATCTGCGTTAAGGACCCGAACCGCCGCTGGGAGTTCCAGCTGCGTCCCGGCGAGACACGCGACGAGATGCTCGAGCCCGCGCGGATCCGCGCGCTGCTCGACGACTGGCTGCCCGCCGATCAGTACGAGCTCCGGCGCGCTGCGGTCTACCAGTTCCACGCCGCCACGGCGGGCCAGTGGCAGAAGGGTCGGGTGCTGCTCGCGGGCGATGCCGCGCACCAGACACCGCCATTCCTCGGTCAGGGCTTGAACGCGGGCTTTCGCGACGCGGTCAACATCGGCTGGAAGATCCCCCTCGTCGAGCGCGGCGTGTGCGCCCCGTCGCTCCTTCACACCTACGCCGAGGAGCGCGACGCCCATGCCCGCGACGTCGTCGAGGCGGCGGTGATGGTGGGCAAGCTCATGGAGGTGATCGCGGCGCGTGAGGCGGGCCTGCCCGATCCCCACGAGCTGCCGCCGGGCGGGCCCGGTGGCGGCGGTGCCCCGGCGATGCCGCCGCTTCGAGGCGGACTGCTCGTCACGTCGCAGTGCGGATCGGGCTCGTCGGTGGGGTACCTCGTTCGCCAGCCCCGAGTGCGCACGCCGGGCGGAGAGGTCGTGCGCTTCGACGATCTGCTGGGCAAGGGCTTCGCGCTGGTCGGCCGGACAGAGGCCGACCTGGCGCTCGGCGAAGCCGGCGAGCAGGTCGCCGAGCGCATCGGCGCGCGCAAGGTCTCGCTCGAGGGATTGGACGTGGCGGCGGGCGAGCTCGACCGGCTCTTCGACACGCACCCTGCGGCGGTGATCCGCCCCGACCGCGTGGTCCATGGCGTGGTCGACGACGCGCACTCGCTCGACGGTCTGCTCGAGCAGCTCGCGAAGAAGGCGGGGCTGATCCGCACCTAGCCATGCCGGAGCGGGCGCTCAGCCAGCGCGAGGTGGTCTGGGCACCAGCACGGGGGTGCGGGCCTTGTAGGCCCGGTACTGGGGATCGTCTCCCCAGCGCTTCTTGCCGCGGGACTCGAGCATGGGCACGCCGCTGATCCGCGTGAGGAGCACATACACGAAGACGGGCGAGACGAGCGTCATGTGCTGCCAGCCTCGCAGCGCGGGGAAGGCCGCGACGGCGACGCCCACCCAGAGAAGGATCTCGCCGAAGTAGTTCGGATGGCGCGACCACGCCCAGAGACCCGTCGCGATGAAGCGCCCCTCGCTGGCCGGATCGGCGCGGAATACGCGCTTCTGCTGATCCGACACCACCTCGATCATGAAGCCCAATGCCCAGAGCAGCCCGCCGACGACTGCGAACCCGTCGAGGGGCAGCGCCTCGGCCGAGGTCATCGCTGCAAGCCCGCAGGCGATGGTCAGGTAGACCCAGAGCCCCTGCAGCGTCCAGGTCATGAGAAACCGTGGGAAGTCGGGCTTGATGTCGTCGAAGCGCGTGTCGGCGCCGTCCTTCTTGACGCGCACGAAGAGGAACGAGCCGAGCCGCGTGGCCCAGACCGCGACCATGCAGCCGATGAGGAGTGCGCGCGGGTCGGCTGAGCCGCCCAGACCCAGGGCGAGCGCCACGACACCCAGGTAGGTGAGGCTGCCCGTCAGATCGAAGTAGTGCTCGGTCTGGAAGACGTTCGCTGGCACGAAGACCAGCCAGTTGAGCACGAAGGCGAAGGCGCCGCAGAGGGCGAAGAGCGGAATTCCGTCGAGTGTGCGCCCGTGCTGGCTGCCGGCCCATGCGATCGCGGCGCCGATGACGAGAATGAGCGCGATCGCACCCCAGGACTTCGACGCGGGCATGGCCATGCCCCAGTTCTAGCAGGGGAGTGCCGGGCGTGCCGGTCGGTCAGGGGATCCGCTACGTCGGGGTGGAGCCGTTGATCGAACCCAGCAGGTGGATCAGGACGAACGCTCGCCACACCGCCGAAGCTATTCGACGACGGGCGCGACGGGCGCTTCATCGACCTCGAGGGCCGCCTCGAGCGGCGCGGGGAAGAGCGTCTGGCACACGCCGCTTGCGGCGGTGAAGGCGTTTCCGCCGCGAATCGCAACCTCGACGCAGGACTCGTAGTCGCTGACGCCCTCGGCGTGCGTCTCGAGAGGTGCGGCCTCGCAGACCGGGCACACAGGCTCCGGCTGCGCTTCGACGGGTGCGGCCTCGACGAACTCGGCCTCCTCGGCGAGATCCTCGTCGGTCCACTCGGACTTCGCGATCGCCTCTTCGACGGCGCGCTCGGTCTCGGCTGCGTAGTCGGCCTCGGCGATGCCTTCGGAGGTCATCCCGAGGTGCTCGCTACCGAGCTGAAGCGGTGCTTCTTCGTTGGCGCCCGCCACCTCGATCACGGCGAAGCAGATGACGGTGAGCACCACGGCCGCCACGACGGCGGCACTGAGAGGAGAGCGAAGGATGGTCGACATGGATCCGGCTCCGATCATTCGATTCAGTTCGTGCGGCGAGCCCACCGGCGGGCGGGCGCGACGCGGATGCGACGAGGGCGCACCCAGAGGATCGCCCGATGATGAGTGGCCGCGCACGGGTGGATATCGCAGGACCGGATGCTCTGGAGCCCGCAGCACACCGGCAACGGCCCCGGTAGCGAGGCGCTCCCCTTCGAGAAGACGAATCGCTTCGAACGTGCGAACTTTTGCGCGCGGAGGCTCGGTGCACGCCGGCCGAGCCCCTCAGCGCGCCACGTACCCGACCCAGACCGAAAGCGAGCCCCCCGTGATCGATCTCTACACCGCGCCCACCCCGAACGGCTGGAAGGCCTCGGTCACTCTGGAGGAGCTCGAGATCCCGTACGAGGTCCACTCGGTGAACCTCGCGAAGGGCGAGCAGAAGACGCCCGAGTTCCTCGCGATCAATCCGAACGGGCGGATTCCTGCGATCGTCGACCACGACCTCGGCGGCATCCGCGTCTTCGAGTCCGGCGCGATCATGATCCACCTGGCCGAGAAGACGGGGAGCTCGCTGCTGCCCACCGAGCCCGGCCCGCGAGCCGAGGTGCTCGGCTGGCTGATGTTCCAGATGGGCGGCGTCGGCCCGATGATGGGGCAGGCCAACGTCTTCTTTCGCTACTTCCCCGAGAAGATCCAGCCGGCCATCGACCGCTACCAGCACGAGTCGCGCCGCCTCTTCGAGGTGCTCGATGGCCAGCTCGCGAAGACCGAGTGGCTCGCCGGCGACTTCTCGCTGGCGGACATCGCGAACTGGTGCTGGGCGCGCACCTGGAAGTGGTCGGGTGTCGACATCGAGGGACTCGACCACTTCAGCGCCTGGCTGGCACGCATGAAGGCGCGGCCCGCCTGCCAGCGCGGCGTCGCGGTGCCGGTGAAGGTGCCGAGCGAACGCGAGGACAAGGACGCGAGCGCGGCGTTCGTGAAGAACGCCTCTTCGATCGTCACGCGCTGACGCGCGTGGGCCGCTGGCGCTCGTCAGGCGCTGACGCGAGTGGACCGCGGGCGCTCGGCAGGCGCTGACACGCGTGGGCCGCGGACGTTCGTCAGGCGCTGACACGCGTGGGCCGCTCAGCTCTTCTTCGCGTTCGACTCCAGGTCGCGCGTCTGGCGCCGAAGCTGCCGGTTCAGCTGCCGGTCGTGGCGGCCCATCGCGCCCGTGAAGCCCCCCGACACCCAGGCCGGCCAGCGCGGCGGCGCAGCGGGCTCGGGCTGGTCGCCCATCACGGTCGCGCGCTGGATCACGCGCTCCTCGTCGAAGTCGTTCAGCACGAAGTGCTGGGTGCAGCGGTTGTCCCAGATCGCGATCGTGCCCTTGGTCCAGTGATAGCGGACCGTGAATCGCGGGTTCGTCGCCCAGCGCGTGAGGTGTCCGAGCAGCATGTCGCTCTCTTCGTGCGACATCTCGACGATGCGGCGCGTGAAGTGCTCGTTCACGAAGAGCGACCTCTTGCCAGTCACGGGGTGGACCCGCACCACGGGGTGGATCGCCATCTGATCGGGATGGCCGTGGGGATGCGCGTCGTGCAGCGCGGTCAGCCCGTCGCAGAGATCGCGGAGCGGGGGCGATAGCTCGTCATAGGCCTTGTACATGTTCGCCCACATGGTGTCTCCGCCGACGGCCGGGCACTTCACCATGTTGAGGATCGCGAAGATCGACGGCTCGTCCCTGAACGTGATGTCGCTGTGCCACTCGTCGGCCACGCCGCCGTGGGTTGCCATCAGCTCGAAGATCTCGGGCACGTCGCACTCGGGGCTGTCGAGGTTCGGGTGCGCCTCGAGCGGGCCGAAATGCCGCGCGAAGCCCACGTGCTCGTCGACCGAGAGGTGCTGCTCGGGGAAGAAGAGCACGAGGTGCTCGAAGAGCAGCTCCTTGACCCGATCGATTTCGGCGTCGGAGGCCCGGCCGAGCGCGAGGCTGCGGATCTCGGCGCCGAGCGAAGGGGCGAGGGGGATGACTTCCATGGTGATGCTCCCGGCCGGCGGATCGGGCGCGTGCCGACGACGATCGGATCGGCCGCCCGGCGGGTCCGAGGGCCTCCGTCAGCCGCCGAGCGTACCATGCGGACGTGCGAGCACGTGAGGATCGGCTCCCCCGACGCGCCTCGAAGGTGTAAGCTGGACCGGCAGGGGAGGCGCAGGTCGCTGCCCGCGCGCGCCCGATCCGGCCGGCCTCCGAGGCGAGTCCGGCAAGACCAGGAGAGCTCATGATCGCCCGCACCCGACGCGTCCTCGCCGCGCTCTGCATGGCCACGGCTCTCGCCCTGGGCGCACCCATGTCGGCGTCCGCCGACGAGTTCTGGGGGCTATGGGCGAGTGAGGTCCGCCAGCGCGTCTGGTGGGAGAGACCCTTCGCCATCATATTCTCACTGCCGGCCATGGTGGTCACGACGCCGTTCTGGGCCGCCACGAAGGGCTACGGAGCCATGAAGAATCGAGGCGGCGACGGCGACGGCGGAGACGACGACTACTAGTCGCCGGTGCCCGCCGACTCGCCAATGCCTCGAGCCACGCCTCCATGGCGGTCACGAAGGCACGCCCCGACGACGCGCCGTGAGGGCCACGCAACATCGTGGCGCACCGACCGAACCGACCATGCGGTCGACGGGTCGGGCAGCGGAATCCAACTCGAAAGAAAGAAAGAAAGTGAGCCCGGTCATTGGTGCGGGCCATTGCACCGTCGCGTGACGGGCGACGAGTGGAGCGGTGTGGCCGCGGGGCTTCGGTCAGCCGAGCAGTCGGTCGACCGTGATCATCGCGCCCCAGCCGAGGGCAACCCAGATGACGGCGCCCGTTACCACGGCAACGAAGATGCCGCGGGCGCTGCCGAGATCGTCCCCGACCCCGGACTGCGGCTTCAGCGGTGCGGCCGGTGCCTCGTCGATCGCCCAGATACGGGGCTTCGGCTCATCGGCGACGACGGCAATGGATGCATTTCGGGCGACATACGTCGAAGGCATCGGTTCTCCTCTCACCCGGTGCGCGGTGCGCACCGACCACCCGGGCCATGCCTCGAGCGCGGGGCCCGAGCCCCATGCAAGGCAGCTTGACGTGGCGGCTTCCCCCGAACTGTGAGATGAATCACCGAGTTCGAGGTTGCGGTAAAGATCCATCGAAATTGCAACGACGAGGAGATGGACGTTGAGGGTTTCACCTGATCCGAACGCTCGCTCGATCCGAAGCCCATGGGGACGACCGGCTTCACCGTGGCGCGGGCGCGCTCAGCCGCCGAGCTCGAGCGCGAGCTGCGACATCCTGCTCGCGCGCACGAACGTCTCGATCTGATCGATGCCACCCATCTGCAAGAAGGCGAACGACAGACCCGACGTGGGCTCGGCGAAGCCGATCTGACCGCCGGCGCCGGGCCAGCCGAAGGCGGTCGCTGAGCTGCCCCAGGTCGTCCCGAAGCCGGCGCCGATCACGACGCCGAGCGTCCGGTTGGCGGGCATCCCGAGGAGCGGATCGGGGAGCGTGCATCGGATGCGGCCCGTGCCGTCGGCGAGGACGTCCGGGTGCCAGATGCCAGCCGGGTCGTGGAGCAGCGCCTGATAGAAGAGCGCCAGCTGTGCCGCGGTCATGATGGCGCCGCCGCCCGGCTCGCCGACCTCGATCTTTGCCGCGTAGTCGTAGAGGTCGCGCACGCTGTCGGACGCGGCGGGAGACAGCTGGGCGACGTCATCCTGCTCGGCTCGCGGAATGCCGAGCACGCGGCCAAGACCGAGGGGCCGCGTCACGCGCGCCTCGACGAAGTCGCGGAAGTCCTCGCCCGTCACGCGCTCGATCAGCTCCGCAAGCACCCAGTGCGCGGACTCACCGTGGTAGGCGTATGCAGTCCCCGGCTCGGTGTCGAGCGTCCATGCGGCAATCTGGGCCAGCCGGAGCTCCCTGTCGCCTCCCTGCTCGGACGTCATCGGTGCTTCGGAGAAGCCGGAGGTCATGAGCATCACCTGCTCTACGGTGACGTCCTGCTTGCCTCCACCGGCGAACTCGGGGACGTAGTCTGCGACGGGCCGCGAGACGTCGACGTGACCTTCAGCGATCAGGATCCACACTGCCGACGACACGATGGGCTTCGTCGCCGACGCGATCCAGAAGCGCGTGGTCGGCTCGGCGCTCCCGTACGATCGGGACCAGACGACCTCGCCATCGCGAGCCACTGCGACCTGGCAGGCCGCGAGTCCGTCTTCGATCTCGCGCCGGGCTGCCTCATCGAGCGCGGTGCAGTCGAGCGTCTCCCTTGCCTCGGTCGACATCCGTATCCTCTTCGTGAACCACACCGAAGCGACCGGCCCGCGGCCGGTGCGCGACTCCAGCATGCCTCAGCCGGGAGCGGGCGTCGCGCTCAGGCGTCTTCCTCGCAGAAGGTCTTGTAGAAGAATCCGCCCAGTGCGGCGCCGACGATGGGCGCGACCCAGAACAGCCAGAGCTGTGCGAGCGCCCAGCCGCCCACGAAGAGCGCGGGCCCCGTGCTGCGGGCCGGGTTCACGGACGTGTTCGTGACGGGAATGCTGATCAGATGGATGAGCGTGAGGCCGAGCCCGATGGCGATCGGCGCGAAGCCTGCCGGGGCGCGACGATCTGTGGCGCCGAGGATGATCACAAGGAACATGAACGTCATCACGATCTCGGTGACGAGCGCCGCCACGAGCCCGTAGCCACCCGGCGAGTGGTCGCCGTAGCCGTTCGACGCGAAGCCCGCGGCCAGATCGAAGCCCGCCGCGCCGCTCGCGATCACGTAGAGGACGGCGGCGGCGACGATGGCTCCGCTCACCTGGGCCCCGATGTAGGGTGCGATCTTGCCGGCCTCGAACCGTCCGCCGATGAAGAGGCCGATGGTGACGGCCGGGTTCAGGTGACAGCCCGAGATGTGGCCGATGGCGAACGCCATCGTCAGCACGGTGAGGCCGAAGGCGAGGCTGACACCGAGCAGCCCGATCCCCACGTCGGGGAAGCCTGCGGCGAGCACGGCGCTCCCACAGCCACCCAGGACGAGCCAGAACGTTCCCAGGAATTCAGCGCCCAGCTGCTTGATCATGTCTCACCCCTCTCGATCGGGCCTTCGGCCAGGACGACCCGCGTCGTCGGCCGAGGCGTTCGCGCGAGATGGTACACGCGAACGCGACGGCGGCGTCGCTCCGACCGTCGTCGCCGCAGGACATCGCGAGCGGCACCAGGCAGATGGCGAGCACGACTCGGAGAACCGCGCTCGTGCGCGGCCTCCCGCGGCCCTCCGAGGCCCCAGCACCTCTCCTCGAGCGCCCATCCAGTCGCTGCCGGCGGTTCCTGCCCACTGAGCTCCTCGCCTCGATCCACGCGCTGCTCGCACGGCCCCTCGACCCGGATGTGGTCTGCGAAATTCGATTGTCTCGCTGGGAGCCCGACGCGCGCCAGCGGGGAGCCATGAGCCTGCACGATGCTACTCCGGCAAGGGGGCTCCGTGGTGAAGATCGAAACCGATCGCTCTCTGGGGACCTCGATTCAGGCCAGGCTGCGCGCCTGATGCGAGTCCTGCCCGCTGGTGTCACGTTGCTCCTGCTCCTGCTCCTGCTCCTGCTCGTCGCTCGAGCGGGGTGGACGCGTGGGCGACGCGGGCCGCATGGTGATCGACGCGCCCGACGACGTGCCCTTCGGCATCGCGCGGATGTTCCAGGCGTATCGTGAAGGCAGTCCGATCGAGGTCCGCGTCTTCCGGCTGGCGGACGAAGCGCGGCGCTGGCTCGGCCTCGACGAGGCCTGACGCGCGCAATCCCCGGACCCGGAATGCAAGAGGCCCACTCCGCCACGGACAGAGCAGGCCTCGAAGTGGTCGACGCTCGGATCTCGCTAGAACTGGGCGCGCAGGAACCGGATCAGATCGGTCGACGTGACGAGCCCGACGAGCCCGCCCTCGTCGTTCACGACCGGCACAGCATGGTAGTCGCCGTCCGAGAGCGCGTCGGCGGCATCGGCGATGGTCGACTTCTCGGGGATGGTCTTCAGGTCCTTCTTCATGAGCCCCTCGACCGAGAACTGATGATCGAGATACGCGTCCATCGAGGTCTCGCTGCTATCGAAGCCCTCGATGCTGATGCCGAGGATGTCCGATGCAGTGACGAGCCCGATCAGCGCGTCGCCCTAGACCACGGGCATGTGATGAAAGCCGTGCTCGGCAAACCGCTTGCGCACGTCGCTCACCTTCTCCGCGACGTGGGTGGTGACGACGTCCTTCGTGAGGACCTTCGAGATCGGCTCGTTCTTCTTCATGATTCCTCGCTACTTGGGTGCGTTCTCGTTCGTCGACACGCCGCACGAGGCGAACACGTCAGTTCATCAGGTATCGCAGGAGGTCGCGGTGGGTGACGATGCCGACGAGTGCATCGTCGCGATCGAGGACGATCAGCGCGTGGATGTCACCTTCGCCGATGCGCTGGATGGCCACGTCGATCGAGCCATCGGGCTCGATGGTCTGGAGATCGGTGCTCATCACCTCGGCGGCAGTGACCGCACCGGCCTCGGAGTCCGACAGCGTGTCTGCGTCGCGGGCCCGGGCAGCATCGACCAGATCGCGACTGCTGATCATGCCGACCACGCGGCCCCCGTCGAGAATCGGCACGT
This sequence comes from uncultured Spirochaetaceae bacterium, assembly GCA_964474355.1. GTDB lineage: Bacteria > Myxococcota_A > UBA9160 > UBA9160 > UBA4427 > CAYYSY01. Next base: position 11,184 of record CAYYSY010000424.1, on the reverse strand, counting down.
GGTGACAACGCTCTTCGACGAGCATCTCGCCGATCTCACTCAGCGTCGTCCCCGGCGCAGCCGTCCGCACCTCCGTCGTCATCAACTTCGAAACAGACTCGCCTCGCACAGAACTCTTCTCGCTCACGCCCATTCCTCCACGCCCGAAGGGAAGCACCGCCGGGGGGTATACAACCCCGCAGGCGCAGAAACACGGCCCTCGTTCGAAGTTCACCCTGACCCACCCGTGACTCGGGGTCATGCTGGCGCGCCGGCGGCCCAGCTCTGCTCCGCGTAGCACTGCGTGAAGATCATGCCCCGTCGGCGACGCGATCGATGTCGGGCTCGTTCTGCGCCAGGGCGAGGGCGAGCAGCGCGACGCACGCGAGGGCGAGTCAGCAAAGCAAACGCGTCATCATTCGAGCTCCCATGGACCGGATCGAGCGACCGGGCGGGCACGTCCTCCGCCCGGGGCTTCGCAGGGTGGGGCGTCGACATGATGTGATGGCGATCGCGGGTTCGGGGGGCGCAGTCGACCGAGTCGCAAACGGGCCCGAGCTCGCCCTCGCGGCGGCCCGCCATGGGCCCGCCCGCCCCGGATGCGCTCGCGTGGACGAGAGCCGACGAGTACGGATTTCTTCGCGAATCGTGTCCGCCCGTGCAATTTCCGGACGTCCCACTCGTAATCGAATGGGTGAGGACGCGGATGGCCCGGGTCCTCGAGCCTCCCGGCGAGGCCGGCCGGGCGAGGGAGGTGCGAGCGGGCGATGTGGCTTTCGACCCCCGAGATCGCGTATGCCGTCAGCGCGACGGGCAAGAGCGGCTTTGCAGCGCGGGCGCTCGCTCGACTCGATACGCTTCGTCGCGCTGACACACCGGGGGGCAGGGCGACGGCCGGGACCGAACCGACGGCGGAGATGATCGATCGGGCCCGCTCGGGCGATCCCGACGCGTTCGCGGCTGTCTTCGAGGCGTACGGAGTGGACGTGCTCCGTGTCTGCCGGCGCATCCTCGGCGACCCCGAGTCGGCCTCAGATGCACGAAGCGACGTCTTCCTCAAGGTGCGGCGTTCACTCGCGAGCTACGACTCGGCGCGCCCCTTTCGCAGCTGGCTCCTCTCCGTCACGAGTCATCACTGCATCGATCGACTGAGACACCGAGCGACCGAGCGGCGCATCTTCGCCGACACGGAGCTCGAGGCGGGCGAGCTCGAGGGATCGAGCCCATCCCCCCTCTCACGCGTGCTCGCACGCGAGAGCCACGAAGCGCTCGACCGGGCGCTCGAGACGCTGCCGCTCGAGTACCGCCTGCCGCTGCTGATGCGGTACTACGCCGACGCCAGCTACGACGACATCGCCGAGAGCCTCGGAACCACGCGAGCGCGCGTCGGCTCGCTGATCTTCCGCGCAAAGAAGAAGCTGCGCGCGCAGATGACAGGCAACGCGGATGTGCCCGCGTTCGACAGCCAAGGGGGAGGCGGCGCATGAGCTGTCCCCGTGAAGAGAGCCTCTCGTTCTACGTAGACGGTGAGCTGCCGCTCGGCGAAGTCCGCCAGCTCGAGTCGCATCTCGTGCAGTGTCGACGGTGCCGCGCCACGGTGCTGGCACTGCGCGACGAAGTGGCCGTGCTGGCCGATGTGCTGCACGACCGTGACCTCGGCCCGGCACGCGTCGAAGCGCCCCGCGAACGCGCCCGCGGCCTCGTGATCGGCGTTGGCCCTGCATTGGGCATCGCCGCACTGGTCGTGACGACCGGCGGATGGCTGCTCGAGTCCAACCTTCCAGCGGGCACGAGCTGGCTCAGCCCGATCCGATTGATGGGAGCCTACGAGATGATCCTCGAAACGATCTTCATGCTGCGCGACGAGGCGCCGGGGCTGATCGAGACCGCGCTCGCCCAGGGCGCGCTCTTCGCAATCGCCGCCGTCCTGACCTTCCTCGTGAGCACGCTCGACAAGCGGCTCACCCGCACCAGCGCCGTGGTGCTCGCGGCGCTCGGCGCCGCCGCCGTCATGGGTGCGCCCGAAGCCGCTGCCTTCGAGCTTCGCCACGACGAGGACAGGGTCGTCATCGCCGCCGGGGACACGTTCTCGCAGACGCTGATCGTCAAGGCGGAGGACGTGCGAATCGAGGGCACGATCGACGGCGACCTGATCGTGCTCGCAGAGCACGTCCGCGTCACCGGGGCCGTCACCGGCAGCGTGCTGGCGGTCGCCGATCGGGTCGACGTGCTCGGCCGGGTCGGAGGCACGCTCTACGTCGCAGGCGGCATCGTCCGCGTCGAAGGCGAGGTGGCCGGACCGCTCTACGGCATCTCCGAAGACATGACCCTCGACGAATCGAGCTCGGTGGCAGGCGACGCCGCCACCCTCGGCGAGCGCGTACGCGTCGAGGGTCGCATCGGCCGCGACCTCTTCTTCGGCGGCGACTCGCTCGAGGTGCGCGGTCGCGTGGAGCGCGACCTGAAGGTGCGCGGGGAGGAGGTGTCGCTGCTCGACGGTGCGCACGTCGTCGGCGACTTCGACGTGCAGCTCCCGAGCGGTCACGAGGCGGAGGTCGCCGCCGGCGCGACGATCGGCGGCGAGCGGCTCGATGGCGTGCTCGATTGGCACCACCCCGAGCGCGGGAGCCGCTGGACCGACGGTCACTTCTACATGGGCAACCTCGTCTTCCTGGTGTCCGCGTTCATCGTGGGCATGCTGGCGCAGCTCCTGCGGCCCGGACTCTTCGAAGGCGGGCTGCCGACGACGGCCGACTTCTTCCGTGAGCTCGGGATCGGCTTCGTCACGCTCATCGTCGCGCCGTTCGCGATCGTGATCTGCTTCGTGACGGTCGTCGGTATCCCGGTCGGCCTGATCGCGCTCTTCGCCTACCTGACGGGGATCTTCGTCTCGATGATCGTCGTGGCGTCGTTGCTGGGGCACGCGGTGCTCGCACGTGACTCCGAGACGCGCCCGCGCTTCGGCACCGCGCTGCTGCTCGGGCTGCTGATCCTGACAGTGGCGACCAGTCTGCCTTTCTTGGGAGGGCTGGTGCGCTTCGTCGCGCTGATGACGGGCGTCGGGATGCTGGTGACGCACTTCGTCGAGGCGTGGCGGCTGCGGGCGGCCTGACCCAGGGTGTCTATGCTCCGGCCTCGAACCGGAGGAGCCCCATGTCGTCGCCGATCGACTTCAATGCAGCTGCCGCCCGTGCGCTCGAGGCTGCCTACCAGACGATCGACGTCGTCGAGCAGCGCAGCGAGGTGCTGCGCCTGCTCTCGCTCGAGCCCGGCCAGGCCGTGCTCGACATCGGCTCGGGGCCGGGCCTGCTGGCGCGCGACCTGGCCGACACCGTGGGTCCGACCGGTCGCGTCGTCGGCCTCGACCTGTCGGAGCCGATGATCGAGATGGGCCGCGCCCGCTGCGCTGACCGTCCCCATGTCTCCTTCGAGCAGGGCGACGCGGCGAAGCTCCCCTTCGAGGCCGGCACCTTCGACGTCGTCGTGACGACGCAGGTCTACGAGTACGTGCCCGACATTCCGGGCGCGCTCGCCGACGTCGCGCGGGTCCTGCGATCCGGTGGCCTGATCGCGATCCTCGACACCGACTACGACTCGCTCGTGGTCCACACCGAGCACCCCGAACGGCACGCGCGCGTGATGGACGCCTGGGACGAACACTTCGTCCACCGCGGGCTGCCGCGCACGCTGGGCGGCGAGCTGAGGGACGCCGGCTTCCGCCTGCGCCATCGCTTGGCGATCCCCATGTTCAACCCCGAGTACACGCCGAGCGCGTTCAGCTTCCACCTGACGAAGCTGATCGCGGGCTTCTCGAGCGGCCGGCGCGACGCAACCGCCGAAGACGCAGAGGGCTGGCTGGCCGAGCTCGAGGAGCTCGGGCGCGCGGGGAGATATTTCTTCAGCCTCAACCGGTATCTGTTCGTCGCGGAGCGCGGGGCCTGACGGCGCGCGGTCGGCCTTCAGCGCCCGATCGTCTGCCGGATCCAGGCGCGCAGGGCCTCCGGCGTCATGCACTGCGGATCGCCGTAGTCTGCCTCACCGGCCCCCTCGAGCTCGGGGGGCAGGTGATCGATCAGCTTCTCGAGATCGTGATGGTCGGTGATTTCGTCCTCGAGGACCGAGGCCATCTCGGCGGCGACACCAGAGCAGTAGCCGTGCCGACGCACAGATTTCGTCAGCCCTGTGAGCAGCGCCTCCCACGTGGTCATCGGGCCCTGGGCGATCGACGCCGACTCGGCGGCGGAATCGATGAAGGCGAAGGGCACCTGCTCGATGTCCGCTCCCCGGCGCAGCGCTGCGAGGATCCAGTCGGTATCGAACGAGAAGTCGTAGACGGTGGGGTCCTCGATCACTTCGTTCAGGAGCTTCGCATCGTAGAGCTTGAAGGCGGCCTGCGTATCGAGGATGCCTCGTGAGAAGATCGCCCGACCGATCATGCGCTGCATGTGGCGGAGGACCTTGATGCCGATGCCCCAGCGCGCCGCCTCCTTGACCACGACGGATTCGGGATGCTTGCGGCTGCCCAGCACCACGCGAGCATCGCGCTCGACGAAGGGCCGAAGGAGCAGGCCGATCTGTCCCAGGTGGACCGAGCCGTCGGCGTCCGTGTAGATCACGGCGTCGAACCCGTCTTCGATCGCCCGGATGCAGCCGAGCATGATGGCGCCGGCCTTGCGTGAGTCGTCCGCCGATTCGAGCGCTCGCAGCGGTCCCGACGCCGCCGGCAACGCGTCCGCAAGGGAGAGCACCGAGGCCCGCTTCCCCAGTGGGTGCTCGCGGGCGATCTCTCGCGCGATCCCGGCGCTGTCGTGCGGACATCCGTCGTCGACCGCATAGAGATGCCAGTCGACCTTCGTTTCGCGCGTGGCCTGTTCGAGCTGACTCAGCTTGGTCGCAAGGGAGTCCTCGCCGTGGGGATTCTCGGGGGAGGGGGGCCGCAAGCGATGATGCTCGCCCCACATCGCGAAGACCACGGCGACGCGAACGGGCCGCTCGAGCGCGAGCAGCCAGGCGCGAGAATCCGCGAGGAGGACCGCGATGCGCGCCTCGAGGGGGCCCGATAGCGCCTCGACCCGTGCGCGCGCCAGATCCGGCCCCAGTGCCAGAAAGGTCTCTCCCAGCTTGCCGACGCTCGCCTGGTGATCGGGGTTCGTCAGGTCGAACTCGACGCGGGCGTTGCGGATCCTGTCGTCGAGACTCGTCACCGATCCCCCCAGACAACGAAATGAGATGAGGCGCACCGACTAGCGCTTCGCCCGCCCGATCCGTCGATCGCGCGTCGCTCCGGCGCCGACTTCGATTCTAGGACGGGGATCGTCCCCCGTGCGACCACTCGGGCGTGATCCAGGCCACGTTGGGCCGTCCCGATCCGTTCGACCGCTGATTGGGGGATGCGGCCGCACTCACGGGCCCGCCGTGCCCCGGGCAGCCGTGTTGCTAAAGGCTCGACGGATGACACCCGAAGAATCAAAACGCCACACGTGCGCACACCACCGCCCGGGCGCACGACGGAGTGACTCGATGGGGAAGTCTTCGATCGGCAAGAAGCTGGCGTCCTTGCTGCCCAGTGAGCCCGACCAGGAAGAGAAGATGCGCGCGCGCCGCGAGCTGGGCATCGAGAGCCTGGCGGAGGGCGAGGCGCTGATGAACACGGCGACCTTCTCACGCGTGCACATCGCCGCCGTGCTCGAGCGCGAGCAGACACTCGATGAAGAGCCCGTGGACGAGCTGCTCCTCGACGAGATCGTCACCGAGCCGATATCGCCCCTCCGGCGGCGACGGACCGACGCCGGTCAGCCAGTCGACCCGACCGAGGTGGCCACGCTCGAGCGCGAGATGATGTCGGCGAAGGGGCGCGACGAAGTCGTCGACCTGGCGCTCCGCATCGCCACCTACTACGCGAAGTCGGCGGCGCTCTTCATCGTGCGCGGCGGCATGGTCAGCGGGCTCCGCAGCGCGGGAGATGGCAGCGGCCCGGGCATCGAGGCCGTGATGATCCCAGAGACCGCCGAGAGCGTGATCTGCCGCCCGATCGGCGCGAGCGAGATCGCCCGCGGTACCCCTCCGTTCGGCGAGGTCGACGTCCGCGTGCTCCGCGCGATGGGCCGCGACGCCGCCGCGGAAGTGCTGGTGCTGCCGGTGCCCCTCGGCGGGCGAATCGTGAACGTGCTGTACGCCGACAACGGCGACGAGACCCTGCCCGACACGGGCGTCGGGGCGCTCCGCGTCCTGGCCCTGGGCATCGCCGAGGCGTACGAGCGGCTGATCCGGGAGCGGAGGGGTCGGGCCGGCGAGCCGGCTTAGGCTGCCACAGCGGGGCGGCGATCTTCGCGTGTGCTGCGGGTCCTTCGCCGCTCGATTCAGCGGCGCCTGACGGACTCGCGATAACGCCCACTGAGCGTGACCGTCGTACCCAGCTCGGACAGTGACGTCGTGCTGTGATCGGTGCGCAGGAGGTAGCGCTCGCCCGGACGCACGACCGCGAGCAGGGCTCCGCCGGCCGCGCCGTTCGCCGTGGGGACCTCGAGCGCGTCAGCGAGATCGACCTGCCCGAGAGCGCGGTTGAGATCGTCGCGCGTGCTCAGCCGACCGTCGGCCATCGGGTCGAGCCGCGCGAGCCGGCCCGGCTGCGCGTCGCTCGCGGCCATGCGGATCACGACGTCGATCGCATCCACCGTCTTCCACGTGATGCCGAAGCGCTCGCCGCCCTCGACGGGCCCCGCACCGACGCGCTGGAGCCGGAAGGGGCGCTCTTCGCTCAGCGGCGGCGCATCGGCCGACGAGGCGGTCGTGTCGGCGGACGCCGCGGCCGGTGCGTCCTCCGCGTCCGCGCCCACGCTCTCCTCGGCTTCGACCGATGGCTCGACCGCGTCGTCGTCTTCGGCCTCCATCTCCGGCTCGGTGACCACGATCTGGAGCGTGGCGCTGGTCTCACGCGCGTCTCGATCGACGACCTCGACCACAAGGGCATACTCGCCGGGGTGCTGGATCTTCTCGTTGAGATAGCCGGAGAAGTCCAGCGTGACGTCGCGCTTCGACCAGACGCGGCGCTCGATCCCGAAGAGCGGGAAGCGCATCGCTTCGGGGCTCTTGGCGAGGTCGATCTCGAACGAGCGCTCGCGCACCACGAGGTGCTCGATGCCGGCCGGTACCTCGAAGCGAATGCGCACGTTCGAGAACTCGCCCGGCGCCGCCTCGCGAGGCTGCGCGAGCTCGAAGCCCTGGGCAGTGATGCCGGGCGACGGCTTCTCGTCGCCGGCGGGGCAGCCCGTCGTCAGTGCAGCGGCCAGGGCGAGCCCCAGCAGCACCCGTGTCGAAGTCATTCGGCGGCCCCGGTCGAGTCGCCCCCTCGTGAGCCGAGCTCGTGCAGCTTCTCCTGCCTCGTCTGCTGGCGAATCGACGCGTCACCCTTCGGCTGGGTGCCACTCAGACTCAAGCTGTCGACGAAGAGGTCGCCGATCTCCTTCGGCATGCCGCGAATCGAGACGCTCGCGCGCTCACGAATGCCCTCGAAGATGTTGATCTTCTCGTCGAGGAACGCGCTGGCATCGAGGCCGAGTGCCGCCACGTAGTCGCCATAGCGTTGCAGCTGGCTCTGCAGCAGGTGCACGTACTCGCCGAGCATGAACTCTGTGGCGATCGCGAAGGGGCGCGGTGGCTTGACGGCCAGGGTGTTCAACGCGTTGATGATGTCGAAGAGACTGTCTGAGAAGCTGAGCAGCAGCTCACGATACTCGGCGTCGAGCCGCTCGGCCTCGCGAATCTTTTCGTCGAAGCGCGCCGTGCTCTGCCACCAGACCGACAGGATCACACCGAGGCTGACCGCGAAGAGGGTCGAGATCATGATCTTGATCGCGTAGAGGGGGCCCGAGATGATGTCCATGCTCTCGAAGAGAAAGATCGAGCCCACGTAGAGCACCACGAAGATCACCAGCAGCCCGAACTTCGGGCTGCTGAACGGATTCACCTTGAGCGTGTCCTGCGCCTCCTTGATCCACGCACCGTGGCGCAGCTCCGACCCGCCTGCGCGGTCCCGCGTCGCGAGGACAGCGCTCGCGCTGGTGCCCGCCTCCTGGCTCTTCGAGAGCCCTTCCTCCACGTAGTCGCTCATCGAGAGCTCCTTCATTCTTGACGCTCGGCCCGCCGGGTTGGCGATGCGTCTGATCGAGTAGACGAGGCCGCTAGTGTCGTGCCCCGAGGCTACGGCGCAATGGCCAGCGCACGACCTGGGGTGGGGCAGATTGGGGCAGGCGGTGGGAGAAGGCCACGGCGGCCGGGGCTGAGCCCAGATGCGTGGCAGGTGGGGCTCGGGATCATCCGCGGCGGATCGCGCTCAGCGCTCCTCGTCCGGCAGTGCGAACGCCACCACCGCGTCGCCCAGCCTCGAGCCCGCGCGCCCGTGCCCACCGGCTGCGATCACCACGTACTGACGACCATCGGCGACGTACGTCATCGGCGTCGCCTGGCCACCCGCCGGCAGTCGGCCGCGCCAGAGCTCGTCACCCGTCTTCACGTCGAACGCGCGGATGAAGTCGTCCATCGCAGCGCCGATGAAGATGAGTCCCGACTTCGTGATGAGCGGGCCGCCGAGGTTGGGAGTGCCCGGCTCCCAGCTCGGATGAATCAGCGGAACGAGGTCGCCGACGCCGCCCAGCGGGCGCTGCCACAGGATCTCGCCGCGCTCGAGGTCGATGGCCGCGAGGCTCCCCCACGGCGGCTTCACGCAGGGCAGGCTCAGGCTCGACAGCAGGGGCTCGCGCCAGAGGCCGTAGGGCGTGCCCTTCTGCGGTGAGAGCTCGACGCGGCCGCTCGTCCGCTCGGTGGTCGCCATCTCCTCGCGCGGCACCATTCGCACCAGCCAGGGCAGGTCCATCGTGTTCGCGATCAGCACCTGGCGCTCGGCGTCGACGGCCACGCCACCCCAGTTGGTGCCCCCCGCGTTGCCCGGGAACATGATCGAGCCCTGGGTGGTCGGCGGCGTGTACGGACCGTCGAAGCGAAGCGACTCGATCCAGCGCCGGCAGCTTCGACGATCGAAGCCGAGGACGCCCCAGGCGTCGTCGGGCGTCAGCGTCGTGCGCGTGAGGATCGGCGGCTTCGTGGGGAAGGGCTGCGTGGCAGAGAGCCGGGCGCCCGGCGCGCCGCCCTGGGGCACCGGGCGCTCCTCGACCGGGAAGATCGGCTCGCCCGTCTCGCGATGCAGCACGAACACGAGCCCCATCTTCGTGCCCTGCACGACGACCGGGATCATCTCGTCGCCGCGGTGCACGTGGGTGAGCGTCGGCTGAGCGGGCACGTCGAAGTCCCAGACGTCGTTGTGAACGGTCTGGTAGTGCCAGGCGATCTCACCCGTCGCTGCGTGGAGCGCCACGACCGAGCTGCCGTAGTGGCTCATGCGCTGATCGTTGATCGCGTCGTCGCCGCGGTAGTAGTCGAGCATGGGGTTGCCGGTGGGCACGAAGACGAGGCCGCGCTCGACGTCCACCGAGAGCGGCGCCCATACGTTCGGCGTGCCCAGCGCGTACCCCTTGCGGCTCGTGTTCTCCGGCGTGGCCTCGAAGCTCGGCGGCGCGAGATCCCACGCCCAGACGAGAGCGCCGGTGCGCACGTCGTAGCCGCGGACGACGCCGCTCGGCGCGTTCCATCGCTGGTTGTCGCCGACGGCCGAGCCCACGACGAGCACCTCGCCCACGACCACGGGCGGCGAGGTCATCTGGTACTCACCGCGGCGCGCGAGCTCGCCCACGTCGGGGTTGGTGTCGACCTGTCCGCCGCCGCCCGGGCCGAAGTCGGGGCAGGGCGTACCCGTCTGCGAGTCGAGGGCGATCAGGCGCGCGTCGTTGGTGGCGGTGAAGATCCGCGTCGTGCACACGTCGCCGTGGCTGCGCTCGGGGTCGCGCCATGCCTCGACACCCCGGCAGATGTACTGATTCGCGTAGCGCTGGCCGCGATCGATCTCGGGGTCGAAGCTCCAGATCTCGGCGCCGGTGGTCGGGTCGACCGCGAGCACTCGATTGAACGGCGTGCAGAGCACGAGCTGCCCGTCCACGAGGATGGGCGTGTTCTGGAAGGCTGTGGAGGTGCCACCCTCGCCGCGATTGCCCGCCACATCGCCGGTGTGGATCGTCCAGACCGGCTCGAGCCCGGCGACGTTGCCGGCGTGGATCTCCTCGAGGTCGGCGTAGCGTTGCCCGCCGGCGTCGCCTCCGTAGTGGGTCCAGCCCGACGCGGCGCGCGGCCGGGCCTCGTCGCCCACGCCCGGGTCGTCGAAGGATGGAGCGCAGGCGAGGGCGAGCGCCGCCGAGGCGACCCACGCCCAGATCGATCGATGCTGACGCGAATCGCGTGGGCGGACGCTTCCCAGAGTCATCACGTCTCCTCCGCGAGCGCGTCGCCTCGAGCGCGTTCGCATGCGGCGAAGGTACTCGTTCGCGGCGACTCTCGGGAGCCGCGGTACTCTCGATGTGGGAGCAACAGAGGAGCCGGAGGACGCGCATTGGACGGTATTCACGATCTGGGAGGCCGTGCCGGCTTCGGGCCGGTGGGGGTCGAAGACAACGAACCCACCTATCACGAGCCGTGGGAGGCGACGGCTTGGCGCCTTCTCGTGAGCTCGATCATGACGTTGAGGGCGTTCAACGCCGACGAGTATCGTCACTCGATCGAGCGCATGGATCCCGTGCACTACCTGGGGGCGCGCTACTACGAGCGAGTGCTCACGGGCGTCACGACGCTGCTCGTCGAGAAGGGCTTCCTGGACATCGCCGACCTCGAGCGGCGAGCCGGCGGGGGCTTCCCGATCTCGCGCCCCGCACGCACCAACACCGACGACGAGCGACCCGAGCCGTCCGCGCCGTGCTTCGCTGTCGGGGACCGCGTCCGAGTGCGCGAGCTCCACCAACCCGGGCACACGCGCGCACCGGGATACGTCCACGGACGGTCCGGTGTCGTGGGGCACGTGACGCCGCCGTTCCCGTACCCCGATGCGAGCGCGCACGGTCTGCCCGGCCGCCGCGAGCCGACCTACCACGTCGAGTTCGCAGCCAGGGAGCTGTGGGGCGATGACGCAGAGGCCGACGTCTCGGTCTACGTCGATCTGTGGGAGACGTATCTGGAGGCCGACGCATGAGCAATCGAGACACAGCGACCCCGTCGAATCGGGCTGCGGCGGTCGTCGACGCGCTCCTCGAGAAGGGACACCTCGAG
>CAYYSY010000423.1:0-16824 GCA_964474355.1 uncultured Spirochaetaceae bacterium | reverse complement strand
GATCGAGTTCGGCAGGACATCCGGAATGTCCACCGCGTATGAGCGGCCCGGCGCCAGGCTCGACACGGCGGCGAACGTGCAGACGAGGACGAGGCGCAGCCAGCGCAGGCGGACGGTTGCCAGGCGGTCCGTCGCGGAGATCGTGGTCATCGCGCCCCTCCTATCCGGCCCCTCAGACTCCGAGTGAGTTCAGAGTAGCAGCCACCTGTGTGCGCCCCGCCGTGACCGGGCACGATACCCATGGCATCTTCGTGGCTCGGCTGGGCGATCCGTGCCTTCGCCGCTCCGTACGATGCGCCGCGCGGCGCGATGCAGCGAGCCGATCGACGCGCGAATGCGTCGCCGGTCGAGAGCGGCGCCGAGCCCGCCTCGGCATTGCGCGTGCGTCGAACTACGCACTCCCGAAGCATTCTTGCGTATTCCCTGCGGTCCCGGAGCTCGGACGGCAACCCATCGCGAGACGGCAAGAGGCCCCCCTCGCGCCGAATTCGCGCCAAGGGCGCCGGAATCGGGCCGATGCGCTGTCGCAGCCGAAAACAAGTCTGACCGGCGAGGTCGTATTCCGACTAAAATCGATGGGTTGATCCGGTCATAATACGGCAGCCATCGGTAGAAAACGCCTTGACTGAGTCCCTCGAAAACCAGACCGCATTCAACGTGCTGAGCGTCGCGCTCGTGCCGAAGGCCCTCGCCAGTCGCCTCGAAGACGGCGCGAGTGACGCGATCGTCGCGAGCTTCAACGATCAGATCACGCGACTCCTCCTCGACGCCGGAGCGCAGGAGCTCACACACGCCGGACCGGAGCTCGTCGTCGTACTGCGGAGTGCCGCGACCGCGCTCCAGTGCGCGCTCGAAATGCAGCAGATCTTCGAGCGCGAGATCCCGGAGAAGATCGGCGCGGGTCTGTACGTGCTCGATATCGGCATCCATCATGCGCCCGACGACGCGGATGAGCGATGGTTCGAGACCACGGGGCTGCGCGTCGTGACGGCGCTGCGTGAAATCGCCCATGGTCGGATCGCGGTGTCGGGTGACTTTCGCGAGCGTGTCTCCGGCGGCCCGCGGGTCCGATATCACGAACGCGGCGAGCTCGTGACCAAGGGCGAGATCGAGCCCATTCCGGTCTTCCTGGTTTCAGGCATTTCGGACATCCTCAGCCGGCTGAATCTGCCCTTCGGCGCCCTGCCTCGAGCGGCCGAGATCACCCTGATGGTCGCCCTGCTGGTCGTCGCCGTCGTGGCCTCCTACTTCTACGCGCGGGGTCTGGACCGGGGCGATCCCGATCTCAGCTCTGCAGAGAAGGTCATGCCCGTCGATTCGATCGAGATTCTCCGCTTCGCGGGAGATTCACCCGGCCTGGCCGCTGAGCTCTATCGCGACTCGATCCACGATCGCTTGAGCGCGACTCTGGGTGGCTACTTCGATCTGCGCGTCGTCGAGACGGACTCCGAGACTCCTTCGGAGAGCGCCGACGTCGAGGCCGTTCTCAGCGGCGACGCCGACACCGCCGGAGACTGGCTCCTCGTTCGCGCGCGTGTCGTGACGGTTTCGGGCGAATCGGAGCTCTGGTCGGCCGCGTACTATCGACGCGTGAGCGAGATCGACTCGATCTCGGAATCGATCGCGACCGACGTGGCCAAGGCGCTCGGGCTGACTGCGCCGGTCGCCCGAGCCACGCAAGCCAAGCGCAGCACACCGGGGCCGAGGGATCTCGAAGTCGTTCGCGACGACCTCGAAGATGCGCTGCGTCAGGCGCAGCAGCTCGACCTCGACGATGCGGCGCGCATCACGAGCATGAACAACCTGGCCGACCTCTACTACGACTCCGGCCGGGACGCCGAGGCGATCCCCCTCTACGAGGAGGTGATTCGACTCCGCGAAGTCACGTACGGCGTGAATCATCCGGAAGTCGCCGTCAGCCTGAACAACCTCGCCTCGCTCTACATCGGGCAGGGTCGATTCGAAGAAGCCGAGCTTCTCTATCAGCGATCGCTCGAGATCCGGATCCTGACGCTGGGCCCGATGCATCCACGCGTCGCCAACGCAATGAACAACCTCGCGCTCCTCTATCACCGACAGGGGCGACTGGTCGAGGCGGAGGAGCTCTACACGAGCGCGCTCGAGATTCGCAAGCTCGAAGCCGACATGGAGCTGAGCCCCGAGGCGGCCCAGCTCACTGTGCGTGGCGCGCGCCACGAGATCGACGGCAACTACGCGGCTGCGGCGCGGACCTATGAGCGAGCGCTCGCCGACGAGAGCGCCCGCTCTGGCCCCGATCACCCACGAACGGCCACGGTGACGAGAAGCGCGGGCGTTGCACGAGGACTGAGCGGCGACGTACAGGGGGCCGAGACGCTGCTCGAGCGGGCGATCTCGATCTTCACCGGGAGCTTCGGCGAGAATCACGAACGCACGGCGCGCTCGATGTCCGATCTCGGTGAGCTCTACCGTCGCAATGGGCGGATCGCCGAGGCCCAGTCGTACCATGAGCGTGCGCTCACGGCGTACGAGTACTCGCTCGGCGTCGAGCACCCCGAAGTGGCCGAGACGCTCGGGTACCTGGTCGCGATCTTCGAGGTCCAGGGCGAGACCGAGAAGGCCGCCGAGGCGCGTGAGCGCAGGAACGAGATCCGCAACACCTATCTGGGCCCGGTCTTCACCTACGTCGCCGCTCGCGCCGCGGAGCAGAGCGTCTTTCGCGATCGCCTGCAGGATGACCTGACCGCGCCCCGACCTCTGCACGAGTACCAGATCGAGGTCAACGAGGGGGAGCTCGTGAAAGAGAAGAGGCGGCTGGCCGAGAACCTCTACAACATGGCGCTGCTCTATCTCGATCTCGATCGCCTCAAGGATGCCGAGCAGCATGCCGTGCAGGCACTCGAGGTACGCAGATCCATCGGCGACGGGATCCATCCGGAGGTCGCGATCAACCTGCATGGGATCGGGCGGATCAACACGTCGCAGGAGCGCTACCCCGAAGCGCACGCCCGCTACGAAGGCGCCCTGCAGATGTTCGAGGCTACGCTGGGCGACGTGCATCCCTACGTGGCCGTGGCCTGGAGTGATCTCGCCGATCTGCTGGACAGGCTCGGCTTGCAGGGCCAGGCCGTGTACGCCGCAGACCGCGCGCGCAAGGCCCGCGCTGCCCTCGCGGCCGAAGAGTCCTGATCTGGCTTCGATGCAGCCGCGTGGAGACCTGGCCCGGACTCAGATGCGCCACATCTCCTCGAGCTCGCCCTGGAAGTTGCCGGGATCCATGCGCAGGCAGTGGATCCGCCCCACCCGCGCCGCCAGCGCGGTGCCTGCGACCCCGTCGCGCGCCAGCTCGGCGAGATCGCGGGACAGCTCGCAGAGCGTCGACTCCGAAGCGTCGAGACCGCCTTCGTCCCACAGCACCATGTGGAGGTCGAAGCGGGTGTCGGGCTGCAGAGCGCCCTTCAGGCGATCGGTGTTGACGACGTTCAGCTGAGTCGCTGGGGCAAGCTCTGTCAGACAGCAGAGCAGCCGGAGCAGGAGCGGGTACGCCGAGCTGTCGTCGATCGTCTGGGCGACGCCGAGGATCGGCAGGGCGCCAGCCCGAAGCGGCTCGGCGATGTAGTCGAACCCGTCTCGCACGCCGTCGCTCGATGGAACGAGCTCGGGCACGGGCCGCACGTCGGTCGCCAGGCACTTGAACGCGAAGCCGAAGCCCTCGCGGCGGCTGACCGTCACCTCCTGCCCTTCGTAGAAGTGATCGAGCACGAGCTCTTCCGAATCATCGCTCGGCTCTCGCCGCTCGAGGTTGCAGACGAGATCGAGCTCCGACTCGCCGAAGCTCTCGATGACCCCGTAGGCATCGAGCAGCTCACTCGCCATCAGCTCGGGGTGCGACAGGAGGTCGGCGCACTCCTGGATCTGCTGCGCGTGCTCGACGCTCCGGGCGCGTTCGTAGCTGTGCCGCAGCTGCGTGCTCGGCAGGTACAGGGTGTCTTCGGGCATCGGTCGAGCGGATCTCCGTCGAGGCAGCGAGAGAGGCCGTTGAGTCTCATCGGCAGACCGAGACCGATTCAGGAGCCCCGCAGCCGGCTCTGCGGGCTTCCATCGCGGCCTGGGGAGCGACTATGAGGGTTTACCCTCACCGACCTCGCGCGCAGGGCCCACCTCGAGCTGGCTCCACCGCGACGTGGCGCAGCACCAGCCGCGGCGTGCCCCGTCCGGTTCAGCCGCGGGATCGGCTCACACCAGCTGCTTCGTTGGCGCTCCACAGGCCCACGACCAAGAGCCCCATCGTCAGCAGCGCGAGCGCGACCCACGATCCCAGCACCGGCAGTGGAGGGGGGATGTCGCTCAATCCCGGATCGGTGATCGTCACCGACTCGATGGCCCCGTCGGTGACCAGACGATCGCCGTCGGCGATGGCCGTGACCCCAAGCGCGTGCAGCGTGCCGTCGCCGTTGACGGCCGCGACGAGCGTCAGGATCAGGTCACCAGGCAAATCCCCGTTTTGAGAGGACACCTGGATCGTCACGCCATCGATCACGACGTCGATCGTCCCTCCCTGGGCCACCCCGTAGAGCTGGAACGAGTCTTCGATGCGACAGATCGCGCTACATCCATCTCCGCCGTCGGAGTTGGCGTCATCGCACTCCTCGGCCGGGTCGGTCGATCCGTTCCCACAGTCCCCGACGAGGCGTGCCCGAATGCGCGTGCTCAAGAACGGCGACTCGGCATCGAAGCGGTGATAAGCGACGAGGGTCGTGCCCGACCCGTGTGACGCGAGCGCCGGCGCGATCTCGTCCTCGGTGAGCCCTGCGAGCACGATGCCACCCGGTGCATCCACCACGCCCGACGCGCTCACGCGCGTGCCGAGGACGTGCTGGTCGCCCGAGGCATCATCCTGCCAAGCGACGAAGAACTCGGCTCCATCGTGGGTCACTGCCGGAGCGGTGAGGGTCGAGCCTCCCGTCGAAACCGCGATCCCACCCGGGTCCAGCGCTGCGCCGGCCGCATCGACACGCGTTGCAAAGACATCGTTTTGGACGAAGCGGTCGTCCTCCCAGGCGACCAGGTACTGCGTGTCCGATGCAGCGATCGCGGGCGCCGACTGAGCGAAGGTCGCGAGCGATATCGGGAGCTTCGCCGACCCCGCCAATGACCCGTCCGCCAACACGACGCGGCCGTCGATATCGAAGTCCGCCCCGTTGGTGCCACGCCAGACCACGAGCCAGTCGGAGCCGATCGACGCCAGGTCCGGCAGCCGCTCGCTGTTCAACAGCCCACCCGACAACACCTCGACCGCGATCCCGAACCCGACGATGTCGAGCGGAAGCAGGGCCGGGGTGACTCGCGCCCCGTAGATGTCGGTCTGACTCTGCGGGCCCCCGTTTCGGAGGTCGGACCACACGACGAGATAGTTCGTCCCGTTCCAATCGACGGCCGGATCCAACGCTTCGACGGCGCCTCCTGAGAGGAGGATCGGTGTGGGGTCGAGGACGGTCCCGTCCGTGGCCACGCGCACACCACGGACGACGCGATTCCCCTCGTCGTCCTCGAAGACCACGAGAAAGTTCGTCCCGTCGAAGGCGATGTCGGGATTCTCCTGCTCCCCCGCCTTCGCAGCGACGGCAATGCCAGCCGGGTCGAGAATGTCTCCGGTCCGCGTGACCCGCGTCGCGAAGATGTCGGGCTGCGAGTCGCCGAAGCGATCGTCCTCCCACGCGACGAGGTAGTTGACACCATCGAATCCAACGGCCGCATCGAGCTGGTTGTTGGCCCCCGGCGTCAGATCGATGGGATCCGGCGCCAGGACGTTGCCCGCGCCGTCGATCCTGACTGCGAACGCGTCGCCGACGTTGTCCCCGATCCCCGGGTAGTGGCGATGATCACGCCACACGGCCAGGAACACGCCCGCACCGAAGCCGACCCGGACCTCCTGTTGCTGTAACGTGGCCGACGCGATGGTGATCGGTGTCGTGTCGAGGACGACACCGGCCGTGGAGACTCGCGCACCCAGCACATCCACCGGGCATCCGCCGCCACAGTCCTGCCATGCGACCAGATAGTTGGTTCCATCCCAGGCGATGCTGGGCTCCGCGCCGCCCGGGCTCACCTGAATGCCCGAGGGATCGAGCACGCTGCCGTTCGTCGCAACCCGGGCGAAGGCCACGGCGGTCAGGGAGGAGTCGTAGTATGCAACTCCGTAGTTCACACCGTCGAACGCGACGGTGGGGCGCCCCTGGAACGCAGCGGTCGAGTTGCCGACGGTGAAGGGCGTGGTATCGAGCACGACGCCCGTAGCGGCGACGCGGGCCGCGTGGACATCCCAGCTGAGACTCGCCGTGTTCTGCTCCCACACGACGAGGCAGTCGCCCGTCGACACGTCGCAGGCCAGCTCCATGGCTGCCGCATCGAGGGACTCGGCCGCGACCAGGATGCTCGCGGTGTCGATGGTGACGCCCGTGTCCGTGACTCGAGCGGCTCGCACGTTGTAGGAGCTGCTGCCGAAGGTGTCCGCCCAGATGACCAGGTTCGTCGACCCGTTCCACTCGACGTCCAGGTACCAGGCCTGCCCGGTGAAGGAGACCTGGTTGGCCGCGCTCACCGCACCCGTGAGCGGGTCGACCTGTCGCGTCCAGATGTTCCCCACATTCGAATAGGCCACCGTGAACGCGACCCCGTCGAAGGTCACCGAAGGGCGGCTCCCCGGGTTCGAGACCTCGATGCCCGTCGCGTCGAGCACCTCGCCCGAGGGCGTCACCCGGGTCGCCCAGACCTGGCTGCCGGCTCGCCTGTCCCACCAGACCACGAGAAAGTTGGTCCCGTCGAAGGCCACACCCGGTAGCCAGTGATCGTGGGATGCTGCCGTCCCGGCCGGATCGTCCATTCCGAACTCGGCGGAGATCGTCGGGTCGAGGGTCGCGGGGTAGGCGGAGCTCTCGAGCAGATCGGCCGGCACCTCCATCACGATGCGATCTCCATGGATCGTCGCAGCGATGGGCGTTCGGACGCCATCGCCGTCCACCCAGGTCGCGCGCCCGTATCGCAACGTGCCCCCGGCGCCCGGATGCGGAACCTCCCAGCCACCGTCGTCGGCGGCCCTCGGCAAGAGCCCGTTCGAGATCTCGACGGCGACGCGCAGCACCCCCTGCCCGGTCGGCGCATCGGTGAAGTGCCAGGACTGCTCGACGCCCGATGCCGAGTTCGTCAGGCGCTCCTCCAACCCCGCATGCCGGATCGAGAGTCCCGCGCTCTGCCGTGCGCTGACCTCGGGGCTGGTGGACAGCAGATCCCGCACCCCGCGCACGGCCTGGACCGTGCGCACGTGCCATCCGGAGGACTGGTCCGCGTTTTCGATGGACGCATCGGCGCTCGTCACGAAGAGCCCGTCCGCGACGGTGTATCGAGCGCGAAGGCCAGCCACGTGCGCTTCGTATGCGCCGTCGTGATGGCGATAGCTGCGCTGGACGCGCTCGATGACGTCTTCGGGTAGGAAGGGCGCGCCATCTTCGGCAAGCGCGGAATTCGCCCCGAGCGCGACGATTGCGCCAAGTGCACACACACACGATGCGACGATGCGACCGCTATAAGTCATGATCGTGACTCCTCTCGGCGTAGCTGCGAAGGTGCGCCATGCCGACGTCGATCCACTTCGGCCCCGATTCGACTCGTTCGGCGGCCGGCTATGAGCATGATCATCATACGCCGGCGTGTGTGATCGCGATGTAAGACACCCGACACCGACCCGCTGCCAGCGACCCCACAGGAAGCTCGGACAGCGCCCAAGCTCGGACGACGAGCCAGCTCGGGGGCCGGGCCGGGACCCCCACACGCATGGGCTCGGTGTCGCGCTCCGTCGGCATCGAGATCAGTCTCATGTTCTCGATCGCGGGGATCATCGCCAGCAAGGCCCTTCCCGAAGATCCTACCCAACGGTTCCTGGGCGTGAACGCCCGGTTGCTCGTGGCGGTGGGCTACGCCGCGCTGTTCTCGGTGCTCGAGATCCCGCTGGAGATGAGCCCTCACTTCGCATGGGTGTACCCGTGGTGGGGAGCGTTTCCCGTCTTCGTCACGGTCTACATCCCGTTCTTCGCCGCTGCGGTGCTGGCTCACGACTGGCCGAGGTCACGTCAGAAGCGCTTCATCGGCGGTCTCTTCGCCTTCGATGCGCTGCTGCTGCTCGTCTTCGGGCCGATCCCGCGCTGGATCTAGGAGCCGCCGTCGGCGGAGACCATCGCGGCGAGCCTTCGCTCGAGCTCCTCACGCGCGTGCTCGAGCGTCCCGTCTTGAAACGCCAGCGTTGGCAGGTAGCCCGGTTCGCCGCTCCACGCGTCCGATGTGTAGACACCGAACTCGTGTACACCGGTGAGCCCCCGTGGCTCTCCCTCGCACAGGTGGCCGAAGCGGCGCACATAGCGCACCGACCAGCCCGGCGACTTCGTCCACCACGGTCGCTGAAAGAGTGGAAAGAGCGGCAGCAGCGCGTCGTAGTCCGCCTCTGCGGCGAGGAGCAACCCTGGGATGCTCGACCGGAGGCGCGTGACCAGTGCGCGCAGGCCGTCGGTCACCGGGTGATCCGGGTCGTTGGTCCAGGCGTGGACCGTGTCGAGGAAGACGGCGTCGATGCCGTGGCCCACGGCCAGGGACTCGATGGCTGAAGCGAGCCGCTCTTGCCACTCCGGGTGGCCCGGGTTCAGCCATGCCTGCCAGCCGGTGTCGTGAGCGCGCGCCAGGTCCCAGTCCGGCTGGTTGCCGTGGAAGCGATTGCCGGTGGCGCTCGCGAGGTTCGCACTCGGGTCGAGGTCGGCCATGGCCGGCAGCCAGCGATTGGCGCAGTTGGCGCCGAACATCGGCATCAGGTGGACGCCCAGCCGGCGCGCTCCTTCACAGAGAGCGGCGAACCCCTTCTCACCGCCGAGGCGCGGCTCCGGTCGATAGTCGCCGTACTGCCAGTAGTAGCGGCCTTCCCAGCCGGGCAGGTACGCGAGGATCTGCTCACCCGGAACCCGCTCGGCGAGGAATCGCAGGACGTCCAGCATCTCGTCATAGCGGAGGAAGACACGCCCCGAGAAGTGCATGCCGTGAAGCGTCGCCACCATGCGGAGGCGACGCGCCCAGTCGGGCACGTCCTCGCGCTCCTCCCACGGCGCCAGGCCGTGGGCCTGCTCGACGAAGCCCAGGTGCTCGCGCTCGACGCCGGCGAGCGACGCATTCGGTGTCAGGATCCAGGGCGGGGTCGTGAGCGCATTGGAGAACCGCAATGCGTCCTCCTCGTGGATCAGCTCCACGACGCCCCGCCCGGCGAGCGGGCCGGTCCGCTCGACCGACACCGCGAAGCGTTTCTCGCGCACGCGCTCGTCTTCGGCACGGAGCCCGAGCAGATCGTCGCTCGATTGGACGTAGACCAGGGGCGTGGGCAGCGTGCGCGGATAGGCCAGGAGCTCGCCGTACTCGCCGACGGCACGACGCTCGCCGTCCGCGTCGACGATCTGCAGCGGCGCCTCGAGATCGCGGACCAGGAGCTTCACGCAGCGGATGGGCTCGGGCGCCGCGGCGCGAACGACCGCGCGCAAAGAGCCCGTCGGCGTACGATCGACCCGGAGCTCGACGTGGCCCTCCGCCTGCTCCTGCTGCCCTGCCCAGGCGAGGCGCTCCGCACGCATCTCGAAGGTGCCGGCACCTTCGCGGACCACGACGTGATCTGCGGCCAGCCCATACAGGTTCTCGAGCGTCACCACCTGGACCGACAAGCGCAGCCCAAGGGCCGAGACGATCGGATCTTCGAGATCGAAGCTCGCGAACTGCACGGCGACACCCTAGCGGAGCGCAATTCAGAGCGTCACGGCACCCTGCTCTGCTCCCCGGCCACCGAGCTCACTCGCCGCTCGCGATCGGTCACCGCGTGCGCCACGAGCGCGGCCGCTTCGTCGCGCGTGACGCCGACGGTCGTCAGCGCGCGCTCGGTGACGCGCTCGGCGTAGCGGGGTCCGGCCTCTCCGCGAACGATCCGCCGAATCGACATCATGATGAGGCCGACGATCGAGTCGAGGGTGAGGTCGTCGGGGCCGAGCGCGAAGCGGCCCTGCTCGAGGCCGGCCGCGAGATCCTCTCGCAGGAAGCGGTCGAGCTCGCGCCCGGTCGACCGCTGGTGGTCGGCGAGGCGGAGGACGGCGCGACCCCAGGTCCGGTCGTCGGCGGCGCGGTGCAGGACCCGCAAGGTCGCGACGGCGAAGCGCAGCGCGGGATCTTCCTCCGCGGTGTGATCGTCGGCCTCGGCCGCGAGCGAGAGCAGCGAGTGCTCCGCCAGCGCGTCGATCAGCTCGTCGCGATCGGCGAAGTAGTTGTAGAAGGTGCCGTTCGAGACCTCGGCCCTCGCGACCACGTCGCTGATCGTCAGCGCCTCGCCCTTCTCCGCCAGCGTCTCCACGCCGGCGGCCAGCAGCTGCCTGCGGGTCCGCTCGCGCTTCTTGTGCCCTCTCGAGGGCCTCTCGTCGAGCTGGCGCGTCCTCATGGCCACAGTAGACCCGAAAATGGGCTCTATGTCAATATTGACACTAATCCCAATTCTGGTACACACTGGGCCGAGCGAGCGAAGAAGAAGGGGCGAACGGAATGGATCTGGGGATCGCGGGGAAGCGGGCCATCGTCTGCGCCTCGAGCCGGGGGCTGGGTCGCGCCTGCGCTGAGGCGCTGGCCCGCGAAGGCGTCGACGTCACGATCAACGGGCGCGACGCCGAGACGCTCGCCGCGACGGCCGATGCGATCCGCGAAGCCACGTCCGTGACGGTCCACACCGTCGCAGGCGACATCGAGTCCGAGCAGACCCGCGCCGCCCTCCTCGAGGCGTGCCCCGAGCCCGACATCCTGGTGAACAACAACGGCGGGCCCTCGCCCGGCCGCTACCAGGATTGGGACCGGGACGCCTGGGTCGGCGCGCTCGATGCGAACATGATCACGCCGGCGCTGATGATCCGCGCCGTGCTCGACGGCATGGTCGAACGCCGCTTCGGGCGCATCGTCAACATCACCTCGGCGATGGTGAAGACGCCACTTGCGCCGATGGGCCTCTCGACGGGCGCACGCGCCGGCCTCACCGCGTTCAGCAAGGGCATCTCACGTCAGGTCGCCTCGGCGAACGTCACGCTCAACAACCTGCTGCCCGAACGCTTCGACACCGACCGCCAGAAGTTCATGGCCGAGATGCGGTCGAAGATCGGCGGCATCAGCATCGACGAAGCCTACGACGAGATGAAGAAGTCGATCGCCGCGGGCCGACTCGGCCGCCCCGACGAGTTCGGCGCCGCGTGCGCGTTTCTCTGCAGTGCGCACGCGGGCTTCATCTCGGGCCAGAACATCCAGCTCGATGGCGGCAGCTACGAAGGCCTCGTCTGACCGCACACCGAGCTTCCAGTGTCATGAGGAGAACGCCATGACTCGAACCGAAGTCCCCGTCCTCATCGTCGGCGCAGGCCCCGTCGGCCTGATGGGCGCGTTGCTGCTGGCGCGTCACGGGCTCGAGGCAAGCATCGTCGATCGGCGCGATGCGCCCACGCGCGCGCCTGCGGCCCATGTCGTCAATGCACGGACGTTCGAGATCTGCCGCGCGGCGGGGGTCGACATGAGCGCGCTGGCCGCGTTCTCGTCGGATCCCGAGGACGCCGGTCAGGCGATCTGGGTGACGAATCTCGCCGGCGAGGAGATCGGGCGCCTTCCGTTCGAGCGCCAGCACGACGAGGTGCTCCGCTTCACGCCGACGCCGCTGCGAAACCTCTCTCAGCACCGCTTCGAGGCCGTGCTCCGCGAGACGCTGCCGAAGGCGGGCGCCGCAGCGGTTCAGTACGGCCAGCAATGGGAGGGGGCCGAGCAGGACGAGACCGGCGTCACGTCCAGGGTGCGCGACCTCGCGACGAACGAGGTCCACGAGATCCGCAGCCGCTACGTGATCGCGTGCGACGGCGCCGGAAGCCGCATCCGCAAGTCGCTCGGCATCGAGATGATCGGTCCCCAGCGACTCCAGAGCTTCGTGATGATCCACTTCGCCGCCGATCTCCGCGACCTGCTGAAAGACCGACCCGGCGTCCTCTATTGGCTGACCGACCCCGCGCTCGGCCCGACCCTGGTGGCCCACGACATCGATCACGAGTGGGTCTACATGTACCCCTTCGATCCCGACCACGAGGCCGAGGCCGACTACACCGTCGAGCGCTGCGAGGAGCTCGTGAAGGCAGCCCTCGGCAGTGACGAGCACCCCGTCGAGATCGAGACGATCGGCACGTGGGCCATGAGCGCGCAGGTCGCCGAGCGCTACCGAGACGGACGGATCTTCCTCGCCGGCGACTCCGCCCACCGGTTTCCGCCCACCGGCGGCCTCGGGTTGAATGGCGGCGTTCAGGACGTCCACGGGCTCGTCTGGCGCATCGCCGCGGTCGAGGCCGGGTGGGCGCAGCCCGCACTGCTCGACTCCTACGAGCCCGAGCGCCGGCCCGTCGCGCAGAACAACGCCGACAACAGCCTCCGCAATGCCACGAAGCTCTTCGAGGTCGCCCAGGCGCTGGGCTTCGGCGAGGAGCGGACCACCGAGCGCATGCGAGCCACGCTGGCCGACCCGGAAGGCCGCGCTCGAGTCGAGGCGGCCATCGCCAACCAGGCCGAGCACTTCGACACGATCGGGCTGCAGCTCGGCTTTCGTTACGACCACTACGACCGCGACGGCACGGGCGCGATCGTGCCTGACGGCACCGCCCCGCCGCACATCGAGAACCCGGTGCGCGAGCTCGTCCCGAGCGGCCGCCCCGGGTCACGAATGCCGCACGCGTGGCTGAACGTGGACGGAGAGCGACGCTCGACCCTCGACCTCCTCCCCCTCGATCGGTTCTCGCTCGTCACCAGCTCGCCCGGCGAGGCGTGGCGGTCGGCATCGAACGAGATCTCGGACGTGCCGCTCGAGCTCGTCGTCATCGACCCTGCGTCGATGGAGGACGGGGCACGCTGGCTGGAAGAGTCGGGCATCGGCTCGGACGGTGCGCTGCTCGTGCGCCCGGATCAGCACGTCGCCTGGCGCGTCGGCTCGATGCCGAGCGACCCATCGGTGATCCTGCGCGAAACGATTGCGCAGATCGTCGGAGCCACACCGGCGTGAAGCACACGTGAGCTTCGAGCCCGGCTCGAAGCACGTCGACCTGAAACCCTCTTCGCACCCGAACGAATAGCGAAGACAACGGAGACTGGAAGCCAATCATGACCGAGAAGAAGACCCCGCGACTCGTCCTCGGACACACCACGCTGGCAGCGCGCGACCTCGATCGCCTGTCGGCGTTCTACTGCGACGTCCTGGGCTTTCACGTGACCAACAGGGGCCCCGTCCCGGGCGGCTCCGAGCTCGCATTCCTGAGCCAGGACCCGACCGCACATCATCAGATCGCGATGGTGGGCGGCCTCGAGCCTCCGAGTGCGGACTTCGTCCTGGTCGATCACCTCGCCTTTCGAACCAGCACGCTCGACGACCTCCGCGAGATCCGCGCGAATCTCGTCGAAGCCGGGGTCGAGGGCATCATCCCGATCTGCCACGGCAATGCGTGGTCGCTCTACTTCAACGACATCGAGGGCAACGGGGTCGAGTGCTACGTCGATACGCCCTTCCACGTGGCCCAGCCCTTCGGCGAGGGCCTCGACCTCGACAGGAGCAACGAAGAGATCCTCGAGACGACCCGCGAGCTGCTCGAGTCGAAGCCCGAGTTCCAGCCCATGGCCAGCTGGCAGGAGGCATTCTCGAAGAAGCTCGACGAGGGCTGAGCCGGTCGACATCGCGAGACGATGCGACGTCGCAGAGGTACTCTACGCCCGTCATGGACCGTGAAGCCTGGAACCAGCGCTACCTGAGCAGCGACCTCGTGTGGGGTGCCGCGCCCAACGCCTTCGTCGCCGAGGCCTTCGCCGATCGCCCGGCCGCAGGCCGCCTGCTCGATCTCGCATGCGGTGAGGGCCGCAACGCGATCTGGCTGGCCGGGCTCGGCTGGCGAGTGACCGCGATCGACCTCTCCGACGTCGCGATCGATCGAGCCCGGGGCCTCGCATCGCGCGAGGGCGTGGAGGTCGAGTGGACCCTGGCGGACGTGACGAAGGCCGAGCTCGAGCCCGCCGCCTACGCAGCCGTGGTGATCTCGTACCTGCAGATCCCCGGTGATCAGCGGCGACAGGTCATCGAGAAGGCAGCCGCGGCGCTCGCACCCGGCGGCCGGCTCTTCATGATCGGCCACGCGCTCCGCAACCTGGCCGACGGCTTCGGCGGACCGAGCTCGCCCGCGGTGCTCTGGGCGCCGGGCGACCTCGAAGAAGAGGTGCTCGCCGCATCGCTCGAGCTCGAGCGCTGCGCAGAGGTGATTCGCGTCGTCGAGAGCGACGGCGAGACGCGTGAGGCGATCGACCTCCTGGTCGACGCGCACCGCGCCCGCTGAGCCGGCCCGGAGCCTCGGCCACGCGGCCTCCCCGGAGCCGAAATCGGGCGGAAACACAGCCGAAATCCGCCGTTCCAGACATTTTCGGTCCCCCGCGAAGCCCTAGAGTCGTGGGCGAGGAGGCCCGATCCCATGCCCTTTCCCCGCACGCTCTACAACTCCGAACACACCGACATCGACCTGAAGCTGGTCCACGGCGAGTGGCCGGAGGGCATATCGGGCGAGCTCGTCATCGCCGCGCCCGGGCCGCGAGCCGAGGGGCTCCCGTACCAGCTGTTCGCCGACGGGCACTGCATTCGCATGTCGCTGCGACCCGGCCAGGACGGTGCGGCGCCCGACCGCTTCGGCTGGCGCGCGCGCAAGATCCGCGGCCCGTCGGTGCGCCTGCGCGAGAAGTGCCCGGACGTCTGCATCCCGGGCGGGGCCGGCTACTCGTCGCCCTTCGGTCTGCTCAACATGGCGAACACTGCGGTCATGCCCTGGGGCGATCGCCTCTTCGCCACATGGGACGTCGGCCGCCCCAACGAGCTCGACCCGGTCTCGCTCGACTTCCTCGCCGAGGTCGGCTCGAAGGAGACCTGGGGCACTTCGATCCCGATCCCCGGCGTGCTGCCCTTCATCTTCTCCTCGGCGCATCCGGTCATCGATCCCGATCGCGATTGCCTGTGGACGGTGCGGCTCTCACCCTCGGCGGATCACCCCGGCCACATGGCGCCGACCATCGTGCGCTGGGACGGCGAGGGCACGACGGTCGACACGTGGCCCATCGCGGGCGCGCACTTCATGGGCACGATGCACACCATCAGCCAGACGCGCGACTGGCTGATCTACATCGACAGTGGGAACTTCAAGCCCGACCCGGGCGAGATGGCGGGCGGGCCGCGGACGGTGCTCATCGACGAAGAGTCACCCGCATGGCTGATCCGCAAAGACGACGTGGCCAACACGCCGCCCGGCCAGCCGGTGCCGGCGAAGCAGTTCATGATCGCCCCGCCGACGGCGCACTTCTATGCGCGCTACGACGACTCGGACGGCATCAGCGTCGTGTTCGAGAACATGGACCTCGAAGATCTCGCGATCTACCACAAGCCCGGCGACGTCAACATGCTCGGCGACGAGATCGAGGACTGCTATCAGGGCTTCTACAACATGGCGATGGCGCCCTCTTCGTTCACCGAGGTCGAGTTCGACGTCGACTCGGGCAAGGTGAACGGCCGCGGTCGCCTCTGCGACGAGCACACGTGGAGCAAGCAGCTCTCGGCCATCGACTGGAGCCCGGCCGGCCTCAGCAAGCCGACCCTGCACCATCAGCTCTGTCACGGCTTCCGTCCCCACGGCATCTCGAAGCGGGCACTCGAGATCTACAAGGACCGCGTGAACTTCGACGTGATGCCCGACGCGGAGACGCCGGCTTCGCTGACGACCATGAAGCGCGGCTCGCTCGACCTCCACAGCCGCTACGTCTACCCGAGTGTCGACGAGCTGCCGACGTCACCGATCTTCGTGCCCCGCAATCCGGGCAAGGACCGTTTCGGCCTCGAAGGCAGCGACCCGGGTGGTCACGACGGCTGGGTGGTGATGCCCGTATTCAAGGACTCGGGGCTCGAGATCGACGTCTTCGACGCAAACGCGGTCGGCAACGGGCCGGTCGCGAGGCTCGCCGCGCCGAATGGCGAGACCGTCCCCATGGTGCTGCACTCGTGCTGGATGCCGCGATCGGTCGCGGCCCCCGACATGGATCGACTTCGCTTCGCCGACGACTACGTCGAGGGCGACATGGCGGCGCTCGACGACCGGCTGAAGGACGCGGTCCGCAGCGTCGCGCGGGAGATCGACGAAGGGAGCTGATCGGGTCCTCGACTCGAGCCCGACCAGGCGCCAGCCCCCCCCTTGGGGATCGAGGCGCTGGCCCCTGTGCCAGCGCCCGAGCCCGTCGGGCCCTCCGCGCGGCCGAGGGCTCACGTGCACCTCGCCCTCCGTTGCATACCGAGTCGTGTGTACCCACGACCACGGCCTCCCCCTCTCACGAGTCGATGCAGGGCTCACCTTTCGGCGCGGATTTCCGAAAAGTCCTCGAGCGTGACGGATCCATGTGTCGAGAGGAACGAATGTCGCATCTGACAGCGGCCATGGCCGCCATGTCGCTCGCCGTCGGAGCGGAAGGCGCAGCGTCGGGGCGGAATCCCCGAGGTGGGACGACGCGGGCCCGTGTCGTCGGCCGGCCCCTGCTGTACGGCCTCCTGGCCGCTCTCGCCGTCGCCGGGCTACAGCTGGCCCTCGGCGGGCTCGCGAGCCGCTGGGAGCCGGGCCCGATCCTTCGGCTACTCCTGAACGGTGAGATCTTCTGCCTCGCCGCCGCCGGACTCCTCATCTGGTTCGCAGAGGCCGAGACCTC
>CAYYSY010000422.1:0-27437 GCA_964474355.1 uncultured Spirochaetaceae bacterium | reverse complement strand
GGCATCTTCCCCGTCTACGATGCGGATCTCGACGACTCGGTCGAGATCACCGATCAGGTGTCGACGACGGGCGACTTCTCGGTGACGGTCCAGCCAGCGGCGACCGTCCCGCTCGGCGGCGGCGTGGCCGCCGGCCTGGTGCCGCTCCTCCTTGCGATGGGCATCGCGCGTGCGCGGAGACACCGGTGACCGTCGGCGCCCCCGCGCAATCGGCGCTGGTGATCACGCGACGGCGAGCTCCCACGCACTCACGTCCCCAAACGAGAACCGCGCGGCCACCCATCGGTGACCGCGCGGAGATTCGAGTCGCGAGAAGTGGGCGTACGGCTCAGCCGTCGTAGCCCCACTTCTCCTTGTTCGACTTGACGTCGTCGGGGCTCGGCGCGTCGACGTCGGCGCGCTCGGGCACCTCGAACTGGTCGCGGATCTCGGTGACCTTCGCGTTCAGCTCGACGGTCGCGGCGAAGACGTCCGGCACCTGCTCGTCCTCGAAGATCGCCTCCCAGGGGCACTCCGGCTCGCAGACGCCGCAGTTGATGCACTCGTCGGGGTCGATGTAGAGCTGATTCGGGAACGTTCCGGCGTCGTCACCCTTGTACTGGATGATGCAGTCCACGGGACAGACCTCGACGCAGGCCATGTCCACTTTGTCTTGGCACAAGCTGGTGATCACCCAGGCCATCGAAACTCCCTCTCTTGCTCTTTGCGCTCTTGCGGTCCGGTAGCAGGTTCGGCTTCGGTGCGGCTCCTGAGCCGCAGCAGCGAAACGTTAGAGGCCAAGCGGCCGCCCCGCCATGCGCCGAGGCGAATCGGGCACCATCGGACGAAGCTACTTGAGCTTCGTCTCCTTGTAGACGACGTGCTTGCGCGCGACCGGGTCGTACTTCTTGAACTCGAGCTTGTTGGGCGTGTTCGTCCGGTTCTTCGACGTGGTGTAGAAGTGGCCGGTGCCCGCGCTGCTCTCGAGCTTGATCTTCTCGCGCTTGCTCTTCTTGGCCATGGCGTGGCTCCTCGTGCGGCCTTCGGCCGCTGCCGCGATCTCACCGGCGCGGGGCCGGATCGAGAAGCGGGCTGAATGTCTACTGGACGGGGTCGGGGACGGGCTCGCCGCCGCGCGCGAAGACGCGCACGCGCTGGCCGTCGCGCTCCTCGATGCGGACCCGCGACGGCTTGCCGTCGGACGGGTTCACGAGCATGACGTTCGAGAGCTCGACGAACCCCTCGTCCTCGACGATGCCACCCTGCGCGGCGCCGCGACGGCCCGGCTTCAGGTGGCGCTTCTGCATGCGCACCTTCTCCACCCGGATGCGGTCCTTCTGCGGATCGATGGCGATGACGCGGCCCTGCTTGCCGCGGTCGGCTCCAGAGATGACCTG
This sequence comes from uncultured Spirochaetaceae bacterium, assembly GCA_964474355.1. Classification (GTDB taxonomy): domain Bacteria; phylum Myxococcota_A; class UBA9160; order UBA9160; family UBA4427; genus CAYYSY01. The sequence continues at coordinate 26,061 of CAYYSY010000422.1, read as the reverse complement.
CACGAGGTCACCCTTGCGAATCTTGTTCATCGAACTGTTGCCTCCGAGGGGTCTGCGGGCGAGGATGGCCCACCCCTCCGCGCGCCCTGGGCGATGGGGCCCGGCGCGGTGAAAATCGGGCCGCTAGGTATCCGCTAGGTGAGGCTCCAAGTCAAGACCCTGAAACGGGAATTTCGCCGGGCGGCCCGGTCGGGAGCGCCTCCGAGCCACCCCGCAACCGGCCCAGCCCGAAGCAGTGACAGACTCCCGGCGCCAGACCCGGGACCCCGGAGGGAACCATGCGCCGCATCATCGTCATCCTGAGCCTTGCGGCGGTCGCCACCGTCTTCGCCTGTCGGTACCTGCTGCCCGAGCGCTTCGCCGTGAACGCGCCCATCGCCCACCAGATGTTCGGCGGCAAGGGCGCCGGGACGCCCGAGGCCGAGCAGATCGACGTGCGCATGGGGGTGCCGGAGGGCTTCTCGGTGGGCCTGTGGGCCACCGACGTCCGGGGCGCCCGGGGGCTGCGATTCACCGAGGCCGGCGACCTGCTCGTGACGCGACCCCGGGTCGGCGAGATCGTGCTGCTCGAGGCCGACCACGACGGCGACGGCCGCTCGGACGGCCAGCGGGTGCTGATGAAGGGCCTCAACCGCCCCCACGGCATGGACTTCCACCAGGGCTGGCTCTACGTGGCCGAGACGGACGGATTCGGACGGGTGCGCTTCGAGCCCGGCGACGGCACCGAGGCCGGCCAGGCGCGCCTGGCCGGCGCCTACGAGCGGCTGGTCGAGAACCTGCCCAAGGGTGGAAACCATTGGACCCGGACGATCCGGGTCGGCCCCGACCAGAAGGTCTATGTGACCGTCGGCTCGAGCTGCAACGTCTGCCTCGAGGACGACCCGAGCCGCCGGGCCGCCATGCTCCGCTTCGAGCTCGACGGCTCGGGCGAGACCCCCTTCGCGAGCGGTCTCCGCAACACGGTCGGCTTCGACTGGCGGCCCTCGACCGGCGAGATCTACGGCACCGACAACGGCCGCGACCTGCTCGGCGACGACTACCCCCCCTGCGAGCTGAACCGCATCGTCGAGGGCGGCTTCTACGGCTGGCCCTTCGCCAACGGCGCAAACCGCCCCGACCCCGACTTCGGCGAGGGACAGGCCGCGCACATCGAAACGTCGATCCCGCCAGCGCACCCGTTTCGGGCCCACAACGCGCCGCTCGGCATCGCGTTCGTGCGCGGTCTCGGGACGCTCACGGCCGACGGCGACGTCGCCATCGTGGCGCTGCACGGCTCATGGAACCGACGTGACAAGGACGGCTACAAGGTCGTCTCGCTGCACTTCGGCCCCGGCGACCAGATCATCGAGCGCGACTTCCTGACTGGCTTCCTCGAGCGTGAAGACGTGATCGGCCGGCCCGTCGACGTCGTGCAGGGGCCCGACGGCGCCATCTACGTCTCGGACGACTACGCCAACGTGGTCTGGCGAGTCAGCCTCGACGCTCTGGGACCGGCTTCGCCGGGGCTCGGGGCCAGCACGCCGGGCGACGCGTCGGATCCGCTCGCGGGGATCGAGGGCGAGACTCGCGCGCGGCTCGTGAGCGAGGGCGAGGCGCTCTATGCCGGGCACGCGTGCGGGAGCTGCCACGAGGCCGAGCTCGCCGACGAAGGCGTCGTGGTGAAGCCCCTCGAAGGGCTCGGCGCGCGCTACACGCTCGTCGAGCTGAGCTCGCTGCTGCGCACGCCGCCCTCGCCGATGCCGATTCCCGACCTCGATGCGGCCGAGCGGCGGGCGGTGGCTGTGTACCTGTTGTCGCGTTGAGGCTCGGGGCCGATCAGGCCGAGTGCGCGTGCACGAGCACGCCGTCGTCGCGGCGCGACGTCAGGGCCAGGCCCTCGTCTTCGAGGACGTCGAGGGCGCCGATCACCATGATCAGCTTGTCGCGCATCTCGGTGCGGACGTCGTCGTTCGGGTACATGCCGCGCCAGATCTCGTACGCGGTCACCGACTGACCCATCGCCGTCACCGACCGCAGGCTGCGCTCGATGCGCTGGATGCGAACGTCGTAGAAGAGCAGCGCCTCGCGGATCGCGCGGTCGGCGGCGCGGATGACGCCGCCGTAGCCGGGCAGGATCGTTCGTACGCCCTCGCGCTTCAGCCGGCGCAGCGAGTTGCGGTACGCGAGCAGGCCCTTGAAGCGTGGGTGGCGGCGCGCCGGGTCTTCGGGCTCGGGCAGGCCCTCGAGGTAGTAGTTCTCGGTGTGCGGCACGGCGCCGCTCATGATCGTATCACCTGAAATCAAGGTGCCGGTGCCACGGTTCTGGAAGACCACGTGGCCCGCCGTGTGACCGGGCGCGTGGATCACCTCGAGCGAGAAGTCCTTGAAGTCGAGGCCATCGCCATCGTGCAGCGCGCGCTCGACCGAGGTTGCTTCCGCCCAGGACGGCTGCACCTCGAGCCGGCTCCGCCGATGCGCCACGAAGGTAGCGCGCACGTCTTCGGGCACGCCGTAGTCGCGGAGGAGCGCCTCCATGCCCTCCATGTCCTCGCTGTGCTCGACCGTGAAGTGCTCGATCGACTGGACGGCCTCGGAGTGGGCAGCGAGCTCGAAATCGACGCCGCGGCGGCGCAGGGCGCCGACACCGCCGAGATGATCGACGTGGTAGTGCGTGAGCGCGACGCGCTTCACGTCGCCGGGCGTGTGGCCGAGCTCGTCGAGCCCGGCTTCGAGCGCGGCGAAGCTCGCGTCGTCGTCGATGCCGGCATCGATCAGCGTGAGCGGCTCGGCGTCGACGAGATAGGCCGCGACCGAGGGCATCCGAGCCCACGGCGTGGGCAGCATGATCTGATGGATGTGGGGGAAGCGTTTGTCGGGGGAACGCGACACACGTCCTGCCGCGGACGCGGCTCTCGAACCGACGGGACTCATGAAGTCAGGCTAGCGCGCAGCGTCGATCGATGCCGCGCGCGAGCCGGCCTCACATCGTTGCGTTGATCGCACGATCCACCATCGAGCAGGTCATACGCCGATCGCGCGGCGTTGGAGACGCCGTGATCGATGAGCCGTCAGCGTTGCCTAACGACGTGTCCTGGCCGGGCTCGTGCCGCCCGGTGCGAGGTAGGGCGTGGCGTCCATCACCTGCATCGTGCCGTCACCGACTGCCACCACGTGGCGGCCCATCGTGGCAACGCGCGCATGCGGCTTCACGTCGATGGTCTCGACGATCGTACGAGCATTCGGATCCATCACGAGCAGACCGTGGTCGCCGAGGAGGAAGATGCGGTGGCCGACGTGCGTCGCGTCGAGCACGCGGCCGATGCGGTGGTTGTGGAGCTTGGCCGTGACCCTCGGCTTCGATGCGTCGCGGAGGTCGATGGCGAGGATGCCGTCCTTGCCGATCACCACCGCGCGCTGGCCGTCGGCGCGCACGCGACCGGGACCGAAGGTCTTGCCGAGCTTCAGCTGTGCCTTGACACGCTTCTGGCGGATGAGGCCGATGTTGGTCACGTAGACGGTCTCGCCGTCGGTCAGCACGAGGTCATTGCCGACCACGTCCACGCCGTGCACGACGCGACGCATGAGCCGCTCTGGCTTGTCGCGCTCGCCGGGCAGCCAGTAGAGGCCCGTGGCAGTGGCGATCACGTAGCCGCCCTCGTAGGGCGTGAAGGCGAGCACCGAGCCGATGTCGCCGCGGTCGCGCGAGACGACGGCGGCGGGCCCCTCGTCGGTGAACTCGATGAGCTCGATGCCGTCCTCGCCGAAGATCGCGATGCGCTGGCCGACGATCCTCACGTCGGAGTACTTCTTGAAGTCGCGGGGGCGCTTGTACGTGGTGAGCACCACCGGGCGCATCGGATCGGACATCTCGATCAGGTCGAAGCGTCCGTCCTCGTAGAGCACGACCGAGCGATCGCCAGCGGCGTCCACGGCCACGACCGTCTCCTCGCCACTGAGCGCGACGGGCGGCCGAACGCTGCTGTTCGAGGCCCACTTCGCCACGGGCACGAAGAACGACGACCAGTAGACGGGCGCGCTCTCGCCGAACAGGACCGAGCGGCCGTTGACGTGCTCGCCCTCGTCGACGCGCAGCTCGAAGGTGCGCTGGAAGACGGGCTCGGCTTTGCGATCGATGGGGCGGAGCGTCAGCCGCGTCTGAGCGACCCAGCCCGATCGGGACATCTCGCCGGCCGCCATCTCGGCGCTGACCGCCCGCTCGCGGTGCTCGATGGTGAGCGTCGGGACATCGACGGCGCGCCTGCCCGCCGGCACGATCAGGAGTTCGACCCCCGAGCCGTCGAACGCCTTGCGCGCCGCATCGGTGAAGAGTCCGGTCAGCCGCTTCGGCTCGGGTGACTTCGCGTCGATGCGTACCTCGAGCGCCACGCGCCGGATGCGCGAATTCGCCCGCAGATTCGCCGCCTCGACGCTGCGCCTCGCCTCGGCCGCGAAGTCGCTCTCGGGATGCTTCGCCGCGAAATCGGCGAGCGCCTGCACGTCACCGCCGAAGCCGTCCTTTGCGAGGAAGTGCGCATTGGCCTCGGCGCGCTTCGCGTTCGCCCCGTTCGGGAACTCGACGACGAAGTCACGGTAGGCCTCTGCGCTGCCGGCAGCCCGGGCCCCTTCGAAGGCCTTCGGCTCGATCGACGGTTGCAGCTCGTCCAGCAGCACGCTGTGCGGATACTTCGCCTCGAACCAGCGGTAGTTGAGCAAGGTGAGATTCCGCTTCACCTTGTGGTAGTCGATGCGCTCCTGCGCTGCGGTGGCGTGGTCGCCGTCGGGGTGGTCCCGCATGTAGCGGTAGTAGCCGGCCGGCGTGTCCTCGCGGAGCGCGGCATCCCACGCGCCACCGGCGCAGCCGAAGCTCGCGAGCAACGCGGCGGCGCATGCCACCAGGACGGCCCATCGACAGAAATACTGCATCTTCGAAATCTCCCCGGAGCACACTCAGGCGGCCTGCTCATCGGGTGTTCACCCGAGCATCTTGAGGCCTGCCGCAGACTCGTCCGCCCCTTCATCCGAACGGCGATCCGGCGGCCCGACTGGGTGACCCGCGACACGATGCAGGGCGACTGGCCTACCATCGGCGACCGGCCGAGCCCCGAGCGAAGCGGGCGGCCGCCGCGGAGGAGCCAGAATGGACGTCGGTGTGTGCCTGCCCTACATGGAGCGCGATTACGGGCGCAAGGAGATCCTCGCCTGGTGCCGCGCGATCGACGGCGGCCCGTTCTCGAGCCTCTCCACCGGTGAGCGCATCACCGGCTACACCCTCGAGATGCGGAGCCTGCTCGCAGCGGCGGCGGCCGTCACCGAGCGCGTGCGCATCGTGCCGAGCCTCTACGTGCTGCCCATGCATGACGCCGTCTGGGCGGCGAAGGAGATCGCGACGCTCGACGTGCTCTCGGAGGGGCGCGTGACGGTCACCGTCGGCGTCGGCGGACGCGAGGTCGACTACCGCGCAGTCGGCGCCTCGTTCGCGCGGCGCCACGCCCGCATGGACGAGCAGGTCGCCCGGATGCGCGCCATCTGGGCGGGCGAGACCCCCTTCGACGGGGCCGACATGGTGGGCCCGACGCCGGTGCAGGCCGGCGGTCCGCCGATCCTGGCCGGCTCGATGGGGCCCAAGGCCATGGCCCGCGCCGCGAAGTGGGCTCAGGGCGTCTACTCGTTCTCGATGAACGGCGAGCTCGACGAGACGAAGCGCATGTTCGACCTCGCGCGCGATGCGTGGGAGAAGGCCGGGCGCACCGAGCCCCCGCGGCTGGTCGGCGGCTTCTGGTACTCGCTCGCCAGTGACGCGGAGGCGCGCCTTCGCAAGTACGTGTACGAGTACCTGAAGGTCTTCGGCGACCCGATGGCGAACGGCGTCGCCGGCACGATGACCCGGCATACACCGGACGCGGTCGCCGAGGCGATCGAGAACCTGCGCCGGGCCGGCAGCGACGAGATCTTCCTCGTGCCCACGACCGCCGACATCGCCGAGATCGAGCGCGTCGCGCCGCTGGTCGAGGCCTAGGAGCGCGACTCGAGCTGCTCGTCACGGTCGAGACGTGGGGACGTCCACCCGGCCAACGCACCTCGATGACGCCTACGAATTCATCTCGCTGCCCATCGATGCAGCAGCGCATCGCCACGCGCACACCGCGGCGCACTCTCGCGCACCTGGGCGAATGCGGTCCTGGCTCGGTCCTTGCTACTGCGCTTGGGGATGAACGCGCGGTACGTCTGGCAGCTTCAGTTCGACGGTGAGCAGGGACTCGCCCACGCCTTCGGTTCGCTGATGGAGACGGACGACCTCGACGACTGCTCCGTGGAGCACGACGAGCTCCAGATCCGCTTCACCGCGGACATCGCCCGGGGCCAGGAGCTCGTGGCCGCCATCTATCTGATGGGCGAGCTGCGCTGGTGCTCGCGCCACAGGCTGTCGCCGGGGGGTGCGGTGAGATCCGTCCCGCACGCGGTCATGAGCTGAGCCCGCCCCGCCCATCACCTCGCTGCGCGCTGCCCGGCGATGAGGCATCGCAAGCGCCGTGGCGTTCGATGAGCGCGGTGAGCGCTGGCATGGGCATTGCACCCTGACTTGAAAGGCGACGCAGAGTCGTCGTTGGTCGACTTCAGCGCCGACCCCTGTGTCGCCTGCCCTGCATGGAGGAAACCGACATGTTCCACGCCGCCTTCGATCGCCTCTCGGCCCAGGACAACAGCTTCCTCATCGCCGAGCAGGAGAACACCCCGCTGCACGTCGCCGCGGTCGGCATCTTCGCGACGGGAAACCTCGTCGGCCGCGACGGCGGCGTCGACATCCGCAGGTTCAAACGCGCGATCGAGGCGCAGCTGCACCACATCCCGCGCTACCGACAGAAGCTCGCCTTCGTGCCCGTCGAGCGCCGCCCCGTCTGGATCGACGATGCGCACTTCAACATCGACTATCACATCCGACACGCAGCCCTGCCCCGGCCCGGAGGCGTCGAAGAGCTCAAGAAGCTGACCGCGCGCATCACGACCCGCGCCCTCGACCGCAGCCGCCCGCTCTGGGAGATCTGGGTCATCGAAGGGCTCGAGGGCGATCGCTTCGCGATGGTGAGCAAGATCCACCACTGCATGATCGACGGCGACGCGGGCGCGAACGTCGCGCAGATCCTCTTCAGCATGAGCCCCGACTACGAGATCGAAGAGCCCGTGCCCTTCGAGCCGCGGCCGGTGCCGAGCGGGCTCGAGCTGGCGCTCGACGCAGCAGAGCGCCTCACCTCGACGCCGATGCGCGCGCTGCGCGGTATCTCCGAGTTCGTCATGGACTCGAAGGACGTCCCCAGCGACCTCAAGACCCGAGCGAATGCGCTCAAGGAGTTCGCCGGCTGGGCGGTGACGCGATCATCGAAGACGCCGCTGAACGGCGAGCTGGGCCCGCATCGCCGCGCCGACTGGCTGACGCTGCCGCTGAGGGGCGTGAAGGACGTCAGCAAGGCGCTCGACTGCACCATCAACGACGTCGTGCTCGCGACGGTGACGGGCGCGGTGCGCCACTACCTGATCCGACGCGGCGAGCGGCCGGCGGCGACCGACTTCCGGGTCTCGGCGCCCGTCAGCATGCGCGCCAAGGGCGAAGAGCGCATGGGCAATGGGGTGTCGACCTGGATCGTGCGGCTGCCCGTCGAGCACGACGAGCCCCTCGAGTGGGTCAGCGGCGTCAATGCCGTCACGGAGGAGTGCAAGAGCTCGAACCAGGCCCTCGGCGTCGAGATGATGATTCAGGTCGCCGAGTACGCTCCTTCGGGGCTGCTCTCGCTCGGCGCGCGGCTCGCATCGGGTCCGATCAACATGATCGTGACGAACGTGCCCGGCCCGCAGTTCCCTCTCTACATGCTGGGCGCCCAGCTCGAGGAGCTGCACCCGCTGGTGCCGCTGCTCGACGGCACGGGCCTCGGCATCGCGCTCTTCAGCTACGACGGCAAGCTGCACGTCGGGCTGAACGCCGACTACGACCTCGTCCCCGACCTCGGCACGTTCACCGCGCTCTTCGCCCAGGCCTTCATGGCGCTCGCCGATGCAGCGGGGGTGGAGCTTCGGGCTGTGGTGGAGGACGAAGCGGTCCAAGGGGACGAGGCTTCGGCTGGCGGCGAGGTGGTTGCGGTCGAGGGCGTGAGCGCGCCTTCGAAGAAGGCGAAGAAGAAGGCCTCGACCGATTCGTCCAGGTCGGAGCCCGTCGTCGTACGCCCGATCGACGCGCCGCCCCGCGCGACGCCGGTCGCCGTCAGCGCAGCGGGCACGTCGGGCCCGACGAGCCTGGGCTGAGCGTTCGCTCGGGGTGTAGAGGAGCCTACGCGCGGGAGAGCCCCTTTCGGCAGTGTGAACCGCGCGTGCGAGACGAGTGTCATTCAGGAGGCGTGTGCCGCATGCCGCGCCCGCGGAGGTCGAGCCGCTAGCTGACGAGCGCCAGTCCTTCTCCCTGGACGCCCGTCGGTCACGAGGCCTCCGCGGGCGCCCTTCCCTTCGAATGGTGGGGTGCCGCGGAAGCGCTCAGCCGGCCATCTGCGCGACGCACGCGAGCACGTCCTGCGGTGCATCCAGGAGCAGCTGCGCGCCGGCCGCCTCGAGCTCGGCGTCGGAGCCGTACCCCCAGCGCACGCCCCACGCGGCGATCTCGTGCACGCGCGCCGCGGACATGTCGACGCCGCGATCTCCGATCATCACGGCTCCGTTCCGATCGAGATCGAGCGCAGCACATGCGGCCTCGAGCAGCTCGATCTTGCTCATGTGCGAGCCCTCGAGCTCGGGGCCGAAGACGGCGCCGAACCTCGTCCGCAGCCCGAAGTGATCGAGCACCTGCTCGGCGTAGACCTCGGGCTTCGCCGTCACGACGTGGAGCGCGATACCGCGGTCGAGCAGGCCATCGAGCAGGGCTTCGACGCCCCCATAGACGACGTTCTCGAACATGCCCACGTCGACATAGCGGTCGCGGTAGGCGGCGACGAGCGAATCGACCTGGTCCTCGCCCCCCGAGAGCTCGCGGAACGAGTCGTGCAACGGTGGCCCGACGCACGCGCGCATGCGCGCTTCGGACACCGGAGGGAGACCGTGCACCTCGAGGGCATGGGCGATGCAGCCGACGATGCCGGGGGCGGAGTCGGTGAGCGTGCCATCGAGGTCGAAGAGCAGCGTCAGGGACATGGGGGCCGGTTCGCCTTCGGATGCGTGACGCGGAGCGACCCCGGTCGGCTCGCTCAGCCGTCCTTGCTGTGACAGACCGCCTGGAGCTTGTTGCCGTCCGGGTCGCGCACGTACGCGCCGTAGTAGTCGGGGTGATAGTGCGGCCGCAGACCGGGTGCGCCCTCGTCACTGCCGCCGTGTGCGAGCGCGGCGGCATGGAACGCATCGACCACCGCCCGGCTCCCGGCAAGGAAGGCGACGTGGACGCCGTTGCCCGGCCTCGCTTCGTTGCCGTCGAAGGGCGGCAGCACGAACACCTTCGGCCCGGCTGGCTCGCCGTACGCGACGAGCCCCTGCTCGTCGAACCTGAAGAGCACGGGATGGCCGAGCACGTCCATGACCGCATCGTAGAACGCGAGCGCGCGAGGGAAGTCCGTGTAGCCGAGCGTGACGTGGCTGAACATCGTCCGTCCTCCTGGGCGCGCCGGCCGTCGCTAGTCGCGTGGATCGACCAGGATCTTGATCTGATCGCCGCCGGCGAGCAGGTCCTGGAACCCCTGATCGATCTCGGAGAGCTTCACGGTCTTCGTGTGCAGCGGCTCGAGCTTCAGGCGGCCATCGGCGACGAGCTGCATGGCCGTGTCGAACTCGTCGTGCAGCTGGCCGAGCGACGCGACGAGCCGCACCTCCTTGATCAGCCAATCGCCGGGCGAGATCTCGGCGGGGACCGTCGCCATGCCGACGAGCGACACGACGCCGCCCCGCCGCGCGAGCTTGACCGACTGATCCACCGTGGCCGGAATGCCCGCGCACTCGAACACCACGTCGGGCCCGAGCGGGCCGCAGAGCTCCGCGACGCGGGTCGCGACGTCCTCGCTCGTCGGGTCGATGACCGCCTCTGCGCCGAGCTGCTTCGAGATCGCCGCGCGCGATCCGTTCGGCTCGATCACCACGACGATGCCTGCACCCGCGGCCTTCGCGCATTGCTGCACCAGCAGACCGATGGGCCCCGCGCCGATCACGAGCACGGCGTCGCCGAGGCGGAGCGGCGTGCGGCGCAACGCGTGGATCGCGATGCTCGACGGCTCGAGCATCGACGCCTCGACGTCCGAGAGCCCGTCGCGCACCGTGTAGAGCCGCTTGCCGTCGATGGCGATCGCGGGCGCGAAGCCACCATGTGGCGCGGCGAGCGGACCGATGCCGATCATCCCCATCATGACGGCCACACAGTGCGCCGGGTCGCCGGCCTTGCACTCGTTGCACTGGCCACACGCGGGCTGCACGCCGATGGCAACGCGGTCGCCCTCCTTCACGTGGAAGACGTCACCCGGCACCGCCGAGACCGTGCCCGTCCACTCGTGCCCGCAGATCGCCGGGTTGTACGGATCGCCCGTGTGATACGCGTGAAGATCGGTGCCGCAGATGCCGCAGCTCGCGATCTGCACGACCGGCTTGCCGGCGCTCGGCTCCGGATCGGGGAACTCGGTGAGCTCGATCTTGTGGTGGCCGGTGACGAGGGCAGCTTGCATCGGGGCGTTCTCCGGTGCGTGCGTCATGCATGGCAGAGCGCACGCTGTCGGGTTCGAGAGAGCAGTCGAGAGTAGCGCCGAGCTCCATCCCTCCTCGACTCGATTCGGGCGGATCGATGTCTCGTCTGATCGGAGGCGGCGGGCTCGCGGCCCGCCGCGAGATCGTGGCTGGGCCGCACAATCGAGGGAGCCGTGCACGCGCCGGCGCAAGTCTCCAAGTAGCTGGATCTCATGCCTATTCTGGAGATGCGATCCGATCGAGCAGGTCGAAGCGAGGCGTCACCCCCCGCCCCCGATCTCGGCGACGATGCGATCGATCTCGGCCCGCTCGTCGGCGGTCAGCTCACCATCGGCTTCGGCGACGGCCTCGAGCGCGGCGATGAGGTCGCGGGCGCGCTCCGGCGGGAGACTCGCGAGCTGACTCGCACCGCCTCTCCCCGCGCCCTCGGCGTGTCCTCCGCCGGGCTGCGCGATGGCGAGCTCGATCACGAAGTCCGCCTCGCCCGCGCCGAGTCCGGCGGTGTCTTGCAACACCTGCCGGATCACCTCGATCTCGTCCCCGGTCACCTCGCGGTCGGCATGGGCCACGCGCGCGAGCGCCACTGCGAACGTGAGCAGCTGCGCGTGGGCATCGGGGTCCTGCTCCGAGAGGATGTGGAGCATTCGCCCGGCGTCCGACGCGACGGCATCGCCGAGCGGCCGGACGCGCCCGTCCTCGAGGTGCAGGATGCGGTCGGCGACGTCGAGGATGCGGTTGTCGTGTGTCACGAGGACCACGCTCGCGCCCTCTTCTCGTGCGAGCTGCTGGATCAGGTCGACGACGTCGCGCCCCGACTGCTTGTCGAGCGAAGCAGTCGGCTCGTCGGCCAGAATGATCTTCGGGCGGTTCACGAGCGCGCGCGCAATGGCGACACGCTGCCGCTGGCCCCCCGAGAGCTGATCGACCTGCTTGTCGATGTGCTCCGCCATGCCGACCCGCCCGAGCACCTCCTCGATACATGCGCGCTGCTCGGCTCGCGACAGCCCGCGCAGCTCGCCGAGCTGGATCGCCATGCGAACGTTCTGCTCGACCGACAGCGCCCGCAGCAGGTTGTGCGACTGGAAGATGTATCCGATCTGCCGGCGCACCCCGACGAGCGACTTCTCCTTCGCGTCGCGCAGCTCCTGCCCGAGGATGCGGATGCTCCCGCTCTGGGCCGCGCGGAGCGCTCCCATGAGCGTGAGCAGTGTCGTCTTGCCCGAGCCCGATGGCCCCGTGAGGATCAGGATCTCGCCCTGGCGCACCACGTCGCCCACGTCGAAGAGGATCTGCTTGCGAAGCGCCCCCTTGCCGTAGAAGTACGAGACGTCCTCCACCGCGATCGAAACGTCGCGCGCGGCCGACTCCATCAGAAGATCTCCGCGGGCTGGGCCGAACGCAGCTTGCGAATCGCGAGCGCAGCCGAGGCGCAACACATGAAGAGCGTGAGGCCGAAGACGCCGACCGCGCGCTCGACGCTCATCGCGATGGGCAGATGAGTCGCCTCGCCCGCCTGCCTGTAGATGATCAGCGAAAGCGCGAGCGCCGGCAGGTAGCTGAAGACTGCGAGGAGCGCCGACTCGCGCAGCACGACGCCGACGAGGAAGCGGTGCGTGTAGCCCATCGCCTTCAGCGTCGCGTACTCACGCAGGCTGTCCTGCACGTCCGAGAAGAGGATCTGGTAGACGATGATCATGCCGACGACGAGACCCATGGCGACGCCGAAGCTGAAGACGTAGCCGATCGGCGTCGCGCGGTTCCAGTACGCGACCTCGCGCCGCACGAAGTCAGTGCGCGTCAGCGCCTCGACGTCGCGCGGGAGCGTCTCGAGGATGCGGTCGCGCATCGCCAGGGTGTCGACTCCCGGAGCGAGCTGGATCAGGCCCAGATCGACGTGCGAGGCGGTCCGGTCGGGGAACAGGCGCCTGAAGTTGAGATCACTCGTGAGGAGGCTCCCGTCGATGCCGAACGACGTGCCGAGCTCGAAGAGCCCGACGACCCGCACGGTGCGGTCGTTCACCTCTGCATCGAGGCTCCCCGCTTCGCGCACCCGCGCCGCGACCGGCCCGAACTCGGGGCGCGACGCCGAGTCGAAGAGCACGCGGTCGGGCTTCTTCATCTCGTCGAGGAGGCTCTGGTCGAAGAACGCCGTGAAGCCTTCGTCCGACGGATCGAACCCGACGACGTAGATGCTGCGGGTCTCCTTCGGCGCAAAGGGGTTTCGCCAACGCGCCGGCCCGAGGTAGACGGGCGTCACGTGCTCGACGCCTTCGAAGCCGGTGACCTGATGCAGGCGATTCCTCGGGAAGCTGACCGGGCGGACGATGAAGTCAGTGCGTGGGCTGAGCAGCGCTAGGTCGTAGCCGAGCGTCTGGTGGTAACGGACGGCGCTCGCGAAGAGCGCCTCCTGGAAGCCCAGCTGCACGAAGATGAGCACGACGCCGAACGTCACACCAGCGATGGCGGCGAGCAGACGCAGCTTCTCGCGCTTGAGCTGCAGCCAGGCGATGGGCACACGCCGCATCACGGTCCGATCTCGACCTCGACCTGGAGGTGAGTGAGCGCGCGCGCCCGGGCGGGCTCGTCGAGTGCGATGCGCACCTCGACCACGCGGGCGTCCGTCTTGGCGATCGGGTCGGTGCCGATCACGTCCATCCGGCCGATCTTCATGCCGATCCGCTCGACGCGGCCCGTGAGCGGCGCGCCGAGGGCCGGGCTCGTCATCGTCGCGGGCTGGCCCACCGCCACGAAGCCGATGTCGGTCTCATAGACCTCGGCCACGACCACCATGCGATCGGTCTGACCGAGCTCGAGCACACCCTCCGGACCGATCCGCTCACCGGCCCGCGCGTGGATCTCGAGCACCTCTCCTGCGATGGGGGCGCGAACTTCGGCGAGCGCCACCTGCGCCCGCGCGGCCGACAGCCCCGCTTCGGCAACGCGCACGTCGATGGCGGCCGCATCGTATTTCGCCTCGGATGCCGCGTTGCCTCGGGACAGCTTCTGCAGCCGCGTCGCTTCGCGTTGCGCCTGCTCGAGCTCGGCCTGGAGCCGATCGACCTCGGCGAGGTGGAGCGTGCGCGTCGCGAGCGCCGCGATGATCTGCCCTTCCTCGACCGAGTCGCCCTCACGCACACTGATCTCGCCGATCACGCCACCGCCGGTCGGACTCGCGAGCCTGCGTACGCCGTCGCCGGGCTCGAGCCGACCGAGACACGAGACCGAGCGCCCCTCGGCCACCGCGCCTGAAGCACACAGGCACAGAAGCAGGGCGAATGCCGAGGGCAGAGACGAACGAATGAAAGTACGAATCAAGATCGACCTTCCGAAGCCCGGTCGATCCTATCACTCTTTGCGGTTGAGTCAGCGGCCATTCACGTGTCGCGGCGGCCGGATGATGCTCGCGGGCGAGCTCGCTCACATGACCGAGTAGCCGCCATCCACGTTGACCGTCTGCCCGGTGATGAAGCGGGCCGCCGGACTCGCCAGGAACACGAAGGCCGGCACTACGTCGTCGGGGGTGCCCCAGCGCGCCATGGGGACGCGCGCGAGCTCTGCCTGCTCGACCGCCTCCATGCCCGGGAGCTTCATCGCCGCAGTCATCCCCGTCTCGATCAGACCCGGAGCGACGGCATTCACCCGCACGTTCTCCTTCGCCCACGCCACACCCATGTTGAGCGTCATCTGGACGATCCCCGCCTTGGCGGCGCCGTAGCCGGGCACCAGGGGAACGGCGCGAGTCGCCGACATGCTCGCGCAATTCACGATGCTGCCCCCGCCGCCCTGCGTGCTCTCGGCGAGCACGGGCTTGAGCGCCACGGCGAGGTGGAACGCACTCACCAGGTTGATGTTCAGCGCTCGCGCGAAGACGTCGGGGTTCCACTCGCCTTCGGGCACGAGATTGGCGCCCGCATTGTTGATGAGGACGTCGAGCCGATCGATGCCCGAGACGAGCGCATCGAGAGACGCCGAATCCTCCATCTCGACCTGCTGATAGTGCATGCCGTCGAGATCGACGTCGTACTCGCCGGCGCTGCCGCGTCGCCCCGTCACCGACACCTCGGCGTCGGCCTCGGCGAAGGCTCGGGCGATGCCATGACCGATGCCCGAGGTCCCGCCGGTCACCAGCACCTGGCGCCCCGAGAAGTCGAACTCGATTCCGTCCATTTTCGTGATCCTATGCGTGGCGACTGGAGCGAGCCATGTCGACGCTCACTTCACCTCGATGCGCACGTCGAACTCGTTCAGGTAGAAGTCGAAGGGCGCGCGCACGCTCTCCGGGGTCGCGTCGAAGTCGGCGCGCAGGTCGTACACGACCTGTCCCTCCTTGCCGCGGGGATGCTCCGCCATGTACGTGTCGATCTGCGCACGCGCCTCGTCCGTCATCGGCAGCCCGGCCACCTCGTAGATGCGCTCGACCGTGGCGACGTCGTCCGCCATGAACTCGTGGAAGAGCACGTCGATCGTCCGGTCGGCAGGCAGGAGATGGCGATCTCGCACCGATGCCTCGAGCAGTCGGTGAACGCGGTCGGTCCAGTACTCGAGGTACCACTCGGGCCGGGGCGTGCGGTACATCATGCGCGCGCCATAGGCCAGCATGGTCGCCGACGACTGCACCACGGAGACGGGGTCGCGGTGGGTGACGACGATGGTCGCGTTCGGGAACGTCTCCATGAGCGGCCCGATCTGCTCGAGGTGCTGCGGGCACTTCAGCACCCAGCGATCGCGTGGCCTGTACCACTGCAGGATCTTGAGCGCCGTCTTCATGTACTGGTAATGGGGACGCTGGTCGTGTGAGAGGAGATAGTCCCGCCACCGCGGGCAGCGCGTGATCCACTCGTGGTTGTAGCTCGAGAAGTCGGGCAGCTGGAGCTCGAGCTCCTCGTGGATGTGATCCGGATTCATCGGGTGCATCGCGGCGATGAGCGGCGAGCTGGCGCGAAACCCCTGCCACGTCGCCTCGGAGCGCGCCCAACGAGGATCGACGCCATCGGGCCCCGGCACGTCCTCGGGGCCAGGAACCGGCTGCTGACTCTCCCACAAGGGCATCGAGCGGAGACGCTGATCGGCTGCGATGAGGTTCACGAGGTGCGTCGTGCCCGAACGCGGCAGCCCGATGACGATGATCGGTCGCTCGATCTCGATGTCGTGGATCTCCGGGTGCCGCTGCAGCAGATCGTGAATCCGCAGCCGGTTCGACGCCCATCGGACGGCGTCGCCGAAGAGCACCATCCGGCCGAACGCCGTCCGCTCCGGGTCCTCGTCCGTCTCGGAGAGCATCAGATGCAGACGCTCGTGGAAGTCGTCCGAGCCGAAGTCGTCGAGCCCTGCGGCCTCGACCGCCGCCGCGAGCACCGCGTCGACGTGGAGCTCCACCGGGTTGGCCTCACCATGAGCCAGCGCTGCCTTCTGGATGTCGTTCAGCTGCGGATCCCGCAGGTCGTCGATCCGGATCTTCCTTGCCGGGCTCATCGCGCGGGCGCTCCGTGATCAGCGGGAGAAGTCGTGCTCATACCGGCATCTGCAGGAACTCGATGAGCAGCGGATCGCCCTCGCGCTCGAGGTACGCGAAGACGATGTCGGGCGTGAGCTTCTTGTACCAGATGGGGCGATAGCCGACGGTCGCGAGCTTCTCGATCCAGCCGTCCGTGTCGTCGACGCGATAGCGCAGGTGGTGCATGCCCTCGCGCCCTGACTCGATGAACTCGCTGTGCGGGCTCTCACCCCCCTGCCACTCGATGAACTCGATCTCGAGATCGCCCGAGCGGCCGAACATGATCTCGAGCTTGACGTCGCACTCGCGACCGCGGAAATCGGCGGCCTGCACGCTGCCGTCGATCCGGGTGAAGGGACCGAACATGGCGCCGTACCGCGCCTCGGCGTCTTCGAGGGACTTCACCACGAAACCGACCTGATCGATCGGCGGCAGACCGAGGCTCTCGGGCGCGGAGGAATCGGGGGAGTCGATCGTCATGTCGCAACGCTCCTGGCCGCCCGGCATTCGGCGGCTTCCGGACGTTCGACACTACCAGTGGCGATGCGGACGAGCCAGCGCCGGGTGATGGAGTCAGGGAGCGTTCTTGGGTCGGCGGGAGGGCGCAGCCGCACCCCGGCCCGTTCGTGACGGATCAGGCCGCGCTGCCTGCCTGCGCCCTCACGCAGCGCGCGGGTGATTCCACGGCTCAGAGCGTGCCGATGATGTTGAAGAACAGCCCGTGGTGGTCATAGTCGAGGTCCGTCAGGTCCTCGGAGAAGTCGGTGAAGTTGTACCCGATGCCGACCTTGAAGTGCTTGCCGAGGTAGCGGTAGAGCGTGATGACGGCACCGCCCTTGCGCTCGCCCAGGCTCGGCATGTGGAGCATGCGGCCCTCGAGCGAGCCCTCCCACTTCGACAGGAACTGCCAGTCGACGCGCCCGATGTAGAGGTGGGCGCTGTTGTCGAAGAAGTCCGGATTCTCCCGGTCGAGGCTCACCAGACCGAGGCGATAGGCGTACTTGCCGCCCAGCGTCCAGTTGCGGGTCAGGTCGTAGGTCACGTCCGCCGACATCACGTGGCTCTTCTGCAGGTATGTGCTCGACGTGCCGCCCTGACCCACCTGATCCGTGGTCGGCCGGTTGAAGAAGTACGTGTACTTCGCGAGCACGTCGAGGCGGTCGTGCGCGATGGGCCGGTACGCGTAGCCGAGCACGACCTCGGTGAACCCGCCGTCGTAGAACTCGCCGAGCGAGCTGTTGCTGAACGAGTGATTGAACTTGCCGAGCAGGCGCCAGTCGGGCGTGACCTGCAGGCGGGCGTCGTTGCGGAAGAGCCAGGTCGTCCTGTTCGACCAGCTCAGATCGGGCTGCTCGGTGTCGTCCGAGCGGTACTCGATGCCGCTCGAGACGTAGAGGTTCTCGAACCGGTAGCTGGCGCGGCCGCCGCCGGCGTTGCGCTTGGTCTCGGCGAGCGTCTGTGAGTCGATCAGCGTGCCGTACTCCCACTCGGCCCCGATCGTCCAGCGCTCGTCGATCGCCCAGTCGAGCCCGATCGCCCGGCTCAGGCCGTTCGTCGACGACGTGTGCTGGTAGCGGTCTTCCTGGTAGACACTGGCGCTGTCCGAGAGACGCGTACGCGCGCCGTTGACCAGGTTGCCACGCCGCGCGTGCGAGCCCGTCGCCGCCCGCTCGTTTTCGAGCGAGTAGCTCAGGTAGCGGCTCGTACCGGCCGTCTGCTGGTAGTTCGTACCGATCTCGAGGGTCGCGCCGGTGTCGCCGTACGAGACCTCACCTTCGGCCTCGAGGCGATCGTTGATCTGGACCGAGCCGCCGGCGCCTCCCCGGTTGTTGCTCTCGCGGTCACCGGTCTTGCGGACCGTCGCCTGACCGAATACGTACGCGGTCCAGCTCTGGCCCGCGTCGAGCTCGGCCTCGACGACCATGTCCGTGCGACCGCCCTCTTCCTGGGTGGCCGCCTGCGCCGTGCTGTCGTCGTCGCGATCGTCGTTCCGCACGCCCGCCTTCAGCGTGATGCCATCGGTCAGCGCGTAGCTCGCGTCGAGCTCCTGGGTGTTGGTCGTGAGGCCGTCGGTCTCTTCGACGTAGTCGGCCTTCAGCTTCACCGCGAGGCGATCGAGGACCGGCAGCGAGAGCGTGCCACCGATGAAGTCGGTGTCGCGCGTCGCGGTGAGGCCCGGCACGGAGTAGCCCGCCTCGAGTCGCTGGAAGTAGAAGGTCAGGTTGCCGTCGGCGGGCTCGAAGAGATCGGTCAAGCCGAGACTCAGATCACCGCGGAAGGCGAGCGCCTCCTCTTCGTCGAGACCCAGTCCGCTGGTGCCGTCGAAGCCGAAGCCACCGTCGTTCGAGCTCAGGCTGCTGCCGACGAGCCCTTCGCTGTAACCGGCCTGCACCTTCATCCACGTGGCCGCGCTCAGTCGGGCGACGAGATGCGCGCCGTAGAGTGTGCTGTCCGCGCTCTCCTCGCTGTTGCGATACGCCGTCACGCCGAGCTTCAGGTAGTCGTTCAGCCAGAACTGGCCTTCACCACCGGCCGCGAGCGCATCGATCTCGTCGAGACCGGGCGCGTACTCGTACTGAGCGACCAGCCACGCTTCGTTGCCGCTGAGTCCGTCGTTGCGAACGAGCAGACCGTCCGACGACGTCGCCGAGATCGGCTTCGCGAGCAGGATCCGGCCCTGGAAGTAGTCGATGTCGTAGTCTTCGTCCGGCGACAGATAGGTCACGCCCACGACGAGGCCCGTGACCTTGTCGCGGATCTCGACGCGCAGCCGCTCCGACCCCATCAGCAGGTCGCGATGCTTCAGGTAGTAGAGCGAGCCGCCGGTGCCGCGGAAATCTTCGCGGCTCGACACCGTGCCTGGATCGGCCGCAAAGCCGTCGACCTCGACGCGGCGCGCGCCGAAGCTCGTCGTCGCGTCGGTCTCGTAGTGCAGATTGCCGCCGTAGAGGCCGCGCTCGACGCGCGCGAGCTCGTTGTCGACGTAGGCCACGCCGAAGTTGCCCCACATCGCGTGGTTCGGGCCCTGGTCGAGCTTCACGAAGAACTTGCCCGACGAAGGCGCCATCTCCTCGACCGTCCCGTCGTCACCGAACGTCGGGTAGTGGTAGTCGGGATCGATGCGGCGGAAGAGCGAGTCGGGTGACTTGTCGAGGAAGTTCGTGAAGATGTCCTTCAGCGGACCTTCCTGGGTGTCGGCGCTGGCCGTGAGGCGCCAGTCCTCGCCGAAGCGACCCGTCAGGAAGAACGCGAGGCGGCCGTCCGCGAACGAGTCGGGGTCCATCGGGGCGTTCTCGCCCTGCAGCTCATCGGAGGGACCATCACCGAGATTCGCCTGGAGGGTCACGTCGGCCATCGCGACGTAGAACCAGTCGCTCTTGCGCACCTCGAGGTCGCGCAGGAAGAGCTCGCCGTTGCCCTCCTCGTCGAGCATGGCCACCTCGACGGTCTGCAGACCAGAGGGCACCACGGCCTCGGCGATGAACTCGCCATTCTCGGCAACGGGCACCGGCTCACCGGCGATCCAGACCGTATGGCCGGCGGGCACGCCACCCCCCAGCACGCGCACGGTGCCGGCGCCGCCGAGGTCGATGTTCGCGACCGCGACCTCGGTCTCGCCGTAGCCCGCTCGCAGCGCGGCGTCGGCCTCGGTGATCGTCGTCGGGTCGGCGTCCGCGACGGTCTCCGCCTCCGCCCCCATCACACCCGGCCCGTTCACCATCCACAGGCTCTGCGGCACCGTCTCGTCGAAGCGGCCCTTGCCGTCGTATGCGCGCAGGACGAACTTGAGCTCGTGCACGGGCCCATCGATGTCGCGCGCCTCGGGGCGCCACTCGGCGAGGCCGCTCGGTGCGACGTCGATGACGGCCAGGGGCTCCGACTCGAGCGACGCGTCGCGGTCGAAGACGCGCACCTCGCTCCGCTCGATGTAGTGGCCGTAGTTCGTGTACATCTTGAATCGAAGCGCACCCGGGCCGGCGCCCTCCGCATCGGCTTCGCCCGCGGTGCCGGCGGCGACCGTACGCGCATCGGAGGCAACGGTCAGCCGGCGGTCGGTGGAGAGCCCATCGAAGCGGAACTCGACGTTCGCGCGCTCGAGCGCGACGTCGGTACAGCGCTGCACGTCGGCCGAGCTGCGGCCACGATCGTCGATCGGCTCACCGTCGACGCTGATCCGCATCAGGTTGAGCGCCAGCGGATCCTTCGGCTCGAGCTCTCGCGTGATCTGCGTGACCTCGATGCCCTGGTAGTCGTCGCTCATCGCGGGCTCGTCGTAGACCACCTGCACGACGACGCGCGAGTCGACCTCCTGCGTGAAGCCGCCGTTGACGACATCCTCCGAGTGGACGTAGCCACGGCCCTCTGCCTCGGCCTTCGACGCTTCGAGCGCCATGAGCGTGACGACCGCGTCCATCGAGCGGCGGGCTCGCGCCGTCGAGAGGCCGACGTCGTCGCCGTAGACCAGCGCCGTGCGGCGGTCGAGGCGCTCGTTGCCCGTGTAGCCCACGAACCGGAGGCGCACGTTCTGCTTGTCGTCGATGTCGGCCATCGCGCGGCGGAGCACGCCCTCGAGCTCGGCGGGGATCGTCGGCTCGCCGTCGCGGATGTCGAGCGAGGGAATGCGGCCCCACGGCGGATCGTAGACCCGGGTGATCATCGACTGGCCGATCGCGTCCGGGCAGATCTGCAAGTCGTCGTCGAGCTCCTGCAGTACATCGTCGTACCAGAACTCGACCTCGACCCTCCGGTTCAGCTCGCGACCGCGCTGTGTCTCGTTCGAGGCGACCGGGAACGACGAGCCGCGTCCGTCGCTCGCCACGGCAGAAGTCGCCAGGCCGAGCGAGTCCTGGATCGCGAGACCCACGCGATGGGCGTTGGCCTTCGACAGCGCGAGGTGCGTGCCGTAGATGCGCGCGGTGCGCCCCTCGAGCGGTGCGTCGTCGGTGTAGCCGACGAACCTGACCGTCACGTTCTGACGATCCTCGAGGTTCTGGATCGCTTCGGCGACCTCGTCGACGAATCCATCCGGCACCGTCAGGCCACGGTCGCCGATGCGGAGCGGCGGCACGAGGTTCCGCACGCGGGCCCGTCGATCGTGGCCCTCCATGAAGCGCATCTTGCACACCGTCTCGGTGCGGCAGACCTTCACCCGCTTGATGTCGTCGCTGATGACGAAGTCCTCGAAGACGCGCTTCTCCTCCACCTCGTCGTACCAGACCTCGACCTCGACGCGCCGGTTGAGCGCGCGCCCTTCGGCGGTGGAGTTCGTCGCGATCGGCTCGGCCTCGCCGGCCCACGCGAACGAGATCGCCTCGGGCGGCAGATCGAGCGCCTGCTGCACGAACTCCGCGACCTCGCCCGCGCGCTCGCGCGAGAGGCCGAGGTTGTCGCCGTACTCGATCGAGAGGCGTCCCGAGAGCGGCTGCGAGTCCGCGTGGCCCACGAAATGGAGTCGCACGTTGTCGAGGTGCTGCATGTCGTCGAGCACGCGGCGGAGGTCGTCGATGTAGCTCTGCGGGAGCTCGATTGCACCGGTTTCGAAGCGGACCGGCCGCACGACGTTCTTGAGCTTGACAGTTCGGGCCTGCTCCTTGACGACCTCACGCTGCTCGATGCGATCACCCCGCTGGCTGTCCAGCGCGTCGGGATCGGTCATCCACTGGGCGTAGCTCCGATCGACGGGCAGATGACGCTCGATCGACTCGCCATTGCTCGCCTCGCCGATCTCGCCGTCGTTCGGGGGCACGCCGGCGTCGCCCGACCACGGGTTGAGACGGGAGACGAGGCTCGTCCAACCATCCTTCGGAGCACCGCGCCGCCAGTAGATCTCGGTCTCGATCGTGAGCGGCCCGTCGCTCTGCTCGCGCCACGCATCGCGCACGCGATCCTCGAGGGCAGCGACGCGCTGATCGACCAGCCGTGCACTCTCGACGTCGCCGATGTACGAGATGCGGAGCGTCGACTCGGCCTCGGCGAGCTGCTCGAGCAGCAGCGCGATCCGGCCCTCCCACTGCGGGCGCAGGCCGGTGCCGTCCGACTCGAACGCGGCATCGGCCACGTCGAGGCCGACGACCCGATGAACCGACGCGCCGAAGCCGAATCGAAGCGCCTTACCGCGCGTGGCCCGCTTGACCTGGACCTGACGCGTCGACATGCGGTAGCCGCTCGGGAGCGTGCGGTCGTCGAGCTTCAGCACGAAGTTGCTGCCGCGGCCCTCCGCGGGGGTGATCGCGCAGGTGATGTGGAAGCGCCCGTGCTCGTCGGTCGTCGCCACCAGACCGCGGGGCGTGACGAGGCGGATGCCCGAGAGGCCGCCTTCGCCGGCGCCTTGCTGGCCGTCGCGGTCGCGGTCGTCGAAGACCTTGCCGAGCACGTCGGTGCAGGCGAAGTCCGGGTCGGGCACCACGCGCACCGTCGCCGTGGCCGTGCCCGAGAGCGGGACGTCACCGGTGCCGCTCAGGATCTGCGCGCTGTTCACGTACTCGCCGTCGTTCACGCCCGCACCCACGGCGAGCAGCACCTGGAGCGTCCGCTTGCCCGACGGCAGGATGTCGAGCGACGGCCAGCGCAGCTCGCGGCCAGTGCGGGTCGGCTCGACCTCGACGCCGTCGAGGCGCGCCGAGCCCTCGATGTACTTGAAGCCTGCCGGGTACCGATCGACGATCACGACGCCGAGGAGGTCGGTGGTCAGCTGGTTCGTCGCGGTGATCTCGTACGGGACCAGCTGGCCGAGCACGACGTCGGTGAGCGGGGTGGTCTTCGTGACGGCCACGGCCGCGTTGAGCGCCGGATCCATCGCGATGTGGTTGTTGAACGCCTGCGCGGAGAGCGGCCCCTGGCTCGAATCGAGCTGGAGGTGCGCGTGGAAGACGGTCCCCGCGGTGCGCGGCGGCACCGACGTCGGCGGTTGCTGCTCCGACGCCTGGATCTCGCAGACCTGCCCCGTCGCCGGAATCGCGTCGCTCGCGCTGCCCGGACAGGCCGGCACGTCGAAGGGCGCGGTCGACGCGTTGGTCGTCGGCGGATTGATCTGCGACAGCCCGGCCGAGTAGCCCACCGCCGCCCCCGTCACGTCGATCACGTAGCCGGCCCCGCTCGGGCAGGCCGCATCGGAGAAGTTGAGGTCGAACTTGTAGAGGCCGTCGGCCAGCGTGACCTGGCCCTGCTGCGCGGGATCGTCGAAGCACTGGCTCGGGAGCGGCGCGCCGGTGCTCGCGCTGCGCATCTGCAGGATCGTGCCCGGGACGGGCACGCGCTGAACGGAGTCGTAGACCACGCCGTTCGGCTGGATCGGCAGGTTCAGGTCGAGGAGCACCGAGCCGCCCGAGACCACGATGTCGCTGATCAGCTGCGGTCCATTCGTAAAGGGCGATACCGTGGTGCCGAGCGAGGCCGTCGTCGCCACCGCCTGGGGTGAGCTGAACCGCAGCGCGTACTGCTCGCCGTTCAGGTCGTTCGGCTCGAGGCCCGTGATCGAGTAGGCGCCGCTCGCGTCCGTCTGGGTCGTGAAGGCGACGACGCCCGAGCGCAGGAGCTCGACCGTCCATCCGTCGAGTGCGCGCTCGCCGCCGCCCTGCGTCAGATCGAAGTCGACGTCGTGCCACAGCGCGCCGCTCAGGACACCCACGCCGGGCATGCCGCCGACCGAGATCGACACACTCGCGCTCTCGGTCTGCGCCGGAGTGTTCCAGCTGACCGTTCCGGTGTTGCTCACGATGGTGCCGATCGAGAGCCCGGCATCGAGAGTGGCGCGGAACCGCAGGACGACCGTCTCGCCCGGCATCAGCGGACCGTTCAAGGTCGAGTAGTCGGCGGTGATGAGCGAGCCGAGCACGGTCACACCGGCGGGCAGACCGTTCATCGTGCCGCTCGCGATCACGTATGAGAGCTGACCGGGCACCGGCAGGGCGAGATCGTCGGTGATCACGACGTTCTGGGCCGGGACCGTGGCCGGGTTCGTCACGATGATCTCGTACTCGAGATCGACGCCCGGCAGCGCGGCGCCGCCTCCGACGACCGTCACGGCCTTGGTGATCGCGAGCTGCTGGACATCGCCCACCACGACGACGGTCGGCTCCGGGCCCGTGGAGGGGTTGCCATCGCCGTCGGTCAGCAGGTTCGGCAGCTCGGCGGTCTGGACCACCGCCTGGTTGCTGATCAGCGTGCCGACCGCGGCACCGGTGTCCACCACCAGGTCGAAGACGATCGTCGCCGTCCCGCCCGGCGACACGATGCCCGCACCCAGCCCCGGGAGCGGCGCGGTGAGGTCCGAGGACGAGATCGGCAGGCCGGCCACGAGGGGCGAGACGCCGCCTGCACCGTCGGGCACCGCGATCCCGTTCAGCGTCGTGCTGCCGGCGAAGTAGGTCGTGTTGGCCGGCACCGCGTCGATCAGCTGCGCCGCCGTCGCTGGAACCGCGCCGCTGTTCTGGACGACGATCGTGTAGCGGAGCCGGTCGTCGGGATCGACGACGCCGATCGTCCCGCCATCGACCGCGATGACGACGTCCTTCGACGCGAAGAGCAGCGGCAGGTTGCCGACGACGTCGCGGGTCGGGTCGTCCGCAGTGGGGGTGCGCGGGTCATCGGAGGGCTGATCGATCACGCCGCCTGCGACGGCGCTGACGAAGCCCTGGTTCGAGACGATCGTGCCATCGGCCGCAGCGGCGTCGACGAGCACCTCGAAGACGATCGTCGCCACGTTGGTCGTCGTCGCCGACGCGTCCGCGCGCATCGCACCCGGTGTCGGGTTCTCGGGCGCCTGGATCAGCAGCCCCCCGGCCAGCGGCGACGTGCCACCCGCGCCATCGGCCACCGCGGCGCCGTTGAGCGTCGTGCTGCCGGCGACATAGGTGGTGCCCACCGGTACGGCATCGCGCAAGGTCGCGTCGGTCGCGTCGTCGGTGCCGACGTTCTTGACGGTGATCGTGTACTGGATCCGCTCGCCTGCAAGCAGGGTCGCGGGATCGCCGTCGAGGTACGCCGACGTCTTCTCGATCTGGAAGTCGGGCGCCGACTGGATCGTGATCGTCGTCGGATCCTCGTCGCCCGGCACGAGCGGATCGGGCGGGAGCCCGACGCCGGGATCGTCACTGAGCATGAACGGCGTGCCGGCGACGACCAGCTGCGACTGGTTCGTCACGACCGTGCCCGCCGCGACGACCGGGGCGAGGGTGATCTCGAACTCGATGACGACCGAGTCGTTCTGGTTCGGCAGGCTCAGACCATTGACCGTCAACAACCCCGTGCCGGCCGCGCCGCCGGTGGCGCTCGTACCGGTCGTGTCGAGGCCGGGGGTCAGGATCGTGAGCGTGCCCGGCTCGAAGGCCGGCATCGCGTTCAACGCGTCGAGCTCGTCCACCAGCGTGAACGTGCCGCCGGCGACGGTGCCGATGTTCTCGACCTCGAGGCGGTAGCGGAGCGTGTCGCCGGGCGTGGCGTCGACGCCCGGGTTCTGGCTCGTCGTCACGTTCATCACGGTCTTGTCGAAGCGGTAGAGCGGCAGCGCGGTGGCGATCGTCACCGTGTCCTGCTCATCGATGACGAGCGGCGTGCCGTCCGAGAGCGTGCCGGTGTACTCGTGCGCGTCGGGGCCGGTCGCGCTGTACCACTGCGCGACGCCCGCCACGTTCGTGAGCGCGGCCGAGTCCGTGGTGTCCGGGTCGAGGGCGGCGTCGTACGTGACGATGAGCCGCTCGGTCGGTCCGACGACGCTGCTCGCACCGGTGAACGCCAGGTCGAGTCGGCAGGTCGGCGCGGGCGTGAAGGTGACGACGAAGTCGACCCCCTCGGTGAGCGGCCCGGAGACGGACGTCGCGAGAGTCTGGTCGAAGATCTCCGCGCTCACGTTGGCCGGTGCCACGTCGCAGGTGCCGCCGGCGGGGGGGTCGGGG
>CAYYSY010000421.1:0-3824 GCA_964474355.1 uncultured Spirochaetaceae bacterium | reverse complement strand
CCAGACCGGGCCGATGCGGCGACCGAGGCGCACAAAACGCTCACGAGCGTCGAGCCCGCCGAGGCCAACGATGCGGGCCCACCGGCTCCCGAAGGAGCCGGGAGGCCCGACCTCTTAGAACAGGGTGTAGATGAACGGGGCAGCCGCGGTGCCACCGAGCAGCACGAGCAGACCCAGGCCGAGGATCGAGAAGATGATCGGCGCGAGCCACCACTTCTTGTTCTCCTTCAGGAAGGAGACGAACTCTCCTCCCAGGCCGGTTCGCTCGTCGGAGCTCGCCTGGGCGGCGAAATCGTTCGCGTCGTTCTGCTCTGCCATGACCTGTGTCTCCGTCTCTCTGTTCTCCGCTCGGGACGCGCCCGCAGCGGTATCAGTACTGCTTGAAGTAGCTCTCCGAGCCCCGCGACGGGCGGGGCTCGCTCCAGTAGGTCGTCGCCTCGGGCTCGAAGCGGCGGTGCATCGAATCGCGGCCCGTGATCTTGAAGAAGATCGCGACCGGCGAGATCAGCACGTAGAAGAGCGTCCCCATGATCACGTAGCTGAGGACGAAGCCGATCGGATACGACAGGATCGTGAGCCCGATGTAGATCGGCAGGTTCGCTTTCGGGTACACGAGCGAGAAGAACGCGGCGATGCCCGCGAGGGCCGCGAACGTGCCGACGACGATCGGCTTCGCCGTCTCGGAGAGGCCGAACGCGAAGATCAGCACCTCGAAGTGCGCGATCGCCGCGACGAACGCGAAGCCCACGAGGGCGATCCAGCCGAAGTGGCGGAGCGTGGTCTCGTCCGGGTTCAGGTTGATTTCGATCATCTTCGACATGGTCGACTTCCTCGTTGACTCGTCACGATGCGTTGGGCGCTCGGCCTGGACTCAATCGAGCGCAAACTCCGCCAGGTACGCCGCCTCGTCGATCTCGTTTGCGTCGGGCTGCTCGTCCTTCAGCAGGATCACGTTCTCGAGCACCAGCACGTCCATGTTCGTGTGCATGAAGCAGCGGTACGCGTCGTGCGGCGTGTTGACGATCGGCTCGCCACGGACGTTGAAGCTCGTGTTGATCACCACCGGGCTGCCCGTCTTGCGCTTGAATGCCGTGATGATCTTGTGAAATCGCGGATGGTGGTCCTCGTCGATCGTCTGCACGCGGGCCGAGTAGTCGACGTGGGTGATCGCGGGCACCACCGACCGCACCTCCTTCAGCTTGTCCAGACCCTTGGCGCTGTCGGCCTCGGCCACCGGAAGGCGCTTCTCCTCGTTCACCGGCGCGACGAGCAGCATGTAGGGGCTGTTCTCGTCCTCGCGCATGTCGAAGTACTCGCTCACGTCGTCGCGGAGGACGGCGGGTGCGAAGGGCCGGAACGACTCCCTGAACTTGATCTTCAGGTTCATCGTCTCCTGCATCTTGGTCGAGCGGCCGTCGCCCATGATCGAGCGGCTACCGAGGGCCCGGGGGCCGAACTCGGCGCGATCTGCGAAGTGCCCGACGACCTTCTCGTTGGCGATCAGCTCGGCGATGGCGTCGACGAGCTTCTCCTCGTCGTCGTACGTGTGATACACGGCGCCCGCCGACTTCAGGTACGAGACGATCTCGTCCTCCTCGAACTCGGGGCCGAGGAGCGACCCGTACTGGCTGTCGACGGGGTTGGCCTTGCGCTCGTTGCCGAGCAGCTGATGCCACGTGAAGAGCGCCGCGCCGAGCGCGCCGCCCGCGTCACCCGCGGCGGGCTGGATCCACACGTTCTCGAAGGGACCCTCACGCAGCACGCGGCCGTTGGCCACGCAGTTCAGCGCGACGCCGCCGGCCATGCAGAGGTTCTTCGAGCCGGTCTGCTCGTGGGCGTAGCTCGCGATCTTGAGCACGACCTCTTCGGTGACCGCCTGGATCGACGCCGCGATGTCCATCTCGCGCTGCGTGATCTCCGTCTCGGCCCTGCGCGGTGGACCGTCGAAGAGCGTGTCCATCTTCGGCGAGGTCATCACGTCGCTATTGCAGAAGCCGAAGTACGACATGTCCATGCGGAACGAGCCGTCGTCCTTGATGTCGAGCAGCTTCTCGATCATCAGGTCCTTGTAGATGGGGTCGCCATAGGGTGCGAGGCCCATCAGCTTGTACTCACCGCTGTTCACCCTGAAGCCGGTGAAGTAGGTGAAGGCCGAGTAGAGCAGGCCGAGGGAGTGCGGGAAGCGCAACTCCTTCAGCATCTTCATCTCGTTGCCTTGACCGTGCGCGATCGAGCCCGTGGCCCACTCGCCGACACCGTCTAGGGTGAGGATCGCCGCCTCTTCGAAGGGGGACGGGAAGAACGCGCTCGCGCCGTGCGACTCGTGGTGCTCGGTGAAGACGAAGCGTCCCTTGTACTGGCCCTTCAGGCCGGCGTCGAGCTCGCGCGGCGTGTGCAGCTTCTGCTTCAGCCAGAGCGGCAGCCCCATCAGGAAGAGCTTGAACCCCGAGGGGGCGTAGGCGATGTAGGTCTCGAGGAGGCGGTCGAACTTCAACAACGGCTTGTCGTAGAAGGTGACCAGGTCGAGCTCACTGGCCTTGATGCCGCCCTGCTCGAGGCAGAAGTCGACGGCGTTGGCCGGGAACTCGTAGTCGTGCTTCTTGCGCGTGAAGCGCTCTTCCTGCGCCGCTGCCACGATCTTGCCGTCCTGCACGAGGCAGGCCGCGCTGTCGTGGTAGTACGCTGAGATGCCCAGGATGTTCATCCGGTGGAACTCCCGCTGTGGTTGTACCGGTTCAGCCCTGCTGCACCCGGAATTCGTTGGAACGTGGCGCCCTTCGACTGGCTCCGGCTCGGGTGGATCGGCCTCCTCGTGGCGCCTCTGGCACCTGAAGGAGGAGGATCGGCCGCCCGGACCGGGGGATCATGCACGAAGTAGGTGCGACCTGCACGACAGGAGGTGTCAAAGAATCCGTGGCGCCGGGGTGTCGGTCGGCCGATCCGTCGGGCGGGACGTCACCTGTGGGCCAGAACGCCCTACTCTGTATGTGGGCTCGGCGCGATGTGGCGCGCAGTCGGGGATGCGCATCGCCCACGAGGACCAGTTGGTTGAAGCCTGAGATCGCTGACATGCACGAAGATAAGCCCGGACCCGAGGGAAGGCCGCTCTACGTCGACCTCGACGGTACCCTCGTTGCGACCGACATGCTCTGGGAGGCGCTCGGGGCACTCCTCCGTGAACGTCCCGCGTCCGTTGCCATGGGACCCATCTGGCTCGCAGGTGGCCGTGCCCGTCTCAAGGAGGAGTGGGCCGACCGGGTGCGACTGCCGGTCGACGCGCTCCCGTACCGCCCGGACGTTCTCGCTTACATCGACCGCGCCCGCGCCGCCGGACGGCCGATCGTCCTGGCGAGCGCGAGCCCGAGGCGCTGGGTCGAGGACGTCGCCCGCCACCTCGGCGTCTTCGACGACGTGCTCGCGACCGGCGATGGAGTGAACCTGAAGGCCCGTGCGAAGGGAGACGCGATCGAAGCGCACCTCGCCGGCGCGGGACACAACGGCGATTTCGAGTACCTCGGGGACTCGAACGCAGACATCGAGATCTGGCGACGCGCTGGCCGCGCGACCATCGTCGCAGGCTCAGGCAGCCTCGAAGGGCGACTGCTGCGCGAGGGACTGCCGATCAATCGACTGGACGAACCGCCTTCACTGCGCCGCAGGCTCACCGCGATCGCCCGTGCGCTGCGCCCCCACCAGTGGGCGAAGAATGCACTCCTCCTCCTTCCGCTCCTGATGGCCCACCGAATCGCCGACGTCGAAACCGTCGGCCGTGTGTTGATCGCGATCGCGACATTCTGTGGCGTCGCCTCCGGGACCTACGTCCT
>CAYYSY010000420.1:0-9178 GCA_964474355.1 uncultured Spirochaetaceae bacterium | reverse complement strand
GGCCGCTTCGGTCGACTCGAAGAAGCTGGGAGGGCAGCCTGATGGGCAAGTGGACGTCGGACGTGATGGCGGAGCTCTCGGTATTCAAGCACTCCTCGCGGCGTGAGATGGCCGCGTCGGTGGTGGTCTTCCTCGTGGCGCTGCCGCTCTGCATGGGCATCGCCATCGCCTCGGGTGCACCGCCCGCAGCGGGTCTGATCACGGGCATCATCGGCGGTCTGGTGGTCGCGGTGTTCGCAGGGGCGCCGCTCCAGGTGAGCGGTCCGGCCGCGGGCCTGAGCGTCATCGTGTACGACCTGGTCCAGACCCACGGCTTCAGCGCGCTCGGCTGGATCGTGCTCGCCGCAGGGGCGATCCAGCTCATCGCGGGGCTCGCTGGCCTGGGGCAGTGGTTCCGCGCCGTCTCGCCGGCCGTGATCCACGCGATGCTCGCGGGCATCGGTGTGCTGATCCTGGTGAGCCAGTTCCACGTGATGGTCGACGACGCGCCGCGCGGCACCGGTCTCGAAAACCTCATTGCGATCCCCGAAGCCGTGGCGAAGGGGCTGGCGCCGGCGGATGGCTCGGTCCACTTCCAGGCGGCGATGATCGGCCTGCTGACCCTCGGCTTGATGATCGCGTGGAAGCCCCTGGCTCCCAGATCGATGCGGTCGATCCCCGCGCCGCTCGTGGCAGTGGTGGGGGCGACCGCCTTCGCCTCGTTCGCGGGGCTGGGCGTGAACCGCGTCGACATTCCCGAGAATCTGATGGAGGCGGTCAGTCTCCCCGTAGTCGCCGACCTGGGCTCGCTGGGCTGGAGCGTGCTCTGGTCGGGCTTCGCGCTGGCGTTCGTGGCGAGCGCCGAGACCCTGCTCTGCGCGACCGCCGTGGACAAGCTGCACGACGGACCCCGCGCGCGATTCGATCGCGAGCTCTCCGCCCAGGGCGTGGGCAACGTGCTCTGTGGCCTCGTCGGCGCGCTGCCGATGACCGGTGTCATCGTGCGCAGCAGCGCGAACGTGGCCGCGGGCGCGCGTACCCGCGGCTCGGCGATCCTGCATGGGGTCTGGCTGCTCGTCTTCTGCGCGGCGCTGCCCTTCGTCCTGCGCGAGATCCCGACGGCCGTGCTCGCGGCGGTGCTCGTCTTCACGGGGTACAAGCTCGTCGACGTCGCGGCGATCAAGGAGCTCGCGCGCTTCGGCCGGGTCGAGGTCATGATCTACTCCGCGACCCTCGTGACGATCGTGACCGTCGATCTGCTGACGGGCGTCGTGCTCGGCATCGCGCTCTCGCTGGCGCGGCTCCTGTTCCAGGTCTCCTCCCTGCGCGTCGAGGTGGTGCACGCTCCCGAGAACGACCGCTACGACATCCACCTCACCGGTGCGGCGACGGTGATGCGGCTGCCGAAGCTGGCCGCTGCGCTCGAATCGGTGCCGCAAGCGGCCGATCTGCACGTGCATCTCGACGGGCTCGGCTACATCGACCACGCTTGCATCGATCTGCTGGTGAGCTGGGAGAAGCAGAATGCCGCCTCCGGCGGGCAGCTCTCGGTGGACTGGGAGGGGCTCGAAGCCCGGTTCCACCAGCCGGGGGTCGTCCAGATGGAAGAGGTCACCCGACGCGCGGCTGCCTGAGCCCGGGCGGCGCTACCGGCAGCAGCGTATGTCTTCAATCAACGAGGCCCGAGCGGCGAACCGCTCGGGCCTCGTGTCTTTACGGGCCGACGCCTTGCTTCGGGCTCAGGCCGTCGCAGGCGCGGGCTGCGGCCCGCGCACGAGCTTGCCGGGCAGGGCGCCCGTCGGCTTGCCGTGCTCGTACGTCACCTCGCCGCTCTGCACCGTGTAGCTGTAGCCGTCGATGGCCTGCACCAGGCGCCGTCCGCCGGCCGGAAGGTCGTAGACCATCTCCGGCGCGTGGATGTGGAGCGCGTCGAAGTCGATCACGTTCACATCGGCCTTCATGCCGGGCTCGATCGTGCCGCGGTCTTGCATGCCGTAGAGCTCGGCCGTGCGCTTCGTCTGGCTCTCGACGACGAGCTCGAGGGGCAGCTTGTCGCCGCGCTCTCGATCGCGCGCCCAGTGCGTCAGCAGGAACGTCGGCATGCTCGCATCGCAGATGAGGCCGCAGTGCGCGCCTCCGTCCGACAGGCCGAAGACCGCGCGGGGGTGCTGCATCATCTCACCGATCGAGTCGAGCGAGCCGTACGCGTAGCCGAGCAGCGGCAGGTAGAGCAGACCGCGGCCGTCGCGCTCCATCATGACGTCGTAGGCGAGCTCGCGCGGGTCCTTGCCCTCGCGCTCGGCGATCGCCTGCACGCTCTTCTCCGGGCCGGGCTCGTAGTCCGGCGGGTCCCCGAGCGGGAACATCATGTTGAACGCGCTCATCACCATGAGCGCCGGGCCAGGCAGCGGCGTGTTCTTCAGGTCCGGCAGGCCCTCGAGGATCGCCTTGCGGGTCTCGGGCGTCGCGAGCATCTTGCGTCGCTCCTCGAGCGGCAGCATCGCGACCTCGGCCCACCCGGAGCTGAAGATGAAGGGATGCGCCGTGCTCTCCCAGCCGAGCAACAGCCCTGCCGGGCGCTGCGCCACCTGAGGCGTCAGGTGACCGCCGTCGGCTGCGTCGGCATCGACCTCTGCGAGCAGCCGCTTGTACTGATCGGGATCGGTCGGCGACTGCAGGCACGCGAAGGCGACGGGGCGGCCCGTCTCGCGGCCGAGCTGCTTCATCCAGGCCAGCTCGTCGCCCTCGGGCGCAAGATCGCTCGCCACCTCGAAGACGCCGTGACCGACCTCGCCGAGCATGCGGCCGATCCCGAGCACCTCGGCGTCCTCGGCGTACGTGCCCGGCACGACCTCGCCATCCTTCGCCCGGTGGAGGATGGTGCGAGAGGTCGAGAAGCCGAGCGCGCCGGCCTCGAGGCCCTCCTTCACGATCTCGGCCATCTGCTCGATGTCTTCGTCGGTGGCCTTCTCGTTCTTCGCCCCGCGCTCGCCCATCACGTACGCGCGCACCGCGCCGTGCGGAATCTGCGTCCCGACGTCGACCGAGCGCGGCATCTGCTCGAGCGCGTCGAGGTACTCGGGGAAGCTCTCCCACTTCCAGTCGATGCCTTCGCTGAGCGCGGTGCCGGGGATGTCCTCGACGCCCTCCATCAGCTGGATGAGGAACTGCTCCTGGCCGGGCTTCACCGGCGCGAAGCCGACGCCGCAGTTGCCCATGACGAGCGTCGTCACGCCGTTCCAGCCCGACGGCGTGAGATGGGGGTCCCAGGTCACCTGCCCGTCGTAGTGGGTGTGGATGTCGACCCAGCCCGGCGTCACGAGCTGACCCGTCGCATCGATCTCACGCCGGCCTTCGCCCACGTCGTTGCCGACTGCAGTGATGTGATCGCCGTCGATCGCGATGTCGGCCTTGCGCTTGGGGGCGCCGGTGCCGTCGACCAGGGTGCCTCCACGAATCACGAGATCGTGCATGGTGTGTCCTCTTCTGGGTGCGCCGCGCCCCTCGCATGAGGGGTCGGGCTCGGGGCTTCGCCGGGTGCGCCGCCTCGTCAGGTGAAGCGGGCGGGCCGGACGCTGAGTCGGATCGGCGCCTGTGCGCCGTGGGGCGGAATGCCCCGTTGCATGGAGCGTCCACGAGACGGGGCCTTCGGGCAACCCATTCCGACCGCGAACAGCCTGGGCTCGCGCATGCGCCTGGCCAAGTGCGCGATTCGCGGGCGCTTTCGGCGGGATCAGCGGCGTCGCGGCGAGCTACGCACGCACCCCGCGCACGACCAGCCGCGAGAGTCCGGCGAGCACGAAGCCGACGAGCACGGCGACGAGCGCGAACTTCGGGATCGCGCAGGCCCACGCGAGCAGCGCGGCGCCGTCGTCCGGCCCCGTCCGCAGCTGCTCGATCAGCGCCCAGTTCTCGACGGCGTCGAGCGGCGCCGCGAGCCACATCAGCCAGGCGAGCGGCACCGCCGTCGTCAGCCAGCGTCCACCGAGGCGTCGGCCGATCTGGATCGCGGCCAGCGAGAAGAAGGCGGGATAGGCGAGCAGGTAGAGGAAGTCGACGCCCTGCACGAGCATCGCCGCCTCCCTTGCTTCGGCGTCCCACGAGTCGAGCACCGCGCGGGCGCCGTCGGCCGTCCGGGCGAGCTCGAACGACACGATGCCGCTCGGCGCGGCCTCGGTGGCGAGCGGATCGCCGAGCGCCGCCAGCCAGAGCGAGAGGGAGAAGGTCAGGACGAGGATGACGATGAGTGCGAAGCCCCGTCGCTCGGGCACGATCCAGCCGAACGGGCCCATCCGATCGTCGTGGGTCGGGTCACTCGCCGAATCGGTCACGTCGTCCTCCCCACGTTCGAGCCGCGCGAGCGAGCCGGCTAGCTCATGAAGCGCTCGACCCAGTCGGCCACGCTCACCGTGAACCCGGCTGCGTTCGGGTGCCCGCCGCCGCCGAGCCGCGCGGCGATCGGGGCCACGTGGAAGTCGCCGATCGAGTAGAGCGTCGCGTGGACCTTCGTGCCCTGGATGCGGTAGACGCAGCCCCAGGGCCGGCCGAAGCGCGCGCGCTCGGCGAGCTCGTGGCCGACCTGGGCGCGGTGGACCGTCGAGTTCACCGCCTCGACCTTGTGTCCGTCGACGAGCACGGGGGCGGCGTTCTTGAGCACGCGCGTCACCTCCATGCGATTCGAGCGCAGGATCGGCCGCCCCTCCGCCGCGAGCTCGGCGGCCGACTTCGCGGCCAGCGCGGTCCACGCCTCGAAGCTGTACGGATACGACGCGATCGCGGCATTCACCTCCGACGAGTCGGGCAGCGCCCAGTGCCAGAGATCCTGGTCCTGCACGTAGCGGAGCAGGTCGGGCGGCGGCTGGCCCTCGTGGAAGTGGTCCCACGCCATCATCGCGCCCGATCGGTCCATGTCGAAGACGAGCAGGTGGCCGTCGTCGCCGAGCGCCTTCTGCGTCTCGGGGGCGTCCTCGAACCTCGCGCGGGCGGTGACGTGATGGTCGAGCACGGTGATCTTCGATGCCGTCTCGGCGAGGGCCCGCGCTTCGTCGATCTGGGGCGCGATGTCGACGAAGACGACCTCGGCGCCCTTCCAGTCGCTGGCGCGTGCCACGTCGTCGTGTCCGCGGGCGACGAACTCGCCGTCGCCCTTCCATGCGGAGTGGACGCTCCAGGCGGCGCCCATCCCGTCCGGGCAGCCGGCGTGGTAGAAGCAGACGCGTCGCGTCGAGGCGTTGTCGGTCATGGTCGTTCGCGTGCCTCGTTCAGCTGTGGCTCGGAGGGAATCGACGCTGCAGCCAGTCGACGAGCAGCGCGTTCAGCTCATCGGGCTTCTCCTGCATCGTCCAGTGGCCGCACTCGGCGATCTGCTTCACCTCGAGGTCCTTGCAGAGCGCCGGCATGCCGGCAGCCATCGTCGGGGGCAGGGCGGCGTCCCACTCGGCGGTCACCATCAGCGTGGGCACGTCGATCTTCTCGACGCCGATCTCGGGATGACGCTCCCAGTTGCGGTCGAAGTTGCGATACCACGACACGCCGCCGCGAAAGCCCGAACGCTCGAACGCATCGACGTAGACGGCGATCTCTTCGGCGGGGACGAGCGGCTCGCCCATCGTCTCGATCTCTTCGAGCCGGCGGAAGGGGTTCATGTCGAGGCTCCCCGACTCCATCATGCGCGCGGCTGCCTGGACGGGATCGATCGGTGTGCGCAGCAGCTTGTCGAACACGAGGGCCGCGCGTGTGTCGAGCACCCCCTCGGCCACGCCGGGCTCCTGGAACCAGAGCACGTACATCTTCTCGAGGTCGCCCCCGACGAGCATCTTCATCATCTCCGTCGGCGGCATGGGTGTTCGCGGTGTATAGGGCGTGTTTACGCCGATGACGCCGGCAGTACGGTCGGGGTGCAGCATCGGCATCGCCCAGCAGACGAAGCCGCCCCAGTCGTGGCCGACGAAGACGGCGCGCTCGACGTCGAGCGCGTCGAGGAGCCCGACGAGGTCACCCGTCAGGTGATCGATGTCGTAGGTCTCGATGCCCTCGGGCGCGTCACTCGCGCCGTAGCCGCGCTGGTCGGGGACGATCACGCGGTAGCCGGCGTGGGCGAGCGGCGCGATCTGATGGCGCCAGCTGTAGGCGAGCTCGGGGAAGCCGTGCGAGAGGACGACCGCAGGGCCAGAGCCCGCCTCGTGGACGGAGAGCGTGATCGGTGCTTCGGTACGCGCCTCGTGCTGCTGGGGCGGAAGCTCGATCCGGCGCGGCGTGGGCATGTCGGGCATCGGGGCAGTCTATGAGACCGGCGCAAGGGCGGCCATGGCTCGCGCCGGCCCCCTCGACGCACCCGGGCTTCGCTGACGCGCATGCAGGCGTGAGGTAGCTTCGGCGCTTTCGCGGGGGATGGCCCCGCTCGAGCCTCGCATGCCCCCCTTCGAATTCGAGCCGTCTCGAGACGAGTCTGACGCAGGTCGGCGTTTGGAGTGCGTCGCCGTCGCGCACGCTCCGCTCGCCTGCGTGCCCGACGCGCTCGCGCTCGTCCGTGCGCTGCGGGGCGACGGTCACGCGTGGCTCCTCGAGAGCGCATTGCAGGATGGACGGCTCGGCCGCCACACGCTGGCTGGCGCCGATCCGTACGCGCTGCTGATCGCCCGCGGCGAGTCGCTGGCGCTCGAGGTGCGGCGGGCGGTGCGACCGGGCTGGACGCCCGGGCAGCACACCGCACTCGGCGATCCCTTCGAGGCCGTGCGCGCGCTGTGGCCGCGACTCGATGCCGAGGCCGGCCCGCCCGAAGACGAGGCGCCCTTTCTCGGCGGCGCCATCGCGGTCCTCGGCTACGAGCTCGCCGAGCGCATCGAGCGCGTCGGTCTCGAGCATCAGGCGGCCGACCTCGACACGCCCGACCTCGCACTGCTGCTCGTCGACCGGCTCGTGTCCATCGATCACGAGCGCGGCGACGCGCGCGCGATCGCGCTCGGCTTCGGCGCCTCACCGGACGAGGCGGCGCGGGCGGCACGCAATGCGCTGCGCGAGTGGAAGGCGGCGCTCGAGGTGGCGCTCGATGGCTGGGACGCGCCGCCGCCGCCGCCGCGCACCACGACTCGTTCGCCCGCCACGCCGATGCAAGGTGGGGGCGATCGAGACGAAGGCCCCGGCCGGGTCGAGTACGCCCGCCGCGTGCGGCGCATTCTCGACGACATCGAACGCGGCGACGTCTACGAGGTGAACCTGACCCAGCGCATGAGCTCGGGTTGGCGCGGTGACCCGCTCGCACTCTACGCCGCGCTTCGCCAGGAGAGCCCGGCGCCGTTTGACGCGTATCTGGAGCTGCCCGACGCGTGCGTCGTCGGCAGCTCGCCCGAGCGGTTCCTACGCGCGACCGCCGACGGTCACGTCGAGAGCCGACCGATCAAGGGCACGCGGCCCCGCGGCGACGATGCCGACCTCGACGCGGCGCTGGCCGAAGAGCTCGTCACGTCGCCGAAGGATCGCGCCGAGAACCTGATGATCGTCGATCTGGTCCGCAACGATCTCGGCCGGGTCTGCGCGCCGGGCACGGTGCGCGTCCCCGAGCTGATGCAGGTCGAGTCGTACGCGACGGTCTTCCAGCTCGTGTCGACGGTCGTCGGCCGGCTCGCGGACGACCGCGACGGCGTCGATCTGGTGCGCGCGTGCTTCCCGCCCGGCTCGATGACCGGCGCGCCGAAGATCGCGGCCATGCGGATCGCGGGCGAGCTCGAGCCGGTGCGGCGCGGCATCTACTCGGGGGCGCTCGGCTACCTCGACGTGCGTGGCGGCCTCGACCTCTCGGTCGTGATCCGCACGTGGCTCGTGAAGAAGGGCAGGGCGTACCTGCACGTCGGCGGCGCCGTCGTCGCCGACAGCGATCCCGACGGCGAGTACGACGAGAGCCTCGACAAGGCGCGCGCGCTGTGGGCCGCGATCGAGCGCGCCGGAGAGGCGGGCGAAAGCTCGTGAGGGGCGCCCACGCCATCTACGTCGACCTCGACGACGTGCTCGCGCACTCGATCGAGGGGCTGATCGATCTGCTGGGGCGCGATCACGGGCGGCGGGTCGACGTCGAGGACGTCGCGCACTTCGACCTGGGCCGCTCGTTCTCGCTCGACGAAGCGGAGCTCTCGCGCTTCTTCGATCGCGCGCACTCGCCCGATGAGCTGGTCGCGCTCACGCCGAGAGAGGGCGCCTCGCGCACGCTCCGCGGCTGGCGCGCGGCGGGCTGGCGGGTGCACGTCGTGACGGGGCGGCCGCCGGTCTGCGCCGAGGCGTCCCGCGACTGGCTCGCTCGGCACGACATCCCGCACGACGGGCTCCACTTCGTCGACAAGTACGGCCGCGACTTCGAGGCGGTCCCCGGCGTGCCCTTCGAGCCCGTCGAGGCGGTGCTCGAGATGTCGTTCGCGTGGGCCGTCGAGGACTCGCTCGACATGGCGCT
Organism: uncultured Spirochaetaceae bacterium; assembly: GCA_964474355.1. Lineage (GTDB taxonomy): Bacteria > Myxococcota_A > UBA9160 > UBA9160 > UBA4427 > CAYYSY01. The sequence continues at coordinate 759 of CAYYSY010000420.1, read as the reverse complement.
GCGGTTGGCCGCCCATGCCGAGATGCACGTCGCACTCGTCGACCGTCCGTGGAATCGCAGCGTGCCCGATCTGCCGGGCGACGTCGCGCGCCGCATCGTGCGCTGTCACGACTGGGACGAGATCGAGCACACGCTCTCTGGCCATGAGGCGGGGATGGGCGGATGAGCAGGACATGCATCAGGACATGCATGAAGGAAAGGCACGAAGCATGAGTGGTCGCATCGAGACGCGCATCGAGGGAGCCGTGGGCTGGCTCGTCTTCGACCACGAGGCGCGCCGCAACGCGCTGACCCATGCCATGTGGGAGGCGATCCCCGATGCGGTCGCCGCGCTCGACGCCGATGCACGCGTCCGCGTCGTCGTCATGCGTGGCGCCGGCGAGACGGCCTTCGTCTCGGGTGCCGACATCTCCGAGTTCAGCGAGCAGCGCGTCGGCGACGCCGCGCTCGCATATGACGCCGTGAACGGGCGCGCCTTCGACGCGCTGCAGTCGCTCTCGAAGCCGCTGGTCGCGATGATCCACGGCTTCTGCGTCGGCGGGGGCTGCGCGCTCGCGCTGTGCGCCGACATCCGCGTGGCGGCCGACGACGCGGTGTTCGCGATTCCCGCCGCGCGGCTCGGCCTCGGCTACAGCGCGTCGGGGCTGGCAACACTGGTGCGCGTGGTCGGCGATGCCGCGGCGCGCGACCTCTTCTTGACGGCGCGGCGGGTGGTGGCCGCCCGGGCACATCACCTAGGGCCCCTGCAGAGCCCGCACC
>CAYYSY010000419.1:0-17539 GCA_964474355.1 uncultured Spirochaetaceae bacterium | reverse complement strand
GGCGCGACAGCGGCGAAGTTGCCGTCGTCGGACATCAGGCCCATGAAGATGAGGTCGGGGCTCTCGTCCTTGGCGATGGCGGCCAGGACCTTGGCGATGCCAAGGGCGTCGGAGCCGTTGATCGCGTCATCCTTGATGTGGATCGCGCGGTCCGCGCCCATGCCGAGCGCCGTGCGCAGGGCCTGGGTGACACGGTCGGGGCCGATGGAGACCACCACGACCTCGGCGTCGCCCGCATCCTTGATGCGAAGCGCCTCTTCGAGGGCGTAGGTGTCGTAGCTGTTGATCTCGAACTTGATGTTGTCTTCCTGAATCCAGGTCCCGTGGCCGGCGACGTCGAGTCGCGCGTCCTGATGGGGGACCTGCTTCAGGCACACCATGACCTTCATGGGGGGCCAACCTCCGGGCAAGTGAGGGGAGCCGCCAGACGGCCCCCGCTGTGAATGCTTGAAAGCGATTTCAAGGGACTGCGCCCCCCGCCGCGATCGTGCAGGGGCCCGCAAGTGCGCGAGGACGCTATCGGATTGCCCCACCCCTTTCAACGACGCCCCAGCCGCCGATCGCCTCGCATACAGCAACCCATCGCTGCGCCTTCACCGCCCCTGCAGCGCCCGACCCTGACTCCCCAACCCGCGAAGCAACCCCACCCCCAAGCCGCCGATCCGGTCGCCTGCCTTCTCCGCGCTGGCCTCGTCGCCCGTTCGAGCCAGGTCAGGGCGCTTCGCGGGCCTGGTTGCTCGGGTCGGATCTCTTGGGGGGTCGTCCTCAGTTTCCGGGCGGCGGGCCGTACGCTGGAGGACGTTCTCGCTGCCCGCGGAGGCCGGGGTGGGACAACGCCGCCCTCCAATTCCGGGCGCCCCCCCAAGAGATCCGAGGAGGAGGCTGCGTGCCTCGCGCTCGCTCTCGGGCTGGGCCTGGGCCGTTCGGATCCGGGGCGGGTGTGGGGCGGGGCGCCCCTTGTCCGCGGTTTCAGGGGGGGCGCCCGGAATTGGAGGGCGGCGTTGTTCTTCACCGAGTTGGAACCGGGCGCAGGCGCTGGCGCCCGTACCGCCCGCCGCCCGGAAACTGAGGACGACCCCCCTGAAACCGCGGCCACTGCAACCAGGCCCGCGATCAGGCCGGGTCCCTTCGCGCGCCGGCGCCGACCCAGCCCCGAAGCAGGTGCGAACACACATCGGCCGCGCGTCTTTTTGGGGAAGGGGGGTGGTGCGGGCGCGTGTAGTATTTCGGGGCGATCGAGGTGGGGCGCCGTCCAGCGGAGGGCGGCGGGTACGGGACGTGAGGGGAGGGGGACGACGTGAGGAAGTTCGAGCTAGGGCAGGGGCGCGGTGTGCTCGGCTGGGTCGGGGTAGTGGTGGGGCTGGTCCTGATGTGTGCGGGACCGGTCGCGGCCGACAGTCATCGGCCGGAGGAGCTCCCGTATGAGACGACCGGCGAGTTTCCGTCGCTCGACCCCGCCTACCGGCGGACCAGCCACAAGGTCGTGTTGATCACGGACCACGCCCTGAGCCCGCGGCTCACCACGCTCGATGAGGGGCAGCTCGTGGCCTGGATCAGCTACTCGAAGAGCGCGTCGACGATCGTGTTCGAGCGCGAGGTGGCGAAGTCGATGATCTGCCACAGCCTCGTGAACTTCACGATCAAGGACGACGAGCTGCGCAGCGCGGAGATCATGCCCGGCGAGTTCGCGAGCTTCTGCGAGCTGAAGCCCGGCCGCTACCGCTACAAGGTCATCCGCAAGGACCCCAAGCTGGGCGGCCAGGGCGGGGTCCCGAAGCGGCTCGAGGGTGAGATCATCGTCGGCAACCCCGGCGAAGACTGACCCCGGCGAGGTGGACGTCGAGGCGACGGGGCTCGCGCTTCAGAGCGCTGCTACACGCCCATGAAGCTCAGGAACATCTCGAGCGAGGTGACGCGCAGGAAGGGGTTCGTCCGCTTCTGCTCGCCCATCGTCGCGCTCGGCTCGCCGTACGCGTGGCCCGGGAAGAGCAGGGTCTCGTCGGGCAGCTTCTTGAGCGTCTGGTTCAGGCTGTAGTAGAGCGCCTCGGCGTCGCCGCCGGGCAGGTCGACTCGACCGCAGGCGTTGAGGAACAGCGTGTCGCCCGAGACGAGGTGTGCGGGCTGGCCTGCCTCCTCGACCAGGAAGCACTGCGAGCCGGGCGTGTGGCCGGGCGTGTGCAGCAGCCGCAGCTGGATCGCGCCGAGCTCGATCACGTCGCCGCCCTCGTGCAGCGCGAGGTCGGCGTCGCCGACCCCCGTGACCTGCTTGAGGCCGTGGGCCTCGACCTTCTGGACGTGGATCGGCATCGGGTGGCGCTCGAGCAGCCGGTCGAGGCCCTGGATGTCCATGCCGAAGATGCTGCCGCCCACGTGATCCTGGTGGTAGTGGGTGACGAGCGCGCCCTCGACGTCCATGCCGTCGGCCTCGGCGAGGTCGAGCAGCCCGTCGACGTTCCAGGCCGGGTCGACCACGACCGCCTTGCGCGTCTCCTGGCAGCCGATCAGGTAGGCGTAGTTCGCCATCTCGCCGACCGGAAGCTGCTTGAAGTAGAGCTGGCTCGCGCTCGCCATGGGCGCCTCCGTGGTGGGCCGCCGCAGCGGCCGCGAATGCTTGCCCCGCAGACCGCCTGCGCGGCCTCACGGTGATGGGGTTGTATGCCGTCGGTGTGCTCGTCGCCCCGGCAGCGCCGGGGGCCCTCAGGGGGGCTCGGTGCCGAGGATGCCGTGGATCCAGTCGACCAGGTCGAGGGCGAACTTCTCGGCCGGGCCCTCGGGCTCGGTTCGGCGCGGTGGCACGAACTCGTCGTCGCCCATGGCCTTCAGCCCCTCGTCATCGGGCTCGGGGGGCGGGGGCGGCGGCGGAATGTCCTCGGGGACGAAGAGGTTCCGGCCGGCGCCTTCGATCGTGACGGCGCGGGTCGGGGCGCCGATCCGCGAGAGGCAGCGCTTCATGGCTGCGGGAGTGCAGGTCGGATCCTCGGAGCCGTGGACGAAGAGCATCGGAGACACGACGCGGTTCAGCCCCTCGACCTGCAGGTTCTCGGCCTGGCCCTTCGGGTGCAGCGGATAGCTGAACATCGCGAGGCCATCGATCTGCAGGCGTTCGGATGCGAGCCGCGCGGCCACTCGGGCACCGATGCCGAAGCCGCCCAGGAACAGGTGGGCGGGGGTGGCCGTGGGATCGCGGCCGAGCACGGCGAGGGCGCAGCGGTAGGCGAGCTCGAGGCTCTCGATCGGGTCCGCCTTCGCGCGCCGGCTCTTCTCTGCGAACGGGAAGTTGAAGCGGATCGTGAGGATGTGGTTCTCGGTGAGGACCCGGTGTACGTACTCGATGAGCGGATCGGTGTAGTCACTGCCCTCGGCGTGCGCGATCGCCATGGCGATGCGCTCCCCCGTGGGCCACCACTCGGGGACCCCGAGGACGCCTGAAACGGCATCGAGCCCTCGGATGGGCTCCAGGAGGGGGATCCGGACCTCCTCGAACTTCGCGCTGTGATCCATGTCCGCCCCGACGGCTCCCCTTTGGGGGAACATCTATCACAGCCACCCCGCGCGCGCACGGCGGTTTTGGGGCACGATGGAGTCCTCGCGCCCCCTCCGGCCGCCGTGCGGCCCGGCTCGCCCGTGTTTCTCGGCGGCGACCGGGCCTGCGACGGATCGCAGCGCCGGCAGGTCGCACAGCCGGCGCTTCGTTCGGCCGATGGAAGGACGCATGGACCGGATTCTCATCACGGGCATCGCGGGTGGGCTTGGCCGGCTGCTCGGACGGCGAATGATGCGGGAGGCCGAGGTCTCCGGCGTCGACCGTCACCCGTGGCGGACGAAGCCGCCCGAGATCCGCCTGCATCGCGTCGACCTGCTCAAGCGCAAGTTCGAGGACGTGATCCGTACCGAGAAGCCGAACGTCGTCGTCCACATGGGCTTCGTGCGCGACTTCAAGTCGGATTGGAGGATCCGCCACGAAGTGAACGTGCGCGGCACGAAGCAGCTGCTCGACCACTGCGCGGCTCACGGCGTGCAGCAGCTCGTCGTGCTCTCGAGCGGCTACGTCTACGGCGCCTTCGCCGAGAACCCCTACTTCATGGACGAGGATCAGCCGCTCTCGGCGAGCCGGAGCTATCCCGAGATCCGCGATCTCGTCGAGGTCGACACGCTGGCGTCGGCGTACATCTGGCGCCACCCGCAGATCCGCACGTGCGTCCTGCGGCCCGTCAACACGCTCGGTCCCTACGTCCACTCGATGGCCGCGTCGCTGCTCCGGATGCAGCGGGTGCCCACGGTGATGGGCTTCGACCCGATGATGCAGTTCATCTCGGAGAGCGACGTCGTCGAGGCCATCGTCGCGGCGCTCGCGCAGCGGCTGCAGGGCGTCTTCAACGTGGTCGGGCCCGGAGAGGTGCCCCTGCACACGGCGATCGAAGAGGTGGGACGCAGGCCCTTCGTGCTGCCCGGTCCGATTGCGAACGCAGTGTACGCGCGCGGCTTCAACTGGGGGCTCTGGCCTTATCCGCCCGGCATGCTCGACTATCTGCGCTACCCGATCTCGCTCTCGGGTGAGCGGTTCCGCGAGGCGACCGAGTTCACGCCGCAGGTCTCCCTGCGCGAGATCTTCAGGTCGATGAGGGGGCAGCAGCATGTCGGTTGACTCCGCCCTCGCTCCCTCGGCCATCGGAGACCTGATCGGCGCGTTCAAGCCGCTCTGGGTGCGCCGTCTGCAGGAGGAGATCGACGACCGCATCGCCAACGTGCCGACGGTTTTGAACGAGTACGGCTTCGATGGCTACGGGCTGAGCCCGCTGCAGCTGCGCCAGGGTGCTCTCTTCGGTGCGCTGCTGTACCGCTACTACTTCCGCTGCGAGACCTACTCCATCGAGAACGTGCCCGATGGGCCCTTCCTGCTGATCTCGAACCACGCCGGACAGCTGCCCTTCGATGGCATGATGCTCACGACGGCGATGCTGCTCGAGGCGACGCCGCCGCGCATCGTCCGCGGCATGGCCGAGTACTACGTGAGCGAGCTGCCCTTCGTGAGCGTCGCGGCGGCGCGCGGGGGGTCGCTCACGGGCACGCCGCGCAATTGCATCAACCTGCTCAAGGCGGGCGAGGTGGTGATGGCGTTCCCGGAAGGCGCGCGGGGCATGAACAAGCCCTTCACGCAGCGCTACAAGCTCCAGCGCTTCGGGCTCGGCTTCATGCGCCTTGCGCTCGAGGCAGGCGTGCCGATCGTGCCTGTATCGGTGGTGGGGAGTGAAGAGCAGCAGCCGGGCATCACGAATCTGCGAAAGCTGGGCAAGGCGCTGGGCGCGCCGGCGATGCCGATCACGCTCACGTTTCCGTGGCTCGGGCCTCTCGGCCTGCTGCCGATGCCGACCAAGTACCACATCTACTTCCACGAGCCGATGTACTTCGAGGGCGATCCGAACGACGAGGACGCCAAGATCATCGATCAAGTCGATCAGGTGCGCGCCGTGATCGAGGCCGGCTTCCAGCGCGGGCTTCGCGAGCGAAACGGCGTGTTCTCGTGAAGGCGAGGGTGCCATGGCCGATCAGACCGTGACCATCGAGCTGAACCCCGAAGAGAAGCGGCTCTACGAGCGCATTCGCGGCGCGGTCGTGTCGAGCCGGCCCAAGCGAGAGCCGTCGGGGCTGCTCGATCTGCTCTTCCTGCTGCCCGACTTCACCGTGCTGCTCATGCGCCTGCTTCGCGACGACCGCGTGCCGATCATGGCGAAGGCGATCGCGGTGGGCGGGGTGGCCTACGTCGTCTCGCCGATCGACGTCATGCCGGGGCTGCTCTTCGGCCCGGTCGGTCTCGTGGACGACCTCCTGGTCGTGGCGGGCTGCGTTTCGGCCATGCTGAACCGCGTGCACCCCGATGTCGTGCGCTCGCACTGGTCGGGGCAGGGCGACGTGCTCGATGCCGTTGCGTCCGTCACAGATCTGGTCGAGGACCAGGTCATCGGCAACATCCGCTCGAAGCTCGGCCGGCTGATGGGTGGACGCCCCGCGCGCTGAGCTCCAGCGGGCCTCGTCTCAGGCGCCCGTAGCGCCCGCCAGCCTCGCCCGGTCTTCCTTCGGAATGCGCCGCACGCGGCCCTCGTCGTTCACCGCTGCGTGCTCGGTGGCGCCGGTGACGAGCGTGTCGCCGTCCCGCTCGATCCGGTATCCCATTCGAAGCGATGCGCCGCGCACCCACTCCATCCAGGTCGTGACCTCGAGCCGGTCGTCGAAGCGCGCGCTCTGTACGTAGTCGGCCTCGACGCGGGTCACGGCGAAGTGCAGGCCGAGCGCCATGTAGTGGCCGTAGCCGCGGTCGTGCTCGTCGAGCCAGACGACGCGCGCGTCCTCGAAGTACTTCAGGTAGTTCGCATGATGCACGATGCCCATCGCATCGGTCTCGTGGAAGCCGACGCGATGGACGAGCGTCGACAGGCGCTCGGCCGTCTGCTCCGCATCCGGGGCCAAGGGGCTAGAAGTTGTCCTTGAGGGTGCGGATCCGGCCGAGCTCCTCGGCCGAGTCGGCGCGCATGAAGACGTTGGTCGCCTTCTCCTCGCCGATCGTCGAGGGGATCGTCATCTCGTCGGAGGTCGCGTCGTGCCAGTCGGCGGCCGCGTGGGAGCGGATCTTCTCGACCTGCTCGAGCTTGGCCGCGATGTCGGCGTTGTCGGGCTCGATCGTGACCGCGAACTGGAGATTCGAGAGCGTGTACTCGTGCCCGCAGTACACGCACACGTCGTCGGGCAGGGCGCTGAGCTTCACGCAGAGCGCGTCGTACATCATCTGCGCGTTGCCCTCGAAGAGGCGCCCGCAGCCGCCGGCGAAGAGCATGTCGCCGGTGAACGCGGCCTTCGCGTCGTCGAAGACGTAGGCGACGTGGCCCATCGTGTGGGACGGAATGAAGAGCACGCGCGCCGTCTGGTTGCCCACCGTCACGGTGTCGCCCTCGTCGACGCCGTCGGTCATGCCGGCGAGCCGCTCGCGGTCGCTCACGTGCCCGATGACCGGCACGCCGCCGAAGTGCTCGGCGAGCTCGGGGTTCGCCATGGCGTGGTCGGGGTGGTGATGGGTCGACAGGATCTTGGTCACCGTCGCGCCGCTCGCCTCGACCGCCTTCTTCACGGGCTCGGCCTCGGGCGCGTCGATGATCGCCGCCTCGTTCGTCTCGTCACAGACGATCAGATAGGTGTAGTTGTCGCCGAAAGTCGGGATGCGTTCGATCTGGAGGGCCATGGGCTGAGCTTACCTCGATGCGCGCGGTCGGCGCGAGCGACGAAACGGAGGCGTTTCGGCAGGGCAGGGTCGGGGTCGGTCGGCAGTCAGAGCAGCGAAATCTGGTCGCTGGGCTCCGAGTCGCCCGCGCGGCGGGCGAGGATCTCTTCACGGGTCGGCGGCGTGCCGCCCCAGGCCGGGCACACCTCGCGGAACTCGCACCAGTCGCAGAGCCGGTTCTTCGAGGCCTCGAACTCCGTCTCCGCCTCGATCCGGTCGATCAGCTCGATGGTCTCGCCGCGGAGGGCGTCGAGCTGCTCGGGCGTACGCTCGCTGACGCAGCGCCTGTTCTTGGCGAGGTAGTGCCAGACCAGCCGGATCGGCGCGTCCTCGCCGAGCTCCCTGGCCACGCCGATCTGGTACAGGGCGAGCTGGCGATCCTCGTCGAGCTTCTTCTGGCTGGGCACGTACGCGCCGGTCTTGTAGTCGTGGATCTCGATCACCCCGTCGCGGGTGCGCACGATGCGGTCGATGATCCCCTGCAGGCCGTAGCGCTTCTCGTCGTCGAGGTGGAACACCACGCGCCGCTCGATGCCGAGGGTCTCGTCCTGATCGAAGGGGTAGGTGCGCTGGTAGAAGTTGGTCAGGCAGTCGACGCCGAGCTGGCGGTAGTCGTCGATCTTCATGCCCGGCTTCACGATGCGGATGCGCTCTTCGTCGAGGTGCTCGTCGAAGAGCGCGTGGTAGCGCGCGATCACCTTCTGGAGGCCCGGCACCTGATCGCGCGCGACGAAGAGGTAGAGCCGCTCGAGCACTTCGTGGACGCGCTTGCCCACGAACGCCTCGATGCCCTCGGTCTCTTGTGGGACCTGGAGCACGTAGCGGAAGTGGAACTTCTTCTTGCAGTTCTCGAAGTTCGAGAGGCGCGAGTGGCTGTAGAGCGGCAATGGTTCCCCCGACCCGTCGCGCCCGATGTTAACAGGGCGGCGCGCGCTTCACGCCCGTCATCGAGGCGGCCGTGCGTTTCTCACGCCGACTCGAGCTGCTCCTGGGCCCGGCGGATCATCGCCTGCTCGTTCTCGAAGCTGAGCCGCGCGCAGGCCGTGTCCGCATCGAGCCAGAGCAGCCGCTCCATCTCGTCGTCGCGGGGGTCGGGGCTCGGCCCGAGATCCTCCATCAGGAAGAAGACCACGATCTTCTCGATCCGCCCGCCGGGCCGGGCCCTTCGCGGCGGTGCCACGAACGAGTACCTGTGCTCGCCCAGGTGCGCCTCGATCCGGGCACTGCGCCCGGTCTCCTCCGCGACCTCGCGGAGCGCCGCCTGCTCGAGAGCCTCGCCGGGGTCGACATGGCCCTTCGGCAGGCGCACGTTGCGATCGCGCGTGCGCCAGTCGATCTGCTCGCCGACGAGGTACTCGATGCCAGAGGCAGTCCGCCGATAGACGACGCCACCGGCAGCGATCATCTCGTGCGTGTCCATGATGGATCTCCGGCGTGCGACGCGCGGCGTCGTCGAGTTGCACCTCGCCTGCGCCCCGGCAGCTCGGCCGGGACGCTCCTCGGGCACGATACTCCGCCCCCGAGACGGCATCCAAAGCCGGTGCGCCCGCAGGACCGCGTCTCGCCCGCCTTCCGCTACTGTGTGGGCGGCGCGCACCGCACCGGGCAGGAGGTCCATCCCCGATGAGCAGTGACGACGAGCGGGCCGCCCACTCCGGCGGCGCCGGCATCGATCCCCAGGTCTTCGAAGACCTCATCGAGGCGCTCTCCGGCTGCAACGATGATCCGCACTCCCAGGCGGTCTGCCGCGGGGTCCTCGACCCCGACAGCGTGGTGCGCTGGACCGACCAGACCCAGCGGCTCGTGCGTTACAAGTGCGACGCCGACGAGCTCAGGAGCGACCTGCCCGACATCGCGGACGGGCTCTACCACCTGCTCGAACGCGTCGACCTGCCGGCGAACCTCGACCGGCGCTCGGCCACCGAGAAGTTCATGAAGTCGCTGCCGGTGATCCGGGCGCTGGTCGCGCTCGACGTCGAGGCCGCCTTCGACGGCGACCCCGCCGCCCAGGGCGCAGAGGAGATCGTGCTCGCCTATCCGGCGATCCGCGCGCTCTCGATCCATCGCGTCGCGCACGTGCTCTACGACCTCGGTGTGCCGCTGCTGCCGCGCATCATGAGCGAGTACGCCCACGATCGCACCGGCATCGACATCCATCCGGGCGCACGCATCGCCGAGTGCTTCTTCATCGACCACGGCACCGGCGTCGTGATCGGCGAGACCGCCGAGTTCGGCAAGCGCGTCCGCATCTATCAGGGCGTGACGCTCGGCGCGACGTCGTTGCGCCACGCGGGCCGGCTGCGCGGCGTGAAGCGCCACCCCACGGTCGAGGACGACGTCACGATCTACGCCGGGGCCACGATTCTCGGCGGCGAGACGGTGATCGGCGCTGGGAGCGTCATCGGCGGCAACGTCTGGCTGACCGCCTCGGTGCCGCCGGGCACCCGCATGCTGGCCGAGCCGCCGCGGCAGCTCGTCCACGACGGCGACGAGACGGGCGAGGGCGAGTCGGGGCAGCTGCATTGGGACATCTGATGAGATTCGCGTCGCGCCGACGAGCGGCGATCGTGCTGACCCTGGCGCTCGCCGTGGTCTCCTTCGCGGCGGCGCCCCCCGCGCACGCGCAAGGGCCGGAGGACGGCTGGTCCTACGACCTGGCCCGCGAGGTCATGAGCCCGTTCTGTCCCGGACGCACGCTGGCCTCGTGTCCGAGCCCGCAGGCAGCCGAGCTGATCCAGTGGGTGATCCTGCAGGAGCAGGCCGGCGCGACCCGCGCCGAGGTCGAGGAGCAGCTCTACGCGCGCTACGGCGACGTGATTCGCGGCGCCCCGAAGCCCGAGGGCTGGGGGCTCGCGGCCTACGTGATCCCGCTGCTTGCCGCGATCGTGGGCGTGGGGCTGGTCTGGCTCGTGCTGCGCCGGCTGTCCGGCAGCGGCGAGCCGGCCGCATCGCCCGACCCCGCGGCACAGCCGACGGTGGCTGCGAGCGCGCCCGCCGACGACGAGATCGCGCGTCTGGTCGATCAGGAGCTCGAGCAGATCTGATGCGCGCGCTCGCGTCCACCGATGCTCCAGGCGCTTCGGGCGTACCGGGTAGAGAGCCCTCAGCCCGATGAGTGGAGAGCCCTCAGCTTTGATGAGTGGAGAGCCATGAAGGTCTACACCAAGCGTGGAGACGCCGGAGAGACCGATCTCTTCGGATCCGGCCGCGTGACCAAGGACGACCACCGGGTCGAGGCCTACGGTGAGGTCGACGAGCTGAACGCATGCGTCGGCCAGGCGCTCGCGACGGGTGTGCTGCCCGAGCTCGTCGAGCCCCTCCGCCGCATCCAGAGCGCACTCTTCGACGTCGGCTCGTTCCTGGCCACGCCCCGCTCCGACGTGCGCGAGAAGAACGGCTTCGCCGAGGTCGGCCCCGACGACGTCGCGGTGCTCGAGGCGGCCATCGACCGCTACGACCAGGAGCTGCCGCCGCTCGAGGCGTTCGTGCTACCCGGCGGCTCGTCGGCGGCCGCCGCCTTCCACCTCGCGCGCACCGTGTGCCGCCGCGCCGAGCGCCGTGTCGTGTCGCTCGATCGCGAGGAGAAGATCGGCGGACACGCGCTCGAGTACCTGAACCGCCTGAGCGATCTCTTCTTCACCCTCGCGCGCCTCGAGAACCACCGCGCCGGGGTGAAGGAGACCGAGTGGGCCGGGCGCTCGGGCTGAGTCCACTGGCGCGGCCATCCCCAGATAGCGGACCGGGCGGTCGAGCTTCTTGCGGATCGCGGTGCCGACCAGCAGCCCGAAGATCAGCGAGCCGAGCAGCGACCAGAAGACGAGTCGTCCAATGCCCTTCAACGCGCGCTGCCTCCCGGCGAGCCCGTTCGCCCCTGCTCGATCTCGCCCCCCAGCATCTCGGCCAGGCGGAACGGGGAGCGGCTCGTCTCCGCCTCGATGCGGGCGATGACGGCGTCCTCGCCGCCCAGTCGCTCGATGCCGTGCGAGCCCCAGCGGCGGAGCAGCGCCCCGAGCACGTAGGCGCTGCGGGCTCCGGCTCGGCGGCGGTCGGCGTGGCCACTGTCTCGCTGTGCCGCGCGATGCGCCTCGACCGCGTCGCAGAGCTCGCCCAGGCCGGCGTCGTCACGCGCCGAGCAGAGCAGCACCGGCGGCGTCCAGTCGTCGTCGCGTCGTTCACCGAGCCCGAGCCCGGCGATGAGCTCGCTGCGCGTGCGCTCGGCGGCCGAGCCGACGTCGGCTTTGTTCACTACGAAGACGTCGGGCCACTCGAGGATGCCGGCCTTCATGAACTGCAGCGTGTCGCCGGCCCCTGGCTGGACGACGAAGACGAGGGTGTCGACGAGGCGCGAGATCTCGCTCTCCGACTGGCCGATGCCGACCGTCTCGACGAAGACGCGGTCGAAGACCGCCGACAGGATCTCGACGCTCGCGAAGGTCGCATCGGCGAGGCCGCCGAGGCGGTCGCGCGCGGCCATGGAGCGCAGGAACACCCCGCTCTCGCGCGCCGTGGTGTCGAGGCGCATGCGGTCACCGAGGAGTGCACCGCCGCTGCGGCGGCTCGATGGATCGACGGCGACGATGCCGACGCTGCGCTCGCGCCGGCGCTCCTCGCGCACGAAGGCGTTCAGCAGGGTGGACTTGCCCGCGCCGGGTGGCCCGGTGACGCCGACGCGCCAGCCGCGCGCGGCGCCGTCGCCTGCGTGGATCGCGTCCAGCAGATCGAGTGCCGTGGCGCGCTCGGCGGGCCGGCGGTCGTCGACGAGGTTCAACGCCTCGGCGACCGCGCTGCGATCGCCCTTGCGAAGCCCCTCGAGCAGGTGCTCGGCGCGATCGGTCACCACGCGCGCTCGCGGCCGGCGATGGGAGAGGGCACCTAGAGGGCGTCTCCCGACACGATGTCGACGATGTCGCTCATGATCGCCGTCAGATCGAAGTCCTTTGGCGTGTAGACGCGGCGCACGCCGGCCGACTCGAGCTCGGCGGCGTCCTCCTCCGGGATGATGCCGCCGACGACCACCGGCACGTCGCCGAGCCCCTCCTTGCGGAGCGCCTCGAGCACGTCGACGACCAGCACGCCGTGCGAGCCCGACAGGATCGAGAGCCCGATCACGTGCACGCCTTCGTCGCGCGCCGACTGCACGATCTCGGCGGGTGTCAGGCGGATGCCGTCGTAGACGACCTCCATGCCGACGTCGCGCGCCTTCACCGCGATCTGCTCGGCGCCGTTGCTGTGGCCGTCGAGGCCGGGCTTGCCGACCAGGATCTTGAGGCGGCGCCCGAGCCCTTCGCTGACCGCGTCGACTCGCGTGCGCACGGCGCCGACGCTCTCGCTCGCACTCGACAGGTCGACGGCCGACACGCCCGTCGGCGCCCGGTACTCGCCGAAGAGCCGGCGCAACGTGTCCGACCACTCGCCGGTCGTGACGCCGGCCTTAGCGCAGCCGATCGACGCGGGCATGATCGAGCTGCCGTTCTGGATCGCATCTTCGAGGCTCCGCAGGGCGGTCTTCACGTCGGCATCGTTTCGCTTCGCGCGGAAGGCCCGCAGTCGCTCGATCTGCTCGCGCTCGGCCGAGTCGTCGACCTTCATGATCGACGTCTCGCCCTCGGCGGTGAGCGGCGAGTCGACCGTCTCCTCGTAGCAGTTCACGCCGATCACCTCGAGGTCACCGGTCTCGATCGCGCGCATGCGGCGGGTATGCGACTCGACGAGCGCCTGCTTCATGTACGCGTTCTCGACGGCGGCGACGGCGCCGCCCATGCCGAGTATCTTCTCGAACTCCTCGGTCGCCTGCTGCTCGAGCTCGCTCGTGCGCGCCTCGATGACGTGCGAGCCGTCGAAGATGTCCTCGTACTCGAGCAGGTCGGTCTCGTACGCGAGGATCTGCTGCGTGCGCAGCGAGAGCTGCTGATCCCAGGGGCGGGGAAGGCCCAGCGCCTCGTTCCACGCCGGTAGCTGCAGCGAGCGCGCGCGGGCGCGCTTGCTGAGGGTCACGCCGAGGGCTTCGAGCGCGATCCGCACGATGTTGTTCTCGGGCTGGCTCTCGGTGAGGCCCAGGCTGTTCACCTGCACGCCGTATCGGAAGCGGAGCATCTTGGCGTCGTCGATGCCGTAGCGCTCGCGGCCGATCTTTTCCCAGAGCGACGTCATCGCGCGGCACTTGCAGACCTCTTCGACGAAGCGGATGCCGGCGTTCAGGAAGAACGAGATGCGGCCGAAGACCTGGCCGATCAGCTCGTCGGGCACGTCGTCACGCGCCTTCACGGCATCGAGCACCGACACCGCGTTGGCCATCGCGAACGCGATCTCCTGCACTGGCGTCGCACCCGCCTCCTGCAGGTGATACGAGCACACGTTCATCGGGTTCCACTTGGGGATCTCGTTGACCGTGTAGGCGACGATCTCGCTGGTGAGCCGCATCGAGGCCTGGGGCGGGAACACGTAGGTACCCCGTGACAGGTACTCCTTGACGATGTCGTTCTGGGTCGTGCCCTGGAGCTCGCCCTGGGCCACGCCCTGGCGCTCGGCCGTGGCCACGTAGAGCGCGAGGAGCCACGCCGCGGTCGCATTGATCGTCATCGACGTGTTCATGCGTCCGAGCGGGATCTCCGCGAAGAGCGCCTCCATGTCGTCGATGGAGCACACCGGCACGCCGACCTTGCCGACCTCGCCGCGGGCGAGCGGGTGGTCGGCGTCGTAGCCGGTCTGCGTCGGCAGATCGAACGCGACCGAGAGGCCGGTCTGTCCCTTCGCCAGGTTGCTGCGGTAGAGCTCGTTGCTCGCCTGGGCCGAGGAGTGGCCGGAGTAGGTGCGGATCAGCCAGGGGCGGTCGCGTCCGTCGCGGGTCATCGGGTCTCGCTTCTCTCGATCTCTCGGGGATCGGCTCGGGGTGGGTCTGCCGGGCGTCGGTCGTGCCTGCGCAGCATGACTCCACGGAGCCGCGCGGGTGCTGGCGGCCTTGGCGGGGTTGCTCCGGGGAGGCTGCAAGTCGGCGTAGAAGCTACCGAAATCGACCCTGTGGGACAATTCGGAGCCGCCCGGCGCGGTTGCCGGGCCATCCGGCGGGCTGGGGTAAGCTGCCGCGCATGTCGACCGAGGACGAGTTCTACGCGCTCTCGCCCGATGCCGTCCTCGAGGCCGTGGAGGCAGCGGGCTTCGCGACCACGGGCCACTGCTTCCCGCTGAACGCGCTCGAGAACCGCGTCTACGACGTGCGGCTCGAAGACGAGCGCCACGTCGTCGCGAAGTTCTATCGCCCGGGTCGCTGGAGCAGCGACGCCATCGGCGAAGAGCACGCGATGCTCCACGCCCTCGAGGCGGCGGAGATCCCCGTGTGCGTCCCGCTGCGCTTCGCCGACGGCGAGACCCTGCGGAGCTTCCGCGACATCCACTTCGCTGTCTGGCCGCGCACAGGCGGGCGCTCGCCGGACGAGTTCCGCGACGACGAGCTCGCGCTGCTCGGTCGTCTGCTGGCGCGCATCCACGACACGGCCGAGGGACTCGCGCTCAAGCACCGGCCGACCCTCGACGCCGAGTCCGTGCCGCTGCGGGCGCTCGACGCGCTCGACGCCGGCGACTTCCTGCCGCCCTCGTGCGCCGAGCGCTACAGGGCGCTGGTGGGGGAGGTGGTCGCGATCTATCGCGAGCGGTCCCAGGGCGTCCCGCTGCAGGCGATCCACGGCGACTGCCACGCCGGCAACCTGCTGCGCGACGGCGACCGGTGGTTCTTTCTGGACTTCGACGACATGGTCGTGGGGCCCGCGGTGCAGGACGTCTGGATGCTGCTGCCGGGACGCGACGCGGAGGCCGCCCGGCAGCGGGCGCTGCTCGTCGACGCGTACCGCACGTTCCGTCCCTTCGAGGATCGCTGGCTCGAGCTGATCGAGCCGCTGCGCGCGTTCCGGTACGTCTTCTACGCGGGCTGGATCGCGCGACGCTGGGACGACCCGTCGTTCCCCGACGCGTTCCCCCACTTCGGCACCGAGGACTACTGGGCGCGCGAGACGCAGGATCTCGAGGATCAGCTGCACTTGATCGAGCGCGGCGGCGTGGCGTCGCCCGATGAAGAGGGCGCACCCGTCGCGTCGGACGACGAGGCCGAGCTCACCAACGCGGACTTCTTCTGGGATCTGTGAGCGAGTCGCGCGCCGCCGCCGCTACTCCACGGTCACCGCGTCGAGGATGTACGTGCTCTGGCCATCCGGGTTGACCAGGGTCACGTCATAGACGCCCGGTGCGACCTGCCCCCGCACGATCACCGCCGTGCTCTCCGAGTCGCTGACGAACGCCTCGCCGATCGCCTGGTAGATGAACACGTCGTTCGAGAGCGTCACGGCAGGTGTGGCGGCGAAGCCCTCGCCGTAGAGATGGATCGCCTGCACTGACTGGCTCACGACGGCGGGATCGACCGACTGGAGTGCCGGAGGGGGGAGGAGCGCGGTGACGTCGCTGGCCAACACCACTCGATCTCGCAGATAGGCGTGGTTGAGTGGCCTGAACTCGGCGGGAGGCTCGCCGGACAGCCCCGCGAGCTCGGCGAAGGTGAAGCTCCCACCGTGATTCATCAGGTACGTCTCGCGCGGCAGCGTGCCATCGGGCATCTCGTTGTGGTACGTGCGTGCGCCCGTCGCCCCGCCGTAGAGACCGACGCCGGGGGCGGCGGGAGGCACGAGACCGAGCGCGTGGCCCGACTCGTGGGCGAGCACGGTGCCCAGGGCCCGGCCGAAGGCCCGCACCGCGTTGCGCACCTGCACGAAGCGCGACAGGTGGGTCAACGGGATGCCGGGCGTACCCGGGTCGAATGAGGGGTCGAGCACGACCGCGTCGGCGGGGTGTTCGCCGATCGGCGTGCCGCCCGCGGCGGGGCGAAGCGCATCGATCGTCGACTGGAACTCGGCCTGGCCTGCGTACATGAGAATCTCACGGGGAAACACACCGGTCGGCGGGATCGAGCCACACTCGATGGTGCCCCCGCGCGCGTTGTTCGGATCCGTCACGACGTTGCCGAGGGTGATGCCGCCGGTCGGGTCCTCACCGCCGACGCAGATGCGAGTGGCGTCCGGAGCGCCGACGTCGGCGTCGGAGAAGCTCACGGGGATGGGATCGGGCTCGGGCAGGGCCGCGGGGTTCGAGTCGTAGTACGCCGATCGCACGCGCTCGAGGATCTCCTCGATCACCCAGGCGCGAACGAACTCGTTCATCGCGGCAGGTGCGGAGGGTGAGGCGAGGCCGAGCGTCTCGAGGTCGACGTCGAAGTCGGGCCCGGGTGTCGCGTCGCGGTCGGACTCGAAGTCGAACCAGATCTCCTGGCCGGATCCGATCGGGGGCGTTCCATTCGCGAAGTCCCGCGCGGCGAACGAGTAATCGCTCTGAGCGGTGTTGCCGGCTACGTCGCTGACGGTCGCGTAGATCGTGAAGCTGCCTTCGGGCAGGGCCCGAGCCGCGGGCAGTACGAGCCAGGCGCCATCGGCGTCGCTGGCAAACTGCGAGGTCAGGATGCGGAACGTGTCGTCCCAGCCGGCCACGAGGACAGAGAGGCTCGCGCGGTCGACCGCGGCATCAGTCGGCTCCCAGTCGACGTTGATCACGAAGCCACTCGTCGGGACGGCGAGGAGCTGGTTGGTGTCGGCCGGAATGCCGTTCAGCGTGATGCGGACGATGGGCGGCTTCGGCTGGACGATGTCCGGATCGGAGCTGGGCTCCGGATCCGGATTGGTCAGCGGGCCGCAGACTGGGCCGAGCGACGCAAACGATGTGAGAACGAGAACAGCGAGCAGCAGCTGACTAGAACGCCTGACAGGCGTTCCGGCCGCACGGAACGTCAGCACGATTGACTCCTTGGTGACCGTGACGGTGGGGCGACACCGCTAGCGATCGAGAGAGTCAATCCTCCGCACACGGGCCCGCAGAGTCAAGCCCAACATGCCTAGCCCGATCAGCAATCCCGTCGCGGGCTCGGGGATGGGGGTGATCGTGATGTTGGTCGGACCGGTGAAGTCGTGAAGAACGGCGGGCGGAGAGAGATTCGGCGCGGTCGGGCACGTCGCGATCGTCGAGCAGACGGTGCCGGCGCCGAGCACGACCTGGAGGTCGAGCGAGCCCACGTTACCGAAAGCCAGAAGGAAATCCGAGTTGCCCGAGAGGGAAGACCCGATGTCGGCGGCCATGTTCGCAGACACGACGCCCGTCACCGAAGACGCAGAGAAGCTCATCGCCCCATCGAAGTCGCCCTCCATGAGCGCCGTGGCGCTGCCGACGTCGACGATGCTG